>REDZ01000091.1 GCA_007695345.1 Paracoccaceae bacterium | reverse complement strand
CATCGACCTGCCGCCACATCAGCCCTTCCATGATGCCGGTCACCCACATCGAGGCCGCGTAAAGCACGATCCCGATGGTCGCGAGCCAGAAATGCCAGCTGACCAGCCGCAGGCTATACAGCCCCTCGCGCTGCCAGAGTTTCGGCACCACATAGTACAGCATCCCGAAGGTGATCATTCCGTTCCAGCCCAGCGCGCCGGAATGCACATGGCCCACGGTCCAGTCAGTGTAATGCGACAGCGAGTTGACCGCGCGGATCGACATCATCGGCCCTTCGAATGTGGCCATGCCGTAAAAGCCCACGGCCACCACCATCATGCGGATGATCGGGTCGGTGCGCAGCTTGTCCCACGCCCCAGACAGCGTCATCAGGCCGTTGATCATGCCGCCCCAGCTTGGCATCCACAGCATGATCGAGAAGGTCATGCCCAGGGTCTGCGCCCAGTCGGGCAGGGCGGTGTAGTGCAGATGGTGCGGTCCCGCCCAGATATAGAGAAAGATCAGCGCCCAGAAATGGATGATCGACAGGCGGTAGGAATAGACCGGACGCTCGGCCTGTTTGGGGATGAAGTAATACATCATCCCCAGAAAGCCTGCGGTCAGGAAGAAGCCCACGGCGTTGTGCCCGTACCACCACTGGATCATCGCCGATTGCACGCCCGACCAGACCGGGATCGACAGCGACCCGAAGATCGAGACGGGGATCTGCACATTGTTGACCACATGCAGCATGGCCACGGTGATGATGAAGGCCATGTAGAACCAGTTGGCCACATAGATATGCGGTTCACGCCGCTTGATCAGCGTGCCCATGAACACCAGCAGGAAGGCAACCCAGACGATGGTCAGCCACAGATTGGCCAGCCATTCGGGTTCGGCATATTCCTGCCCCTGGGTCGATCCCAGCACATAGCCGGTCGCGGCCATCAGGATGAAAAGCTGATAGCCCCAGAACACGAACCAGGCCAGACTGCCCCCCCAGAGCCGCGCGGCACTGGTGCGCTGCACGACATAAAAGGCCGAGGCGATCAGCGCATTGCCGCCAAAGGCGAAGATGACCGCCGAAGTATGCAGCGGGCGCAGGCGTCCGAAGTTCAGATACCCCTCGGCCCAGACGAAATTGAGCTGCGGAAAGGTAAGCTGCAGCGCGATGAACACGCCTGCAAGAAAGCCCACCACCCCCCAGAAGGCCGTGGCGATCACGCCATAGCGGATCGGGCCATCCATGTATTCGCCTTCATTGGCCACCGGGGCGGGTTCGCCCACACGGCGGATGATCCAGATGAACGTGATCGCGGCGGCGGCCCCGATCAGAATCATATGGACCAGATGTGCCGGATCGCGGGCCATGCTTGCGATGACGGCTGCGACAATCACCGTCAGCCCAAGCAGTGCCAGCTTGATGAAATCCCACATGCGTTGCGTCCCTTCATTCGCCTGTGCCGTGCTGCCCTGCTTACGGGGGCAGTCACGCAGATTATTCCCGTATAATTGGCAAGATCAAGGAGACATTGATCCATGTCAATGTCTCCTGCGCGAAGGGTCGCAGGGGGACAAGAGAAGCAGTTCGGGTTTGCCTGGTCCGGGGGCGGGCAGCGGGATCAGCCCAGGGTCAGGGCGCGGTCCAGATGGACATAGCCGCCATCGGGGAACAACCACTGCCCGGTCGTGTGGCTGGCGCGG
Source organism: Paracoccaceae bacterium (assembly GCA_007695345.1). Classification (GTDB taxonomy): domain Bacteria; phylum Pseudomonadota; class Alphaproteobacteria; order Rhodobacterales; family Rhodobacteraceae; genus Roseinatronobacter. The sequence continues at coordinate 38,614 of REDZ01000091.1, read as the reverse complement.
TCCGAGAGCAGGAACAGCACCGTATCGGCCATTTCGCGCGCCGTGGTCATGCGCCGCCCCAGCGGAATGTTGCGGGTGATGCGGGCTAGCTGATCCTCGGGCGTGTCGAATGTCTGTAACCAGCGCTCGTACAGCGGGGTCATCACCTCGGCGGGCACCACCGCGTTGACGCGCACGCCATCCTCCAGCAGCGCCGCCGCCCATTCGCGCGTCAGGGCCAGTTGCGCGCCCTTGGCCGCGACATAGGCCGAGGTATTGCCTTGCCCGGTCAGCGCCGTCTTGCTGGAGACATTGACAATCGCGCCGCGCGCGGTGCGCAGATAGGGCAGGCACAGATGCGTCATCGTGTAGTAATGCACAAGGTTCCGCTCGATCGACGCGCGGAAGGCATCTGGCCCGGCCTCCAGCCCGATGGAATCATTCGCGCCCGCATTGTTGACCAAGCCGTAGATGCCGCCATGCGCCGCCATTACCTGCGCCACGGCAGCGCGGCAGTCGTCATCGCGGGTCAGTTCGGTGCGGATGACCTGCGCGCGGGGGCAGGCGGCCCGCAGCGCATCCATGAAGCCCGGCGCAGGGTCCGAGCGCGCCAGAATGACCGGAATCGCCCCTTCCTCCGCCAGCCCCATGGAAATCGCGGCTCCGATCCCCGATCCGCCGCCTGTGACGATGACCGCCTTGTCCGTCAGACCCAGATCCATCCCTTACTCCGTTCTGTGCCGATAGGCCGCGATACTGTCCGCCTTCATCTCGATGGAAAAGCCCGGAGCGGCGGGCGGCATATAGGCCGCGTTGCGGATTGTGCAGGGATGGACGAAATGCTCGTGCAGATGGTCCACATACTCGATCACCCGCCCGTCGCGCGTGCCGGCGATGCACAGGTAGTCGATCATGGACATGTGCTGGACATATTCGCACAGCCCCACACCGCCCGCATGCGGACAGACCTTGAGCCCGTGTTTCGCGGCCATCAGCATCACGGCCAGCACCTCGTTCAGGCCGCCCATGCGGCAGGCGTCGATCTGCACGATATCAATGGCCCCGCGCATGATCATCTGCTTGAAGATGATGCGGTTCTGGCACATCTCTCCGGTGGCGACCTGCATGGGCGCGATGGCCTTGCGGATGGTGCGGTGCCCTTCGATATCGTCGGGCGAGGTGGGTTCCTCTATGAACCACGGATCAGCAAAAGCCAGATCGCGCAGCCAGTCGATGGCCTGATCCACTTCCCAGACCTGATTCGCGTCGATCATCAGGTGCACATCGGGGCCGCAAACCTCTCGCGCGATTGCCAGACGGCGCTTGTCATCGTCCAGATCGCGGCCGACCTTCATCTTGATATGGCGAAAGCCGGCATCGACGGCCGCGCGGCACAGGGCGCGCAGCTTGTCATCCGGGTAGCCCAGCCAGCCCGCTGATGTCGTGTAGCAAGGATACCCCTCTCGCATGAGCGTGGCGCGACGCGCGGCCTTGCCCTCGGCCTGGGCGGTCAGGAACTCCAGCGCCCATTCGGGCGTGATGCAGTCCGTCAGGTAACGGAAATCGATGCAGCGCACCAGGTCCTCGGGCGTCATGTCGGCGACCAGCGCCCAGACAGGCTTGCCCGCAACCCTTGCCCACAGGTCCCACACGGCATTGACCACGGCCCCCGTCGCCAGATGAATCGCCCCCTTGTCCGGGCCGATCCAGCGCAACTGGCTGTCGCCGGTGATATGGCGCCAGAACCGGCCCATATCGGCAGTGATCCAGTCCAGATCGCACCCGACGATCAGCGGGCGCAGCGCCTCGATGGCGGCGACGCAGATCTCGTTGCCGCGCCCGATGGTAAAGGTCAGACCGTGCCCCTCATGCGGGCCATCGGTTTCCAGCACGACATAGGCAGCCGAGTAGTCGGGATCGGGGTTCATCGCGTCGGACCCGTCCAGATGGTCCGAGGTCGGAAAGCGGATATCATATGTGCGCAGGCCCGTGATGCGCGTGTTTGACTGGCGATGCGCGATTGGCGCATCGTCTGGGGTGGACTGGCGCATGGGTTTCCTGCCTGCATTGCGAAAGTGATGCCGGGGGCAGGCTGCCGCCCCCGGCTGTGATGTTCAGGCGCGATCAGTTGTAGAGAACGGCCTGAATTTCCTCATCATCGATATTGTCGGCGTCATACCAGAAAAAGCCGGTATCGATGATCTCGGGCAGGTCTTCACCGTTCATCGCAGCCAGGGCGGCGCGCACGGTCTCGAACCCGATGCCGACGGGGTTCTGCGTGATCGCGCCCGCCATCAGCCCCTCGCGGATCGCATCCTGCTGCGCGGCCCCGCTGTCATAGCCGATGATGACCAGCCCCTCGCGCCCGGCCTCGCGCACGCCGTTCACGACGCCGATGGCCGATCCCTCATTGGTGCCGAAGATACCGCCCAGATCGGGATTGGCAGTCAGGATCGCGCGCGTGATCTCGGTCGAGGTCAGATGATCGCCGCCGCCATACTGGATGGTGACGACCTCGATATCCGGATATTGCTCGGCCAGACGGTTCACGAATCCGTCGCGACGGTCAACGCCGGTGGCCGAAACCTGGTCATGCGCGACCACGGCGACTGTGCCGCTGCCGCCCAGCAATTCGGCCATCCTGTCCGCTGCAAGCGCAGCGGCGGCCACGTTGTCGGTGGTGGCCGTGGTCACGGGGATATCGCTGTCCACACCGCTGTCAAAGGCGACGATATGGATGCCCTTGTCCTGTGCCTCGCGCAGGAGCGGGATGGCGGCCTGCGTGTCGAGCGCGGCAAAGCCGATGGCGGGCGGTTCATTCGCCAGCGCCGCAGACAGCATGTCGATCTGACGATCGACCTGGCTTTCGTCATCGGGGCCGACAAATTCGATACCGACACCGAATTCCGCGCCCGCCTGTTCGGCCCCCGCGCGCACGGCCTGCCAGAACTCGTGCTGGAAGCCTTTGGACACCAGAGGGATGGTCACGTCGTCGGCCATCGCGGGCCCTGCACCCATGGCCATGGCAAGCGCCAGGCTGGATGCGATGAGTGAGCGTCTTTTCAGCATGTTTTGGGTCTCCTCCCAGGTTGAAACGGCTCGATAGATGTTCCCGGCCTGTCTGCCGGTTGTTTGGTTATCCGGTCTTCTGGCGGCGCAACTGATCGGCATAGACCGCCGCAATGATGATCGCGCCCATGGCCACGATCTGCCATTCCTGCGCCACGGACAGCACGCGCAGCCCATTGGCCAGCACGGCGATGATCAGCGCCCCGATCAGGCTGCCCAGCACCGTGCCGCGCCCCCCCGACAGCGAGGTGCCCCCGATCACCACAGCGGCAATCGCCTCCAGCTCATAGCCCATGCCCAGCGCCGGCTGGGCCGAGTTCAGGCGCGACGCGATCAGCAGCCCGGCGATGCCCACAATCGCACCCGCCAGCGTGTAGATCGCGGTTTTCCATGCGGCGGTATTCACCCCCGACAGGCGCATCGCTTCTTCATTCGATCCCAGCGCATAGGTATAGCGGCCCAGCACTGTGCGGTTGAGGATGAAGGACACTGCAATCGCCACTGCAAACAGGATCAGCACGCCATTGGGCACCGGGACCGAGGGAAAGACCTGCCCGACGAGCGAGCCGCGCGAGATCTGGTCGAACCCCGGCGTGTTGTTGAAATAGATGGGCCGCGCGCCGGTTGTGATCAGCGACAGGCCGCGCAGGATCATCATCATGCCCAGCGTCGCGATGAAGGGCGGGATCATCATGCGCGCAACAAAGGTGCCCGACGCAAACCCCGCGCAGGCCCCCGTCAGGATGGCCGCGATCACCCCGGTCCAGAGCGGCATGCCCATATTCGTCAGCACCACGCCTGTCACCACGGCGCAGAAGGTCATCATCGTGCCCACGGACAGGTCAATCCCGCCCGTAATGATGATGAGCGTGACCGCAATCGCCAGCACCCCGTTGACCGACGCTGCCTGCAGGATCGCGATGATATTCGAGGTCTGCATGAAATTGGGCGAGAGCACGGAGAACACGATCACCATGACGATCAGGCTTGCAAAGGCCAGCAGCCGCTGCGCCGTCGCGGTCGCGAAAAAGCTGACACGCTCGGGCGCGGGACCCGTGGTGGTGCCGGGGCGAAGGGTATCGGTCATGCGGGCTGCTCCTGTTCGCTGGGGGCAACGGTCTGGCTGGGCCGCAGGGTGGCCAGCGCCATGATCTCTTCCTGACTGCTTTGCCCGCCGGGCAGGACCCCGGTCAGACGCCCTTCGCACATCACGGCGATGCGGTGGCTGAGCCGCAGGATTTCGGGCAGTTCGGACGAGATCATGATGATGGCGCGGCCCTCGGCCGCCAGCCGGTTCAAGAGCTTGTAGATCTCGGATTTCGCGCCGACATCGATCCCGCGTGTGGGCTCATCGAAAATCAGCACCTCGCAATCGCGCAACAGCCATTTCGCAATAACGACCTTTTGCTGGTTCCCGCCCGAAAGCAGCCGCACCTCCTGCTGGTCCGAAGGGGTGCGGATATCGAGCGTCTGGATACTCTCGCGCGCCGTGCGGTGCATGGCGCCATCATCCAGCAACCCGCCCGCGCGGGCGAATTTGTCAAAGGCCGTCAGCGCGATATTGTCGCGCACCGACATCGGCAGCGCCAGGCCGAAATGCTTGCGATCCTCGGACAGATAGCCGATGCCCGCGCGCACCGCATCGCGCGGGCTGCGGATGCGCCGGGGCGCGCCATTCACGAAAATCTCGCCCGCATCCAGCGGGTCGGCGCCAAAGATCGCGCGCGCCACTTCGGTCCGGCCCGCGCCCATCAGCCCGGCAAAGCCCAGTATCTCGCCCTTGCGCAAGGAAAAGCTGACATCGCGGATCTCGCGCCCGCGGGTCAGGCCCCGCACTTCCAGCGCGACAGGCGCAGCGCTCAGGTCCGGCACTTTCGCCTCGTCCTGCACCAGCGCGCGCCCCACCATCATCGAGATGATTTCCTCCAGCGTGACCTCGGGCGTGTTGCGCGTGCCGACCGTCTGGCCATCGCGCATCACTGTCACCCGGTCCGAGATGCGCTGGATCTCGTCCATCTTGTGGCTGATATAGATGATGCCCTTGCCCGCATCGCGCAACTGGTTGATGATGCGAAACAACTCGTCGATCTCGCGGTCATTCAGCGCGGCGGTGGGCTCATCCATCACCAGCACCTTGCTGTCATGGCTGATCGCCTTGGCAATCTCGATCATCTGCTGGCGCGCGATGCTCATGCCCTGCACGAAACGCTTGGGGTCGATCACCACATTCATGCCCGAAAACAGCGCCGCCGTGTCGCGTTCCATCTGCTTGTCATCGATCACGAAGCCAAAGTGGCGGGGTTCGCGCCCGATAAAGATGTTCTGAGCCACAGTCAGGTCATTCATCAGGCTCAGTTCCTGATGGATGATCCCGATACCCGCATCCTGCGCGGCGCGCGGCGTGGCCAGTTGCAGCGCCTTGCCGTCAATGCGCACCTCGCCCCCGTCGCGGGTATAGACGCCCGAGAGAATTTTCATCAGCGTGGATTTGCCCGCGCCATTCTCGCCCATCAGGGCATGCACCTCGCCTGCGCGCAGGTCGAAGCTGACATCGCGCAGTGCGTGAACGCCGGGAAAGCGCTTGTCGATCCCGACCATCTCGATCAGCGGGGTCATGGCGTGCCACCCGCCTGTATGGTGTCGCGCTGCGCGATTACAGGCGCGTACCGCATCACGAACCGCCCCGGATAGCGGGCTTTGATAAATCCAGCATGGTCCTCCCTCGCGCTGCCCTGATCCCTCCTCAGACCATGCAGCGTTCATATATGGACAGGTTATTCATATCTGATAGACTTGCAACAGAAATCTGTGTGCGTCATGTCTGTGCCCCCAACCCCCGGCAAGGAGGTCCGATGCCCCCGACCAGCCCCGCCCCAGGCGCCCATGCGCAAGAAGATGCGGCCCCGCGCTACCGGGCGCCTGCGCTCGACAAGGGGCTTGATATCCTGGAATTGCTGGCGACCGAGGCCGGGGGCCTGACCCGCAGCGAAATCGTGCGCGCCATGGGCCGCAGCCCGTCCGAGATCTACCGCATGCTGGAGCGTCTGGTGGCGCGTGGATATGTCAATCGTTCGGCCGAAGGGGACCGCTATGCGCTGAGCATGAAACTGTTTCTGCTGGGGGCCGCGCATCCGCCGGTGCGGCGTCTGGTGGCGCAGGCGCAGCCGATGATCGATGTGTTCGCCCGCAGCACATTGCAGTCGCTGCATCTGGTGGTGCCCGAAGGCCCGATTGCGATTGTCGTGGCGCAGGCCAGCCAGCCCGGCAACTGGGAATTCCGCCTGCGCGTGGGCGCGCAGCTTGACATGCTGGCCACAGGGTCCGGGCAGACGCTGCTGGCCTTTCAGACCCTCGAGCGGCGCGCCGAGATACTCGCCGCCGCTACCGTGCTGCCCGACCGGATGGAACCGCTGTCCGAAGCGCGGCTGGACCGGATACAGGCGCAGGGCTATCGCCATGCGCCCAGCCTGCAACTGGCGGGGGTGAATGATATCTCGGTCCCGATCATGGGGCCGGACGGGGCGGCCTGCGCGGTTCTGACCTGCCCGCATGTCGAACATGTCGGCACGTTTCGCGACCGGGCCATTGATGCGCAAGGCTGCCTGTCGCGGCTGCGCGATCTGGCGGCGGAACTCGCGCAGACCTGAGGCACCGGGCAGGCCGATCTGGCGCGACCCCGGATTGCCGGGCCGCTTGCTGGGCTGCATCAGCGTCTTGTGGCGACAGACGATCATCGCCCCTCCCGGCATGGTCTGTTCTGGCGTGATGTTACATATGTCGAATGCATTTGACAATATCTCATTCACATGGGACAAGGCGCAAAACCCTATTCCTGGACATGCCATGCCCCGTGAACTGACAGTCGATCCCGCCCGCAGAGGCCAGTCCGGGCGGCTTGCCTTTCCTGATATTCCGATCCACGCCTATGCCACGCCGCTGACTGAAGAGATCGCCGCGCTGGGGCCGGATCGCCTGAGCGCGATGCTGCGTCACATGCGTATCCAGCGCGCCTTCGAAGAGATGCTGTCCACCTTCAAGGCGCGCGGCGAATGGGAAGGGGTCAGCCATATCTACAAAGGCCCCGCGCATCTGTCGATCGGGCAGGAAGGGGCGGCGACAGGGGCCGCGCATGCGCTGGGGGCAGATGACCACATCTTTGGCAATCACCGCAGCCATGGCGAGTTTCTGGCCAAGGGTCTGGCCGCAATCCATGATCTGGGCGGCGCACAGGCGCTGGAGCGGTTTCGCACCCATCGAGGCGGCGATCTGCTGGCGCTGGCCGAGCGCAGCTTTGCCGTGAAGGATGATCTCGCGCTGGCCGAACATACGCTGGTCTTTGGCCTGCTGGCCGAGATCTTCATGCGCGAGGCCGGGGTGAATGGTGGCATGGGCGGGTCGATGCACGCGTTCTTTCCGCCCTTCGGTGCCTATCCGAACAATGCGATTGTCGGCGGGTCGGCGGGTATTGCCACTGGCGCGGCGCTGCATGCCAAACTGCACGCGCCGGGGCGGATAACCGTGGCAATGGCAGGCGACGGCGCAACGGGTTGCGGCCCGGTCTGGGAGGCGATGAATTTCGCCGCGCAGGCACAGTTCGACGGTCTGTGGGGGGACCATTCGGGGCGGTTGCCGGTGTTGTTCTTCTTTACCAACAATTTCTACGCCATGGGCGGGCAGACCGCGGGCGAAACGATGGGCTGGGACCGGCTGTCGCGCATCGGGGCAGGGCTGCACCCGGATGCAATGCTGGCCGAAACAGTGGACGGGCAGAACCCGCTTGCCGTGCGCGATGCGGTCGCGCGCAAGCGCAGGGCGCTGATCGCGGGGCAGGGGCCGGCGCTTCTGGATGTCGAATGCTACCGCCAGTCCGGTCATTCGACCAGCGACGCCAATGCCTATCGCACGCGCGAGGAAATCGCCGCCTGGGCCGCGCATGACCCGATCGCGCTGTTCGGTCAGGCGCTGGCAGAGGCGGGCGTGATGGACGCCGCCGCGCAAGAGGCGGACGCTGCCGCGCTGACCGACATGCTGCGCAGTGTCGCCCGCGCGGCGACCGACCCTGAGCGTGCGCCGCCTGTGGATATTCACACCATGCCCACCCGGATCGGCCAGTACATGTTCAGCCATCGCGAAACACCCCTGCCGCAGGGCAATACCCCCATGCTGCAGGACCCCGCCGGGAACACCCGCATCAAGCAGCTTGGCAAACGCGCGCGCCTCGGGCTGAACGCCGAGGGGGCGCCCCTGTCGCCGCTGCGCTGCATCACCCTGCGCGATGCGCTGTTCGAGGCGATTTGCGAGCGGATGCAGCATGACCCGCGCCTGTCCGCCTGGGGCGAGGAATGCCGCGAATGGGGCGGGGCCTTTGGCGTCTATCGCGGGCTGTCGGACCTGTTCCCGCGCGACCGGCTGTTCAATGCGCCGATCTCGGAAGCGGCAATTGTCGCGGCGGCCGTGGGCTATGCGATGGAGGGCGGGCGGGCGCTGATCGAGCTGATGTATGGCGATTTTCTGGGCCGCGCGGGCGATGAGGTGTTCAACCAGCTTGCCAAATGGCAGGCCATGTCGGCGGGTGCGCTGTCACTGCCGGTCGTGCTGCGGCTGTCCATCGGCAGCAAATACGGCGCGCAGCATTCGCAGGACTGGTCGGCGATGCTCGCGCATGTGCCGGGGCTGAAACTGGCCTATCCGGCCACCCCGCATGACGCCAAGGGGCTGATGACCACCGCGCTCGCCTCTGACGATCCGGTGGTGATGCTGGAAAGCCAGCGCCTGTATGATATCGGCGAATGGTTCGCCCCCGATGGCGTGCCCGAGGGGCATTTCGCGATGCCTTTCGGCCAGCCGCAAACGCGCCGGGTGGGCCGCGATGTCACGATCCTGACGCTGGGGCCGGTGCTCTACCCGGCGCTACAGGCCGCCGATGATCTGGCCGCCCAGGGGGTCGAGGCCGACGTGATTGACGCGTGCACGCTGGTGCCATTCGGCTATCGCGAGGTGCTGGACTCGCTCGAGCGGACAGGACGCCTGCTCGTGGTGACCGAGGCGTGCGAACGCGGCAGTTTCGCGATGACGCTGGCCGCCAATCTGGGCCGCTTCGGCCAGCCGCATCTGCGCGTGGCCCCGCGCGTGCTGGGTGCGCCGAACTGGATCGTGCCGGGCGCGGATATGGAAGATACCTATTTCCCCCAGCCCGGTGATATTGTCGATTCTGTGCTGATTGACCTGATGGCGCGCGAGGGCGTCAACCGGCGCGGCCTGCGCGGCTGGGACGAGATTGAACTGGCCCGCCTGGGCCTGTGAGCAAAGAAAGGGAGGCGCAGCATGGACATCATCCTGCCCCAGCTTGGCAATGACATCACCGAGGCAGAGGTCGATAGCTGGCTGGTGGACCCCGGCGCGACTGTGACCAAGGGCCAGCCCGTGCTGCAGATCACCACGCCCAAACTGGTCATGGAGATCGAGGCGCCTGGCGACGGCACCCTGTCCGAATGTCTGGTCGAACCCGGCGATATTGCCGAGGTGGGCGATGTTCTGGGGCGCCTGACCCCGGCATGATCGTGCGCGCCGAGCCAGGGGCCATCCCCGTGGCCCTGCGCCGTTCCGGGCCACAGCAGGGTGTGCCGGTGCTGGCCGTGCATGGCTTTGCCGCCGACAGTTCCGTCTGGATGCTGGTCGAGGCCGCATTGCAGCGCGACGTGGCGCTCGGGCTGATCGATCTGCCGGGCCATGGGCGCGCGGCGTCTGCGGTGCCCGATGCGCTGGACGGGTTCGGCGCGCATCTGGCGGGCGCGGTCGCAGGGCAGGGCGCGCCGGTCTGGCTGCTGGCGCATTCCTTCGGGGCAGCCGTGGCACTACGCGCGGCGGCATTGGTGCCCGGACATGTGGCAGGGCTGATCCTGATTGCGCCTGCGGGGCTGGGGGGTGCGGTCGATCCGGGGTTCATTGCAGCGCTGCTGGCGGCGCGGGATGCGGCTGAGATGCGCGCAGGACTGGGGCAGATGCTGTCGCGTCCTGCAATGATCACGCACGCGATGGCCGAGAGCGTGCTTGCGCAGATGAACCACCCCGAGCGCGGCCCCGCCCTGCGCGCAGTCGCCGCCCTGCTGCCGGGGCTGGATGCCGCCCTTGCCCCGCATCTGCCCGCGCTGGCCCCGCTGCCCATACATGTCATCAGTGGCGCGGCAGATCGCATCATCCCTCCGCCCGCCGCCTTGCCGGCCTGCTGGCCCGATGCCCGGCATCATGTGATCGACGGTGCTGGCCATCTGCCGCAGCTGGAGGCCGCACGCCCCACGATCACCACCATCCGCACTGCGCTGGGGCTGGCATGAGCGCGCCGGTCAACCCGCGCGATCTGCGCCTGCGCGCGGCATGGCTCGCGCATGGCTACGGGCTGACCCAGGCCGAGATTGCCAACCGCCTTGGCGTCAGCCGCGCCACGGTCAACCGGATGCTGGAACAGGCGCGCGCTTTAGGCGAAATCCGCATCTGGATCGACCAGCCAGAGGGCGATCTGACCGCGCTGGCTATGGATGTGGCACAGGCGATGGACATCCCCGAAGTGATCTGCGTACCCTCCAGCCCCGGCGCGGCACCTCATGCCGCAATCGGGCTGGCGCTGGGGCGGATGCTGTCCGACCGGATCGGGGCAGGCATGCGGATCGGGCTGGGCTGGGGCCGCACGCTGACCCATGCGCTCGATTCCTTTCAGCCGCCCCCGCGCGCAGATGCGCTGGTGCTGTCGCTTCTGGGGGGGCAGGTGCGCTCCGGGCGGCCCAATCCCGGTGCGCTGGCCGCGCGGATGGCCGCGTCACTGGGCTGTGATGTCATGTTCCTGCCCGCGCCATTGATCGTAGATCATGCCGATACCCGCGCGCGGCTGATTGCGGGTTGCGGCTTGCAGGCGCTGTTCGATCTGGCCGAACAACTGGACATCGCCGTGTTCGGCGCGGGCGATCTGGATGCCTCTCTCGCGCTCAGCCGGTTGGACAGCCATGCCGCGCGCGCCCTGCGCGATGCCGGGGCTGTTGGCGAGATACTGGCGCAGATCGTGGATGCGGATGGCACAAGCAAGGTGTTCGAGATCAACGAGCGCGTGATGGCCGTGGGGCTGGACCATGTGGCACAGGCGCGGGCACGGGTTCTGGCCTGTGGCGGCACGGCCCGCGCGCCGGTGATCCGCGCGGCCCACGCCCGGATCGGGCTGAGCACGCTTGTCACGGATGAGGCCACCGCGCATGATCTGCTGAACACGCGCATGGAGGAAGAGGAGGACTGACATGCTGATCGGGGTTGACCCGCGCCTGACGCCAGAGGCGATTTACGCGATTGCGGCCATGGGACATGGCGATGTGCTGAGCATTGTCGATGCCAATTTCCCCGCCCATGCGGCTGGGCTGAAAACGCCATGGGGCACTTGCGTCGATTTCGGCGGCTCCGCGACCGAGGCGCTGGCCGCGATCCTGCCCCTGATGCCGATTGACCCGTTCGACGCCGAGCGCCCGCCCGTGCGCGCCATGCAGCAGGTCGATGACCCCGATACGCCCGCCGCAGTCGTGGCCGAAGCGCTGCCCATGATCCGCGCAAAGGGGTTCGATATCGCCATGACCGAGCGGTTTGCCTTTTACGACCATGCCGATGCGTCCTTTGTCATCCTGCGCACGCGTGAGCGGCGGCTTTACGGCAATTTCATCCTGCGCAAGGGCGTGATCACCTGACAGCGCGCCTCACGTCACGGGGGTCAGCAGCGCGCGCCCGTCCAGATGGGCCGCGATATTGGCGCGCTGCAATGCGCCCATCGCGGCGCGGGTCTGGGTGGTCGCGCTGCCGATATGCGGCAGGGCCAGCACATTGGGCATGGCGATCAGGCGCGGGTCGGCATCGGGCTCGCGGGCAAAGACATCCAGCGCCGCGCCCGCGATGACGCCCCCTTCGAGTGCGGCGATCAGCGCGTCTTCATCCACCACACTGCCGCGCGCGACATTGACAACATAGCCCTGCCCCAACGCGGCCAGCGCATCGGCCCCGACATGGCCCTGCGTCTCGGGGCCGCCGACGATGGTGATGATCAGATCATCCACCGCCTGGGCCATGTCCGTTACAGTCTGATGCCAGACCAGATCCGCCCCCGGTTTGCGGCTGCGCGAGGTATAATGCACCTCGCAGCCAAAGGCGCGCAGCCGGGTCGCCACGGCCTGACCGATCCGGCCCAGGCCCACGATACCCAGCTTGCGCCCGCTGGCCTTGGTTGCCAGCGGCAGGGCCGTGCCTGCACGCCAGCCGCCGCTCTGCACATGGGCGGCGGCCTGCATCACCTGCCGACAGGCGGCGATCCACATGCATACGGCCAGATCGGCGACATCGTCATCCAGTACGCCGGGCGTATTCGTCACCGCGATCCCGCGCGCCTGCGCCGCTGCGATGTCGATGGCGTCATATCCGACGCCGAAATTGGCGATCAGCTCCAACCCCGGCAGGCGCGCCATGACATCCGCGTCAAAGGCATGATGATCCTTGTAGGCCACGGCCCGGATGGCGCCGCGCGCCCCCTCGCTCAGCGAGTCAAGCGCTGCGAAATCCCGCAGAACCGTGGCCCCCAACTCTTTCGTCAGGGCGTCATGATCGGCGCGGCCGTAATTGCCGATGGCGAGGATTCTGGTCATGGGTTCTTTTCCTTGTTGTGCCTGCACGGGAGTCCTGTTCGAGGGGCCCCGATCACGTGTCATCCATATGTTGCATGGCCCGAACGATCCGGCGCGACGATGCGGCAGGTCAGGGTATGGGTCAATCCCCCGGACTTCGCTGCCCTCGACACCCAGGCGTATGGGCGCGCGCTCACTTCGGCCGCTGCCTCTGGCGCAACCCGATCCGCGCTGCACCACCGGCCATATGCGCACGCATGGCCGCGCGCGCGGCCTTCGGGTCACGCGCAGTGATGGCGGCACAGATCGCGCCATGTTCGCTGCGGGTGCGGGCATGCAGATCGGCCAGTGTCATCCCGGCGCGGGCGGCACGGATCACATGCGCGATCCGGTCGGAAATCGCGGCCAGCACCTGCACGAAATAAGGGTTTTGCGTGGCCAGTGCGATGGCGTGGTGAAATTCCAGATCGGCCGCGACCGATGCCTCGATACTCTCTTCGGGCGCATCGAAGCGCGCCATGGCACGCGCCAGCCGCGCCAGATCGGCCTTGCGCGCCTGCTGCGCGGCCAGCCCCGCGGCCTCGATTTCCAGCGGGTTGCGCAATTCATAGAGCTTGTCAAAGGCGCGCCGGTCCATCGCCTGCGCGGGTTCCAGCCGGATCGGGCGCGCGCCGGGGGCCGCGACAAAGGCACCCGCGCCCTGACGCGTTTCCACCAGCCCGGCATTGCGCAGTTGCGCAATCGCTTCGCGGATCACGGCGCGGCTGACGCCGAATTCCTGCATCATCTGCGCCTCGGTCTGCAGGCGGGTGCCGGGGGGCCATGTCTCGGCCTCGATCCGGGTCTGCAGCAGCGTCGCGATCCGGGTCGAAAGCTGCGGCACGCGGGCAAATTCGGTCATGGCCGGTCCGTTGTGGCAAGCTGGCAGTTGGGGTTCATCATGCGACCCGGATCGAGCAGGTCGCGAATACCGGCCAGAAGGGCGCGCTGCGTGTCGGACAAACCGGCCTCGAATTCGGCGCGTTTCAGCCGCCCGATGCCGTGTTCGGCACTGATGGACCCGTCATGGCGCGCCACCACGGCATTGAGGATTTCCTTGGCCTGCGCGATCTGCGCGCCAGCATCCCCGCCCGGATCAGGCAGCACATTCAGATGCACATTCCCATCGCCCACATGCCCGTAGGACACGCAGACCGCGCCGGGCAGGGCGGCATGGATCGCGGCCTCTGCCTCTGCCACGAAAGCGGGCAGCGCGGATAGCGGCACTGACAGATCCGTGCGCAGATGGCGCCCGCGCCGCGCCTGCCCGTCATTCATTCCCTCGCGGATCAGCCACAGATTGCGTGCCTGTGTCTGCGACTGCGCGACAACGCCATCGCGGATCATGCCGGTCTCGAAGCCCAGCTCCAGAAAGCGGGTCATCAGCCCTTCGATATCCACCAGCCCGCTGCCCGACAGGTCCATCAGCACATAGGCCGGCGCATCCGGGCTGAGCGGCACGGGCAGATCGGGCATCGCCTCGCGCGCCAGATCAAAGGCGAGGGGGGGCAGGAATTCGAAGGCCGACATCAGATCGCAGCATTGCCGCCGCGCAAGCTGGTAAAGCGCGATAGCCCCGTCAAGGCTGTCGAGTGCCAGCAGCGCTGTCGCTGTCTGTTCAGGCTGCGGCGTCAGTTTCAGAACGGCAGCGGTAATCACGCCCAGCGTCCCTTCGGCCCCGATGAAAAGCTGCTTCAGATCCAGCCCGCGATTGTCCTTGTGCAGATGGCGGCGCAAGTCCAGCACGCGCCCGTCGGGCAAGACCACTTCCAGCCCCAGGACCGAGGCCCGCGTCATTCCGTAGCGCAACACGTTCAGACCGCCCGCATTGGTGCTGAGATTGCCGCCGATCTGGCAAGATCCCTGCGCCCCCAGCGCCAGCGGAAAAAAGAGGCCCTGTTCGGCCAGCCGGTCCTGCAACGCCTGCAACACCACACCGGACTCGACCTCGGCAGAGAAACCGGCAGCATCAATGCGGCGGATGCGGTTCATCCGTTCCAGACTAAGGATGACCTGGGTTGCGGGCGCATCCGGCACGGCCCCCAGCACCAGCCCGGTGCGCCCACCTTGCGGGATCACGCTCAGGCGCAGTTCGCGGGCCGCACGCAGGCAGGCTGTGACCTCTGCTGTCGATTGCGGGCGCAGGACGGCAATGGCGTCGCTGACCTCATCCCCGTGCCAGTCGGTGCAATAGGGCGCGATGTCCGGACCGGACATCACCAGATCATCCCCCAGACGCGCGCGCAGACCGGCCAGCGGGGATGTGTCTGGGGTATGGGTCATCGGGCGCTCCGTCAGGTGAGTGTTGCATGGGCTTTTATGTCAGGTTATCAGACAAATCTGGCACAGCGCAAGGCGCGGAACGGGGGCAGGGGCATGCATATTCTGATAACAGGCGCGGCAGGGATGATCGGGCGCAAGCTGACGGCACGGCTGGTCGCCGATGGCACGCTTGGCGGGCGCGAGATCACGGCGCTGACGCTTGCGGATGTTGCCGCGCCGCCCGCGCCCACGGGATTCGCGGGCCAGGTGGACTGCCGCGCCGCCGATCTGGAACAGCCCGATCAGCCTGCACGCCTGATCGACACGCGCCCCGATGTGATCTTTCACCTGGCCGCCATCGTCTCGGCCGAGGCCGAGATCGAATTCGACAAGGGCTACCGCATCAATCTGGACGCCACCCGCGCCGTGTTCGATGCAATCCGCGCCGCCCATCTGGCCGAAGGGTATTGCCCCCGCATGGTCATGGCGTCCTCGATCGCGGTGGTCGGCGCGCCCTTGCCGCACCCCATCCCCGATGAATTCCACCTGACCCCGCTGACCAGCTATGGCACACAGAAAGCGATCTGCGAATTGCTGCTGTCGGATTACACGCGGCATGGGTTCATGGACGGGATCGGCATTCGCCTGCCCACAATCTGCATCCGCCCCGGCGCGCCGAACAAGGCTGCATCGGGCTTCTTCTCCTCCATCCTGCGCGAGCCGCTGATCGGGCAGGAGGCCGTGCTGCCTGTGCCCGACACGATCCGGCATTGGCATGCCTCGCCCCGGTCCGCCGTGGGGTTCCTGCTGCATGGCGCGACGATGGACCTGACCGCGCTGGGGTCCCGGCGCAACCTGTCCATGCCGGGGCTGAGCGCGACCGTGGCCGAGCAGATCGAGGCGCTGCGCCGCGTGGCGGGCGCGGGGGCGGTTGCCCTGATCCGGCGCGACCCCGACCCGTTCATCACCCGCATGTGCGAAAGCTGGGCCACCGGGTTCGAGGCGACGCGCGCCCGCGCCCTGGGCTTTACCGCCGAGGACAGTTTTGATGAGATCATCCGTATCCATATCGAGGATGAACTGGGGGGCACAGCATGAAGATCGCATATCTCGGCACGGGGTTGATGGGCGCGCCGATGGCGCGGCGCTTGCTGGGCGCGGGGTTTGATCTGCGGGCCTGGAACCGCGATGCGACCAAGGCCCGCGCGCTGGCAGGCGATGGGGCCAGCGTGGCGGACACGCCTGCGGATGCCGTGGCCGGGGCGGATGTGGTCTTTACCATGCTGTCGGATGGCGATGCCGTCGGGGATGTGCTGTTTGCACAGGGCGCGGCCGATCAGATCAGGGCCGGGGCCGTGGTGATCGACACATCCTCCATCGCACCCGATCAGGCCCGCGCGCATGCGCAGGACCTGGCACGGCGCGGTGTCGGACATGTGGATTGCCCGGTCTCGGGCGGTGTGGCGGGGGCCGAGGCCGGGACACTCGCGCTGATGGCCGGGGGCGATGCCGAGGTGATCGCGGCACTGAAGCCCGTGCTGGCGCCGCTGGGGCGGGTGACGCATGTGGGGCCCAGCGGGGCCGGGCAGGTCTGCAAGCTGGCCAATCAGCAGATCGTCGCCATCACCATCGCCGCGCTGGCCGAGGCCATGGTGCTGGTCGAAGCCGGGGGCGCCGACCGCGCGCGCTTTCGCGATGCCATTCGCGGCGGGTTTGCCGAAAGCCGCATTCTCGATCTGCATGGCGCGCGGATGATCGCACGCGATTTCACGCCGGGCGGGCCGTCGCGTCTGCAACTGAAAGACCTGAATTCGGTCGCAGCCCTTGCAGGCACCAAACGCCTGCGCCTGCCGCAGACCGAGGCCGCGCAGCAGGCCTTCGCGGATTTCGTGGCCGCAGGCGGGGCCGAGGCTGACCATAGCGGGCTGCTGCTGCACCTGGAGGCGATGAATTCCGCGGAGTAACGGATCGGCCGAGTAAGAGAGGAACGCGCGTCAGGGCAGGGGCGCGGGCGCAATGCGCAGCGCCCCTGCGGTCGTGTTCGTGCGGGTCAGATCAGGTCACCCTTCCAGCGGTGCGATCAGCCCGGCATCGATAGCGTCGAGATATTCATCCGCGTCGATCACCCCGTCATCATTGGCGTCGATCATGTCAAAGATCTCTTCCGTCATCTCTGGAAACGCCTCCATGAACTCTTCCTGCGTCCAGCTTGTATCGTCTGTGTCCTGCGCCGTCACCAGCCCTGCACTCAGCATGAGGGCGCCTGCAAGTGTTGCAATGCGTGTCATGTCATACTCCCATCGATTGCGCCTGGCCCCGGACAAACCGGCGACCGTGGCGCGATGGTTGAATGGAAACGGGCCGTCAGCAAGCGTGGCCAGTGCGCGCCCGATCAGCACAGGCAGAAAGCTGCGTGAAAGGGCTGTGCCATCGGCAAAGGATCGCGCGTCATGCTGTGCGCGGACGCGAACCCTGCCAGTGCGGCGCACCGCTGGCAAGGTTCCGCGCAGATGCCGCGTTCACGCCGGGGCGCGGCGCGAATCAACCCTGGGTTGCGCCACACAGTCCTGCGTCACGGTCGGGGACAGGTCTGCCATCGCGTCATACTGCGTCAGGAAGACCTGGCCATTCAGTTCATCCAGAAAATGGCTGCGGGCAAGCTGGTCCATCACCGGGCCCTTGACCTCGGACAGGTGGAACTGCACGCCTGCGGCCTTCAGCCGGTCATTGATCGCCTCAAGGCTCTCAAGCGCGGAGGCATCGATATAGTTGATCGCCGTGGCCTGCAACACGACATGCTGCAGCGCGGGCTCTGTCGCAAGCGCCTGCACGATCCGGTCCTCCAGCACGCGGGCATTCGGGAAATAGAGCGACTCGTCCACACGGACCGCGAAAATCGCCGGGTCAGTCGTGACATGGTGCCGCTCGACATTGCGGAAATGCTCTGTGCCCGGCACCTGTCCGACGACAGCGATATGGGGGCGCGATGTCCGGTAGAGATAGAGCACCAGCGACAGCCCGACCCCGGCCAGCAAGCCCTGTTCCACGCCGACCAGCAGCGTCACGGCCATGGTCGCCGCCATCGCGGCCCCGTCGGCACGCGAATAGGCAAAGGTGCGGGGCAGGGCGCGGAAATCCAGCAACGACACAACGGCCACGATGATGATGGCCGCCAGCGTCGCGCGCGGCAGGTAGAACATCAGCGGTGTCAGCACCAGGACCGCGCCCCCGATGAACAGCGCCGTGATTGCCCCCGCCGCCGGGGTGCGCGCCCCTGCATCGAAATTCACGATGGTCCGCGACAACCCGCCCGTGACCGGCATCGCATTGCTGACACCGGCCCCCAGATTGGCCAGCCCCAGTGCGACCAGTTCGCGGTTGGGATCAATCGCCTCGCGCTTCTTTGCAGCAAGCGTCTGCGCGATCGAGATGGATTCGACATAGCCCACAATGGCGATCATCAGCGCGGGCGCGGCAAGGATCTGGATCAGCGTCAGGTCAAATTCCGGCAGGCCGAATTCAGGCAATCCGCGCGGGATATCGCCCAGGATCGCCACGCCGCGCCCCTCCAGCCCCAGTGCCCAGACCAGGAGTGTCGAGGCAACGACCGCGATCAGCAGCGCAGTCCGGCCCAGAAGCTTCGCAACAGGTTCCGACAGACCCACACGCCTCAGAATCCGCGCCAGTCCCGCGCGCGACCAGAACAGAAAGCCCAGCACAGCGGCGGACAGCAGGACCGTGGGCAGCGAGAGATTGCCAAGATTGCCCAGCAGCGACGGGATCACCTGTGGCAGCGTCTTGCCCGTGATATCCGCACCAAGAAGATGGCGTAACTGGCTGGCAGCGATCAATATTCCTGCTGCCGTGATGAAGCCGGAAATCACCGGATGCGACAGAAAGCTCGCGATGAACCCCAGCCGGAACACGCCCATCAACAACAGCATCGCGCCGGACAGAAGTGCCAGCCACAGGGCCGCCAGATGATAGCCGGGCGCGCCCATCTCGGCCACCAGCCCGGCAGCCGCCGCTGTCATCAGCGCCACCACCGCCACCGGACCCACGGCCAGCGACCGCGACGAGCCGAAAGCCGCATAGAGAAGCAATGGCAGCATCGCACCGTATAGCCCGGCCTGCGGGGGCAGGCCCGCCAGCATCGCATAGGCCATGCCTTGCGGCACCAGCATGATCGTCACGACACTTGCCGCGATCAGATCCTGCGCGAGAAAGGACCGTTCATACTGGCGCGCCCAGACGAGGAAGGGCAGAAAACGGGTGAGCATGTCGTGATAACCTTCTGACGGCATGGGCCTTTGTGGTGCAGGGCAAATCGGCACCAGTGGTATTGGATGGGCGCAATATAAGGGGATGAATAACACATTACAAGTCATGAATGTTTAGATATGTTGTCTGCATAGCGCGCCAGTGGGGGTCCGGCATCCGTATTCCACCCGTATATCTCATAATCAGTATTATGATAAATATAGACAAGGCAGACAGCTTGCGACCGGCCCTTGCAGCGCGTATGACGCAGCCAACCCCGTCAAGCAAGAGGCCCGCATGATCCCGCGTTATTCCCGCCCCGAAATGGCGTCCATCTGGTCGCCCGAGACCAAGTTCCGCATCTGGTACGAGATCGAGGCCCATGCCTGTGACGCACAAGCCGCGCTTGGCGTCATCCCCAGGGCCAGCGCCGAAGCGGTCTGGACTGCACGCGATGTCGAATTCGACGTGGCCCGCATAGACGAGATCGAGGCCGTCACCAAACATGACGTGATCGCCTTTCTGACCCATCTGGCCGAGATTATCGGAAATGAGGAAGCGCGCTTTGTCCATCAGGGCATGACCAGTTCGGACGTGCTGGACACGACCTTCAACATCCAGCTTGTGCGCGCCGCCGATCTGCTGCTGGCCGATATCGACGCCCTGCTCGCCGCGCTCAAACGCCGCGCGATGGAACATAAATTCACGGTGCGCATCGGGCGCAGCCATGGCATCCATGCTGAACCCACGACCATGGGGCTGACATTCGCGCGCTTCTACGCCGAGATGGACCGCAACCGCGCCCGCCTGCTGGCCGCCCGCGCCGAGATTGCGACAGGCGCGATTTCCGGCGCTGTCGGCACTTTCGCCAATATCGACCCCAGTGTGGAGGTTCACGTCTGCGAAAAGCTGGGTCTGACGCCAGAGCCGATCAGCACGCAGGTCATCCCGCGCGACCGCCATGCGATGTTCTTTGCCACGCTGGGCGTGATCGCCAGCAGCATCGAGAATATCGCCATTGAAATCCGCCACATGCAGCGCACCGAAGTGCTTGAGGCTGAAGAGTTTTTCAGCAAGGGGCAGAAAGGCTCCAGCGCGATGCCGCACAAACGCAACCCGGTGCTGACCGAAAACCTGACCGGGCTGGCGCGGCTGGTGCGCATGGCGGTGGTCCCGGCGATGGAGAATGTGGCGCTCTGGCATGAGCGCGACATTTCGCATTCCTCGGTCGAGCGGATGATCGGCCCCGATGCCACAGTAACGCTGGATTTCGCGCTGGCGCGTCTGACCGGGGTGATCGACAAGCTGGTGGTCTATCCTGATACGATGATCGCGAATATGAACAAGTTCCGTGGGCTGATCCATTCGCAGCGCGTGCTGCTGGCGCTGACGCAAGCCGGTGTCAGCCGCGAGGATGCCTATGGTCTTGTGCAGCGCAACGCGATGAAGGTCTGGGAACAGGGGTGCGATTTCCTCGAGGAATTGTTGGGCGATACGGATGTGCGCGCGGCGCTGTCCGAGGAACAGATCCGCTCAAACTTTGACCTTGATCACCACACAAAGCATGTCGAAACCATTTTTGCGCGGGTTTTTTCCGATTAATGTCGCAGCCGGGGTTGTATTCGCAATAATCGTGCTATGATCGGTCCCACTGCAGAAGGAGAAAGCCATGAAACTGAAAGTGACTCTCACTGCTCTGGTGCTGGGCTTCAGCCCGGTGATGGCCGCGGCCATGTGCGGCAGCATGACCCCCGAACAAACCGCATCAAGCTGCGCCGAAGGTCAGATCTGGGATAGCGATAGCGGAACCTGCATCGAACCGATCACCAGCTAAGCCGGTCAATACCGCAAGTTGATGCGCTGTTTTGGCGCCCCGTGCTTCGTGCCCCGGGGCGCTTTTTTGTGGGGCTGTGCCGAGCTTTCAACCTTTTCTTGATGTTTCGCAGGCAAGAATTCGGTCAGTCCGAGTCCAATGGTGTGATCCGCATGTCACAAGACCAGACGCAGCTTGCCCCGCGCCCGGCTGCCCCGACCCAGACCGCCAGGGCGGCCCCGACAACATCCGCCAGCAGGGTCAGCACTGACCATCTGACCGGCGCGCAGAAAGCCGCCATCATCGTGCGCGTATTGCTGGCCGAAGGGGTGCAGACCCCGGTTTCCGCCCTGCCCCCGGACATGCAGGCCACCCTGACGCAAACCCTGGGCAGCATGCGGCTGGTGGATCGCGCGACCATGCTTGCCGTGGTCGAGGAATTCATCCAGATGCTGGAACAGGTCGGCGTGTCCTTTCCCGACGGGCTGGAAGCGGCGCTGTCATTGCTCGATGGCGCGCTTGATGCCGATGCCACGCGCCAGTTGCGCGCACTGACGCGCGGAAACGGGCAGGATGACCCCTGGACCGCGCTGGATCTGGCCTCGGATGACACGCTGCTGGCCATCCTTCGTGCCGAATCGCAGGTGGTGGGCGCCGTGTTGCTGTCCAAGCTGGGCACGGACAAGGCCGCGCGCCTGTTGCACGCCCTGCCCGCCGATCAGGCCAGCGCGCTGGCCCTGGGCATCGCCCGGACGGCAGACATCGCGCCCGGCACCGTCGCGCGGATCGGGGCCACGCTGGCCGAACAGATCAACGCGCGCCCGCCGCGCGCCTTTGCCGCCCCGCCCGGCAAACGGATGGGCGAGATCCTGAATGCTGCCACCGCCACATTACGTGACGATCTGCTGGCGCAGATCGCGCAGGGCGATCAGGGCTATGCCGATGGTGTACGAAGCGCGATCTTTACCTTTCACGATATCCCCGAGCGCTTGTCGCCTGACGATGTGCCCGCGCTGATGCGCGCGCACCCGCCCGAGGATATGGTGACCCTGATCGCCGCCGCCCGCCCCGAGGACAGCGCAGCGATTGCCTTTCTGCTCGACAACATGTCCAAACGCGGGGCCGATGCGCTGCGCGATGACGCCGAAGCAGTCACCCGCCCCGATGCGCCCGCGCATGAGGCCGCGATGACCGCCATCGCCGCGCGCATCCGCACTATGGTGAATGCCGAAGAAATAACGCTGCGGACACCTGAAACGTGACGCCGTGATGCCCCGGAATTGCGGCCTAGTCCTGCGCCGGAATGCGGGCAGCCACCGGGGCAATCTCGCCCTCGACCGCGCCAGCGATCCCGGCGGCATTGGCCTCATCCGTGTCGATATGCATTTCGGTAAAGGCGTCATCCGACACGCGCACCAGCACATCGTCAAATGTCAGCCCGCGCGCGCTCTCTCCCAGATGCACCTGCACGCGCGCGCCATCGGCAAGCCCGGCGGCCTCTGCATCGGCGCTGTTCATGTGGATATGGCGCGCGGCGATGATCAGACCATCCGTGTCGAAATGCCCCGCCGGGCCGATCAGGCGGATCTGCGGCGTGCCCTGCAACGCCCCGCTTTGACGCACCGGCGCGTCGATCCCCAGCGCGAACCCGTCGGTGCGCGAAATCTCGACCTGCGTGCGCCTGCGCAAGGGGCCAAGGATCGCGACATTGCCAATCTCGCCGCGCGGGCCGTGCAGGGTCACGCGTTCCTGTGCGGCCCAATGCCCCTCCTGGCGCAGGGGCTTGCCCGGTGTCAGGTCATACCCCTCGCCAAACAGCGCGGTCACCGCGCGCGCGCACAGATGCACATGCCGCGCCGACACGGCCACCGGCACGCGTAGCGCCTTGCGCCTGGGCGCGCCGATGGCATTGGCGACCTCGTGCGCGATCATCAATTGCTCGGCGGTTTCGGTGACCAGCACATTGACGCGAGAGCCGAAAGCCTGAACCTGTGGGGCCGCCCTGCCCTGCAGATCCACGGCCAGATTGCGGTCATGATTCAGCTTCAGGCCCAGAAATTCCAGCCCGTCGCAGATGCGCCGGCGCATGGCGGGCGCGTTCTCGCCAATCCCGCCGGTAAAGACCAGGACATCCAGCCCCCCCATCGCTGCCGCATAGGCCCCGATATATTTGCGCGCGCGGTAGGCATAAATGTTGATGGCAAGCTGCGCCTCGGCATCGCCC
This sequence comes from Paracoccaceae bacterium, assembly GCA_007695345.1. Taxonomy (GTDB): domain Bacteria; phylum Pseudomonadota; class Alphaproteobacteria; order Rhodobacterales; family Rhodobacteraceae; genus Roseinatronobacter. Next base: position 15,324 of record REDZ01000091.1, on the reverse strand, counting down.
TTGGCTGCACGCGCCTCGACATCGCGCATGTCGGACGATCCGGTCAGCCCCAGCAACCCGCTCTCGCTGTAAAGCGCCTGCTCGATCGCGGTCGCATCCAGCCCCAGTTGCCGGTGCAGATACCCGAACAGCCCCGGATCCACATCGCCCGAGCGTGTGCCCATCACCAGCCCCTCCAACGGGGTCATGCCCATCGAACTGTCGATGCTTTGCCCGAAGGCCACGGCACAGGCGCTGGCCCCGTTGCCCAGATGCAGCGACAGGATGCGCAGGTCGCGGAGATCCTGCCCCAAGGCCTCGGCCGCGCGTTGGGCGACGTATTTATGCGATGTGCCGTGAAACCCGTAGCGCCGAAGCCCCGTCTCGCGCCATGCGCGCGGCACGGCATAGGTGGTCGCGCGCGCGGGATTGCTCAGGTGAAAACTGGTGTCGAACACGGCCCATTGCGGCAAATCGGGCCAGACCTGCGCGGCACGGTCCAGCGCCGCCAGATTGGCCGGGTTGTGCAGCGGCGCCAGCGGGTTCAGCTCCGCGATCTGTGCGCGGACCTCTGGCGTGATGCGCGCAGGCCCGGCAAAGGCCGCGCCGCCATGCGCGATCCGGTGCGCAACCGCCGTGATCCCCTCCAGCCCGGCCAGCGTCTCGGGGACGGCGCGGATCGCGTCGCCCAGGGTGGTATGGGGCGCGCGGCTCTTGCCCGAAGGCAGGCTGGCATCACAACCCTCGGGGCCGAAGCGGTCAAAACTGCCCTTGAACACCTGCTGCGCGCGCGCCAGCGGTGCGCCGGGGTCCAGATCGAATACGCCGAATTTCAGCGATGAACTGCCTGCGTTGAAAACAAGTATCCGCATTCCTGCCTTTCCTGCCCGGTTTGGGGCATAATTGCATCATCGGGGCGTCAAGAGCCAGTGCCAGCGCCCCACATCGCGCCAAAGCTTGAATTTTCAGGCGCTGCGCGCGCATAAGACCAAAAAAGCGACAGGACAGGCCATGATCCAGATCATCCCAACCCAGCCCATCGACGGGCAGAAACCCGGCACGTCGGGGCTGCGCAAGAAAACCCGCGTGTTCATGCAGCCCGGCTATCTGGAGAATTTCGTCCAGAGCATCTGGAACGGACTCGGCGGTGTCGCGGGCAAGACGCTGGTGCTGGGCGGTGACGGGCGGTTCTTCAATACCGAGGCGGCGCAGACCATCCTGCGCATGGCCGCGGCCAGTGGGGCCGCCCGCGTGATCGTCGGGCGCGATGGGCTGCTGTCCACGCCCGCCGCGTCGCATCTGATCCGGTCTCGTGGGGCCGATGGCGGGATCATCCTGTCGGCCAGCCATAATCCGGGCGGCGCGGATGGTGATTTCGGGGTGAAATACAACACGGCCAATGGCGGCCCCGCGCCCGAGAGCGTGACCAGTGCGATCCATGACGCCACGACCCGGATCGCCGAATATCACACGCTTGATGCCCCGGCGCTGGACCTGTCGCAACCCGGCCAGACCCGGCTGCACCAGACCGAGGTCGAGATTGTGGACCCGGTCGCGGATTATGCCGATCTGATGGCCGAGCTGTTCGATTTCGACGCGATCCGCGCGCTTCTGGCCAGCGGATTTCGTCTGCGCTTCGATGCCATGCACGCAATTACCGGCCCCTATGCGCAAGAGATTCTGGAAGCGCGGCTGGGTGCTGCGCCGGGGTCAGTGGTCAATGCCACCCCCCTGCCCGATTTCGGCGGTGGCCACCCGGACCCGAACCCGGTCTGGGCCAGCGACCTGGTCGCGGCGATGATGGCCCCGGATGCGCCCGATTTCGGCGCGGCCTCGGACGGGGACGGGGATCGCAACATGATCATGGGGCGCGGGATCTATGTCACGCCGTCGGATTCGCTGGCAGTGATCGCGGCGAATGCGCATCTGGTGCCGGGCTATGCGGGCGGGCTGACGGGGGTCGCGCGGTCGATGCCGACCTCTGCCGCGCTGGACCGGGTGGCGGCGGCACGGGGGATCACCTGTTACGCCACGCCCACGGGCTGGAAATTCTTCGGCAATCTGCTTGATGCCGGGCAGGCCACGCTTTGCGGCGAGGAATCGGCCGGGACCGGGTCGGACCATATCCGCGAGAAAGACGGGCTGTGGGCTGTGCTGATATGGCTGAACATTCTGGCCGCGCGCACGCAATCGGTGGCCGAGGTGATGACCGCGCATTGGCAGGACTTCGGGCGCAACTACTATTCGCGCCATGATTACGAGGAAGTCGATGCCGAGGCGGCAGCCGCGCTGATCGAGGAATTGCGCGCGCGTCTGGACAAGCTGGCCGGCGAAAAGCTTGGCACATTGATCGTGCGCGAGGCCGAAGATTTCAGCTATCGCGACCCGGTGGACGGGTCGGTGACAGCGCGTCAGGGTGTGCAGATCCGGTTTGACGGAGGCGCGCGGCTGGTGTTGCGCCTGTCAGGCACGGGCACGGCGGGGGCGACGCTGCGGGTTTATCTGGAACAGGCAGTGGATGGGCCCGACGGGCTGGACACGGAGCCGCAAGCCGCGCTGGCCGAGGTGATCGCGGCGGCGGAAGCGCTGTGCGGGATAAGGGCGCGTCTGGGGCGGACGGCACCCGATGTCGTGACGTGACAAAGGGGGCTGACTGCCCCCTCCTGGCCTGCGGCCAATTCACCCCGGTGAGTATTTTGGGCAAGATGAAGCTCAGGCAGAGGCAAGCTGTTCCGTGGCCTCGACCGTTGCCTCCAGCGCGAGCAGGATCGAGGCGTGCCGATTGCGATAGTCGCGCGCGGGGGTCAGCACCTCGAACCCGTCGAAAGGGGCGTCGGGGACCGGGCCGCCCTGGGTCAGCATGGCGCGCAACTGATCGCGGGCGCGCGACAGCTCTGCCGCGGATCGCCCGATCACGACCTGCCCCAGCACCGCCGCCGCCGCCTGCCCCAGCGCGCAGGCCTTCACCTCCTGCCCGAACCGGCTGACGCGCCCGTCTGTCATGTCCAGATCCACAGTTACGGTTGATCCGCAAAGCGGCGAGCGGCGCTTGACGCTGGCCTGCGGGTCCGACAGCCGCGCCAGATGCGGGATATCGGCGGCCAGCGCCAGAATGCGCGTGGAATAGAGTTGCATCAGATCGGTCGTATCGCCCATTGCGGGTTTTCCCTGGCCTGCGGCTGCGCTACAGAATGCGCCTGTTGCAACGGGAGATAGCGCATGATTTTCGATCCGCAAACCCTGCGATACGATGAAAAAGGTCTGATCCCGGCGATTGCGCAGGACCATGCCTCGGGTCAGGTGCTGATGGTGGCCTGGATGAATGCCGAAGCCGTGGTCCGCACGCTGGAAACAGGGCGCGTGACCTATTGGTCGCGCTCGCGCCAGTCCTTCTGGGTGAAAGGGGACACTTCGGGGCATGTGCAGCGGCTGGTGGATTTCCGCATCGATTGTGACCGCGACTGCCTGTTGCTGATGGTCGATCAGACGGGGCCGGCCTGCCACACCAAGCGGCAAAGCTGTTTCTACACGGCAGTTCGCGACGGTGCAGAGGTAGAGCTGATGGCGCCCCTTACAGACTGAGCATGGCGCGGATATCCTGCGCGCTGGCCCCGTCTGCGCGGTAGCACGCGATGGCGCGGGCATCGTCACGCTTGGCCAGGCGCTTGCCTTGTTCATCACGGATAAGTTCGTGATGCCAGTATGTTGGACGGGGAAGCTCAAGCAATGCCTGAAGCAGGGCATGGATCGCCGTGGCATCGAACAGATCGGCACCGCGCGTCACTTCGGTGATGCCCTGCGCTGCGTCATCCACCACGACCGAGAGATGATAGGACGTGCCCATGTCACGCCGGGCCAGCACGACATCGCCCACCCGCGCGATCATCCAGTCAGGGTCCGGCCTGTGCTGGCCGGGATGGAGCGGGCCGTTCTCGATAAAGCAGAGTGGCCCTGCAAGTGCGAGCGCGGCGCGCATGTTCAGGCGCAAGGCGTCATCAGGGCGGGCATCGGACATGGGCCGCGCGCGGCAGGTGCCGGGATAGACCAGCCCGTCGGGGCCGACTGCACCTTCCTGCGGGGCCGACATTGCGGCGCGGATGTCAGCGCGCGTGCAGCGGCAGGGATAGAGCACGCCCCGTGCGGCCAATTGCCCCAGCGCCGCGCGATAGGCGGGCAGCCGGTCGGATTGACGCATGACCGGGCGCGGCCAGTCGAGGCCCAGGAAGTCCAGATCATCGAAGATCTGCGCCTCCCACTCGGGGCGACAGCGGGCGCGGTCGATATCTTCGATCCGCAGCAGAAACCGCCCTGCCCCGGCGCGCTCTGCCGCGACCCAAGCGCTATAGGCGTGGCCCAGATGCAGCGGCCCGGTGGGCGATGGCGCGAAGCGGGTGACGCGCGTCACGCGGCATCGCGCGCCTGTGCGCCCAGCCAGTCGGCAAAGGCGGATTTCGCGCGGTCGGTATAGGCCTTGTAGCGGTCACGGCGGCCCCGGCGGCCGCCCTTGGCATCGACTGGCGGGAACAGACCGAAATTGACATTCATGGGTTGAAAGGTCTTGGCCTCGGCCCCGCCGGTGATGTGGTGGACCAACGCGCCCATGGCGGTGTCGCGCGGTGGGGGCGCAAGGGTCTGGCCTTGCATCTCGGCCACGGCCAGACGGCCCGCAAGCAGCCCCATCGCGGCGGATTCGACATAGCCCTCGACCCCGGTGATCTGACCCGCGAAGCGGATATTGGGGCGCGACCGCAGGCGCAACTGGTCATCCAGCAGCGTGGGCGCGTTCAGGAATGTATTGCGATGGATGCCGCCCAGGCGGGCAAACGACGCGCTCTCCAGCCCTGGAATCATTCGAAAAACCGATGCTTGCGCGCCATACTTCATCTTGGTCTGAAAGCCCACGATATTGTAGAGCGTGCCTAATGCGTTGTCGCGGCGCAACTGCACGATCGCATGGGGTTTGACACCGGGCGCATGCGGATTGGTCAGGCCCACAGGCTTCATCGGGCCGTGGCGCAGGGTTTCGCGCCCGCGTTCGGCCATCACCTCGATGGGCAGGCAGCCATCGAAATAGCCCGCCGTCTCGCCCTCGTGGAACTCGGTCTTGTCGGCGGCCAGCAACGCGTCGATGAAGGCTTCATACTGATCGCGGGTCATGGGGCAGTTGAGATAGGCTGTGCGCTCTTCCTCTGTCTCGCCCTTGTCATAGCGCGACTGGAACCAGGCCTGCGACATGTCGACGCTGTCGAAATAGACGATGGGGGCGATGGCGTCGAAAAAGGCCAGCGCCTCGGCCCCGGTTTCGGCGGCGATTGCCTGCCCCAGCGCGTCAGATGTCAGCGGCCCGGTCGCGATGATCCAGTGGCCCTGATCGGGCAGTTGATCGATCTCGCCACGTTCCAGCCGGATATTCGGATGGGCCAGCAGGCGGTCGGTCACGGCGCTGGCAAAGGCCTCGCGGTCCACGGCAAGCGCACCACCTGCGGGCAGCGCGTGGCGGTCGGCCATCTCGATCAGCAGACCCCCCGCGGCGCGCATTTCCCAATGCAGCAACCCGACCGCATTCTGTTCATCATCATCCGAGCGGAAAGAGTTCGAACAGACCATTTCAGCCAGATGATCGGTCTGATGGGCAAAGGTGCCGCGCGTGGGGCGCATTTCATGCAGCACCACCTGCGTGCCGGCTTGTGCGGCTTGCCATGCGGCTTCGGACCCCGCCATGCCGCCACCGATGATATGGAGCGCGTCTGTCATCTGTCCTCTCCTGTCTGCCACCCCCCAGATAGCCAGTCGCGCAGCACTTGGCAAATGACGAAAAAAAGCGCCGCACATGCGGATGGCATGGCGGCGCGCAGGTCAGGGTCAGGCAGTGAGCGAGCAGTGCTCAGGCAAGCAGCGGCAGATGCAGGAGAGCGACAATCAGCACTGTCAGCGCCAGGCCACCGGCCAGATCGCGCCAGAAATCGGAAGAATGAATACTGAACATCGGAAACCCCCATCGCTTGCTTGTTGCCATATTGTTCTCATATCCGCGCAGGGCTGTCAAGAACATAAAAGGAACATTAACCGATGGAGAGATACCGGATCGCGCGGTCCTGCTGCATCAGCCACAACAGCACCCGTGCCGCCTGCCCGCGCGGGGTGGACAGATCGGGGTCATCCGCAAGCAATTTGCGCGCATCGCGCTGCGCCAGCGCCATCAGCCCGGCCTGACGTTCCAGATCGGCCACGCGAAAGCGTGGCAGACCCGATTGCGCCGTGCCGATCAGATCACCTGCGCCCCGGATGGCCATATCCTCCTCGGCGATGCGAAAGCCATCCTCGGTGTCGCGCAAGAGTTTCAGGCGACGCGCGGCAGTCTCGCCCAGCGGGGCCTCATAGAGCAACAGGCAGGTCGAGGCCGCCGCCCCGCGCCCGACGCGCCCGCGCAACTGGTGCAGTTGCGCCAGCCCGAAACTCTCGGCCCGTTCAATTACCATGATCGAGGCATTGGGCACATTCACCCCCACCTCGATCACCGTGGTGGCGACCAGAAGTTTGGTCTTGCCCGCGACGAACCGCGCCATGGCGGCATCTTTCTCCGCCGGGGGCAATTGGCCATGAACAAGCCCCACGACCCCCTCGCCCAGGGCCGCGCGCAGATGGGCAAAGCGCGCTTCGGCCGCGGTCAGGTCGCTGACCTCGGATTCCTCGACCAGTGGGCAGACCCAATAGGCTTGCCGCCCCTCGGCCATCGCACTCTCCAGATGAGCCACCACTTCGGACAGCCGCGCTGTGGACACCAGCGCCGTGGTCACCGGCTGGCGTCCGGGCGGTTTTTCATCCAGCACAGAAACATCCATATCGCCATATTGCGTCAGCGCGAGCGATCGCGGGATGGGCGTGGCGGTCATGACCAGCACATCGACCTGCGCCGCCTTGCCTGCAAGCGCTGCACGCTGCGCCACGCCGAAACGATGCTGTTCATCGATGATCGCCAGCCGCAGATCGGCAAAGTCCACCCCGTCCTGAAACACCGCATGCGTGCCCAGCACGATCTGTGCGCGCCCATCGGCCAGTGCGGCGCGCTTGGCCGCGCGTTCGGCCCCCTTGTCGCGCCCGGTCAGCAGGGTCAGCGACACGCCCGCAGCCTCGGCCAGCGGCGTCAGGCTTTCCAGATGCTGGCGGGCCAGAATTTCGGTGGGGGCCATCATCACGCCCTGCCCGCCAGCCTCGACCGCCGTCAGCAGCGCCATGAAGGCCACCAGCGTCTTGCCCGCACCCACATCGCCCTGCAGCAGACGGTTCATACGGCGGGTTGCCGCCATGTCGGCGGCGATCTGGTCAATCGCGCGGCGCTGTGCGCCGGTCGGCGCATAGGGCAGCGCGGCCAGAACGCAGGCCTGCAACGCGCCTGTGCCAGGGCTGGCCCGGCCGGGCTTGCGGCGCTGGCGCGCGCGGGCCAGTGACAGGGTGATCTGATGCGCCATCACCTCATCATAGGCCAGTCGTTTGCGCGCGGGGCTGTCGGGGGCGAGATCGGCCAGCGATTGCGGGGCATGGGCGGCGGTCAGCGCCGCGTGCCAATCGGGCCAGCCCTCTTTCTCGCGCAGGGCGGGATCGATCCAGTCGGGCAGATCGGGCGCGCGCGCAAGGGCCGAGGCCACGGCGCGCACCAGCAGTTTCTGCGTCACACCGGCAGTCAGGGGATAGACCGGCTCGACCCGTGGCAGGCTTTCGCCCTCTTCCGGGCGCAGGACGTAGTCGGGATGAACCATCTGCGCGATCCCGTCGAACAGCTCGACCTTGCCCGAGACCAGCCGCCGCTGGCCGGTGGGCAGCAGGCGTTGCAGCCAGCCCTCGCGCGCCTGAAAGAACACAAGCTGGAATTCCTGTTCGCTGTCATGGACCTGCACACGGTAAGGGCGGCCGCGTGTGCTGGGGGCGCGGTGCGGACCCACGGTCACCTCGACCGTGGCCATGGCGGGAAACTCCAGCCCGCGGATCGTGTCACGGCGTGTGCGGTCGATCAGGTTGTGCGGCAGGTGAAACAGCAGATCGCGCGGGGCCTCGATCTGCAGCGCGGCAAGCGCCTTGGCCGTCTTGGGGCCGATGCCGTCCAGACCCTCCAGCCCCGCGAAAAGCGGAAACAGGATTTCGGGGCGCGTGGCCATCTCAGCCGCCCTGGGCGAGGCGCAGCCACGCCTCTTCATCAATCACTTCGATGCCCAGATCGGCGGCTTTCCTGGCCTTGGACCCCGCACCCGGCCCCGCGATCAGCAGATCGGTCCTGGCCGAGACCGTGCCCGCGACCTTGGCCCCCAGCGCCTCTGCCCGCGCTTTCGCCTCTGCTCGGGTCATCCGCTCCAGCGTGCCGGTAAAGACCAGCGTCTTGCCGGCCACGGGGCTGTCGGTCGCGCGCGCCTCGGCTGGAAGAATGTCCAGCACCTCGGTCAAGGCGTCGATGGTGTCGCCTTCGGCCTGAAAGGCGGTGACCAGCGCGCGCGCCATGACCGGGCCGACCCCGTCGATGGACAGCAGATCGTCGTCATGGCCTTGCGCGGCATCGGACATGGCAGAGCGAAACGCGTCCCATGTGCCGTAATGCGCGGCCAGCAACCCGGCAGAGGTTTCACCGACATGGCGGATGCCCAGCGCAAAGATCACGCGCGCCAGTTCGATGCGGCGCTTGTCCTCGATGGCGGCGAACAGGTTTTCGGCCGATTTCTCGCCCCAACCCTCGCGGTTTTTCAACTGCCGGGGCTGGCCGGGGCCGAAACGATCCCGCAGCGTGAAGATATCGCGCGGGGTGGCGATCCAGCCATCGCGCCAGAACGCCTCGACCTGTTTCGCGCCCAGCCCTTCGATGTCAAAGGCCGCGCGGCTGACGAAATGTTTCAGCCGCTCGACGGCCTGCGCGGGGCAGATCAGCCCGCCCGTGCAGCGGCGCACGGAATCGCCGGGCTCGCGGATGGCGGGGCTGCCGCATTCGGGGCAGGTTTCGGGGAAGCTGTAGGGCGCAGCATCTTCGGGGCGGCGCGACAGGTCCACATCGCGGATCTTGGGGATCACATCACCCGCGCGGTAAACCTCGACCCGGTCGCCCACCCGGATATCGCGCCCCTCGCGGATGGGCCCCCCGCGCGAATCGCGCCCGGCGATGTAATCCTCGTTATGCAGCGTGGCGTTGGACACCACGACCCCGCCCACGGTCACGGGCCGCAGCCGCGCCACGGGGCTGAGCGCACCAGTGCGCCCGACCTGAATGTCGATCCCGTCAAGCACGGTCCAGGCGCGTTCGGCAGGGAACTTATGCGCGATCGCCCAACGCGGCGTGGTCGAGCGCAGGCCCAGCCGATCCTGCAATTTCAGATCATCGAGCTTGTAGACCACACCGTCGATATCATAGCCCAGCGATGCGCGCTGTGCCTCGATCCCGGCATAGGTGTCGAGCATCTGCGCCACGCTTTCGCAGCGACGAAAATGCGGGTTGGTCTGAAAGCCCATGGCGCCCAGCCGCGCGATGGCGTCACTCTGAGTGGCGGCCAGCGGCGCGGACAACTCGCCCCAGGCGTAGGCGAAAAAGCGCAAGGGGCGCGCGGCGGTGATGCCGGCGTCAAGCTGGCGCAGCGATCCGGCGGCTGCGTTGCGCGGGTTGGCAAAGGTTTTCCCGCCCAGTTCGGCCTGACGGGTGTTCAGGGCCGCGAAATCCTCATGCGACATATAGACCTCGCCGCGCACTTCCAGGATATCGGGCGCGCCTTGCAGCGTGGTGGGGATGTCTTCGATGGTGCGGGCATTGGCGGTGACATTCTCGCCCGTCTCGCCATCGCCGCGCGTGGCGGCATGGACCAGCCGACCGTGTTCATAGCGCAGCGAGAGCGACAGCCCGTCGATCTTGGGTTCTGCGGTAAAGGCGAGGGCTGCCTCTGCGTCCAGCCCCAGAAACCGGCGGATGCCACTGACGAAATCCGCCACATCTTCGGGCGAGAAGGCGTTGGAGAGCGACAACATTCGCCGCGCATGGCGGATCTTGGCGAACGCCTCGGCCGGGGCCGCACCGATCTGGCCCGCTGGGCTGTCGGGGCGGACGAGATCGGGAAAGCGCGCCTCGATCGCGGCGTTGCGTGCGCGCAGGGCGTCGAACTCTGCATCCGACAGGATCGGGGCGTCATTGGTGTGATAGGCCGTGTTGGCGCGGCCCAGCAGATCGGCCAGCCGCGCAAGTTCGCGGGCCGCGGCATCGGCCCCCAGTTGATCGGGGTCCGTGTCGGCCCATGGCGTCTGATCCGTGTCGCGATCCGTGCTCACCCGTCTGCCCCCGCCCCCTGCGTCGATAACGCGTCCGTCTGGCCAGAGTGATAGGTTGCGCGGCGGCGCAGGTCCAGCCCCGGCGCGCGCCCTTCCTGCCCGAGGGGTGGCGGCGCCCGTGTCGGACCGTTCAGGCCGTCATGGCGCGGTTGGGCGGGGCCTCTTCCGCATCGGGTGCGGGGTCGCGCAGCACATAGCCGCGGCCCCAGACCGTGTCGATATGGCTGTCACCGCCTGTCGCGACGGCGAGTTTCTTGCGCAATTTGCAGATGAATACATCGATGATCTTCAATTCGGGCTCATCCATGCCGCCATACAGGTGGTTGAGAAACATTTCCTTGGTCAAGGTGGTGCCCTTGCGCAGGCTGAGCAGCTCGAACATCTGGTATTCCTTGCCGGTCAGGTGGACGGTCTTGCCATCCACCTCGACTGTCTTGGCATCCAGATTGACGGTGATCTTGCCTGTGCGAATCACCGATTGCGCATGGCCCTGGCTGCGGCGGATGATGGCATGGATACGCGCGACCAGTTCCTCGCGGTGGAAGGGTTTGGTCAGGTAGTCATCGGCCCCGCCGCCAAAGCCGCGCAGCTTGGTGTCGGTATCCCCCTCGCCCGTCAGGATCAGGATAGGCGTGTCCACCCGTGCCAGCCGCATCTGCCGCAAGACATCCAGCCCGCCCATATCCGGCAGGTTCAGGTCCAGCAGGATCAGGTCGTAATCGTACAGCTTGCTGAGTTCGATCGCCTCTTCGCCCAGATCCGTGCAATACACGTTGAAATTGGAATGCGTCAGCATCAGCTCCAGGCTGCGGGCAGTCGTGGGATCGTCTTCAACAAGCAGCACACGCATCGGGTTTCTCCTTTGTTGCTGTTAACCCTGACCATCTCGCATAAAGGTTAACTCTACGTTACCGTTCGCAACTCTGGAACCCCCGCAACCTATGGTTGACGATATTTCTGCAACGCCGTGATTTTCAGACCATCCAGCCCATGCTCCATGATCGCGCGGTGCCACAAATCGTATTCTTCTTCCGACAGATCGTAGCGTTCCAGCGCGGCAGGTTTCGTGATCAGCCCATGTTCCACGGCCTGAATCACGATCGCCTTGCGGCTGGCCACCCAGCGCCGCGTCTCGGCAGGCGGCAGATCGGCAAGCGACAGCACTGTTCCGTCCGGCAATGTGACCGCGCGCGGCCCATCCACTTTTCTGATATACATTCTACTGGTCCTTCTTCACCCTTCCCCGGATAAGGACCAGAATCGCGCACCCTGATTAACGCAGGGTTGACCCATGCGCCTGCCAGCGCTTGAGAATATCTTGCATTTTCCTATATTCCGCGCGAACCCTGATCGGAGACGCCTGATGCCCTATGATCCGCCCTTCAATTCGCTTGGTATTGCCAAGCCGCCCGCCGAGACGCGGGTGGTGGTGGCGATGTCGGGTGGCGTGGACAGTTCGGTCGTGGCCGCAGAGCTTGCGCGCGAAGGTTATGACGTCGTGGGTGTGACCCTGCAGCTATATGATCACGGGGCGGCGCTGGCGAAAAAGGGGGCCTGCTGCGCGGGTCGTGATATTCACGATGCCCGCCGTGTGGCCGAGACGATGGGCTTTCCGCATTATGTGCTGGATTACGAATCCCATTTCCGCGAATCGGTGATCGACGAATTTGCCGACGCTTACCTGGGTGGTGCGACGCCCGTGCCGTGCATCCGCTGCAATGAGCGCGTGAAATTCCGCGACCTGCTGGAAACAGCGCAGGATCTGGGTGCCGATTGCATGGCCACGGGCCATTACATCCAGCGCAAGGCAGGGGCGTTTGGGGCGGAACTGCACCGCGCCGCCGATCCTGTGCGTGACCAGAGCTATTTCCTGTTCTCGACCACGCGCGCGCAACTGGATTATCTGCGCTTTCCGCTGGGGCATCTGGAAACCAAGGCCGAGACGCGCGCACTGGCCGCGCGCCACGGGCTGAGCGTGGCCGACAAGCCCGACAGTCAGGATATCTGCTTCGTACCCGATGGAGACTACGCGAAGGTGATCGAGAAACTGCGCCCCGGCGCGGCCGAACCCGGCGAGATCGTGGATATGGCGGGCCATGTGCTGGGCACGCATCGTGGGGTGATCCATTACACGATCGGGCAGCGGCGCGGGCTGGGGATCGGCGGGCTGGCCGATCCGCTATACGTGGTGCGGCTGGACCCGGATGCACGGCGCGTCATCGTCGGCCCGCGCGCGGCGCTGGCGACGCGGACAGTGCCGGTGCGCGAAATCAACTGGCTGGGGGATGGGGCGTTCACCGACCGCGCGGAGTGGGAGCTGGAGGTCAAGCTGCGCTCGACCCGCCCGCCTGCGCCCGCGATCCTGCGCCCGATCTCGGAGACAGAGGCCGAGGTGGAGCTGTTGACGCCCGAGCGCGGTGTCAGCCCCGGACAGGCCTGCGTGTTCTATGCGCCTGACAGCAGTCGCGTGCTGGGGGGCGGCTGGATCTGGAAGGGCTGATCCCCCTTCCCCTGGCCCTGCGAAGCGGATAGCGTCAACGTCGCGCATGACAGATGCGCGATTTCCGCAGGCCGCCCTGCGCGCTGCATACTGAAAGGATTGCCCATGCCCATGCGTATTTCCCGCCCTAGCCTGCTGGCCGGTCTGACCGCGCTTGCCCTCCTGGTCCTGCCTGCGCAGACCCTCGCCGATGACGGGCGCGAGACACGGCTGACCGTGGCGCAGGCCTATGTGGGCGCGATGCTGGAAGATGTCGATATCGACGAGATGGTGCGCGCGATGTATCGCCCGGTTCTCGACCAGATCCGCGCAGGCGGACAGGATGTCAGCGACGCGCAGGAGGCCGAGATCGAGGCGCTGTATCTGGCAGAGATGTCCCAGCCGATGCGCGATCTGATCGGGTCGCAGGATGAGATCATGGCCGATCTGATGACATTGTCGGAACTCGAGGCGCTGTATGATTTCTACCAGACCTCGGCGGGGCGCAATGTGCTGCTGAAACTGCCCCGGATCGTCGAGGCGCAGATGCCTGCCACAATGCAGGTCATCGAGGAACGGATGGATGTGATCCTGCCGCAGATGATGGAAATTCTGGACTGATCATGGCGCGAACATGCGACAGGGGCCAGCCATGCTGGTGATGAGTTGCGGCGACCCGTCCGGCATCGGCCCCGAGATTGCTGTGCAGGCCTGGCGCGCGGGGGGCACACCCTTTGTCTGGATCGGCGATCCGGCGCATCTGCCGGGTGGCACGCCCTGGCGCGCGGTGGAACACCCTGCGCAGGCGCGGGGGCTGGACGGGACGGCGCTGCCGGTGCTGGTGCATGACTTCCCCGCCGCCGCGCCGCCCGGCGCGCCCGATCCGGCCAATGCCGCCGCCGTGGTCGCCGTGATCGCGCGCGCCGTGGAACTGGTGCAGGCGGGCGCGGCCAGCGGGCTGGTCACCTGCCCCATCAACAAGGCCGCGCTGCGCGACGGCGCGGGCTTCGGCTTTCCCGGCCATACCGAGTATCTGGCCGATCTGGCGGGGGGTGTGCCGGTGGTGATGATGCTCGCCTGCCCCGAATTGCGGGTTGTGCCTGTCACGATCCATATTCCGCTGGCCGAGGTTCCCGAAGTGCTGACGTCCACGTTGCTGGAGCAGCGGCTGCGGATCACCCATGCCGCGCTGATCCGCGATTTTGGCATTGCACGCCCGCGTATCGCGGTCGCGGGGCTGAACCCCCATGCGGGCGAACGCGGCACCATGGGGCGCGAGGAGGTTGAGCTGATCATCCCTGTGCTGGACAGGCTGCGCGCGGCAGGCATGGCCATCACCGGACCGCATTCGGCCGATACCATGTTTCACGCAGGCGCGCGGGCGGGCTATGACGTGGCTGTGGCGATGTATCACGATCAGGCGCTGATCCCGATCAAGACCGTGGATTTCGCAGGCGGTGTCAATGTGACACTGGGCCTGCCCTTCATCCGCACCTCGCCCGATCACGGCACGGCCTATGACATTGCGGGCACAGGGAAGGCCGACCCGACCTCGCTGATCGCTGCGCTTGCGATGGCGCAGGACATGGCAGCACGGCGTGGGAATTGACAGCCGAACCGGGGTCGCCCTAATCTTGACGGGTCGGGGCCTGAGGTCCTGCTTCCGAAAAGATATTTAATATCATGCATATGTTTCGACCCCTTGCGCTTGCGCTGATGGTGCTGTTTCCCGGCGCGGCCCTGTCCGAAAGTTCCGGTTCGGGCTTTTTCGTCAACCGCAACTGGGTGCTGACCAACGACCATGTGGTCGAGGATTGCGCGCGTATCGAAGTCGTTGGGTACGGGCGCGCGCGCGGCATCCAGCGCGACCGCGAAAGCGATCTGGCGGTCATCCGCCTGTTGCAACCGTTCGAGGGCGACGCGCTGCCGTTTCGGGACCAGCGCCCGCGGCTGGCCGAAAGCGTGCATGCGCTCGGCTACCCGCTGGCAGATGTGCTGTCATCCTCGGTCCGTGTGACCAGCGGGTCGGTCAGTGCGATGGACGGGTTTGATCGCGATGACGGGCTGATCCAGATTTCCGCCCCGATCCAGCCTGGCAATTCGGGCGGGCCGGTGATCGACGATACGGGCGCGGTGCTGGGGGTTGCTGTGGGAATCCTGAATCGCAGCGGCGCGCAGAATGTGAATTTCGCGATCTCGGGCGCGCTGGCGCGGGCGTTTCTGGATCGCAATAGTATCGGATATGCGGATGCCAGCGCCACCGCCGACCCCGAGCCGCTGCCCGATGTGATCGAGCGCGTGGCAGCGGCGA
Organism: Paracoccaceae bacterium; assembly: GCA_007695345.1. GTDB lineage: Bacteria > Pseudomonadota > Alphaproteobacteria > Rhodobacterales > Rhodobacteraceae > Roseinatronobacter. The sequence continues at coordinate 265 of REDZ01000091.1, read as the reverse complement.
CAGTGCAGGTCCGGTGTCTGGGGGGCAGCCTGCCGCCGGTGATCGATGATGCCCCCTCCGGGCTGGTCATGTTCCACAATCGCGATGTGATCGGATTCGACTACCGGTTCATGCGCAACATGTCTGTCGCGTCATGTCAGGCAAGCTGCGAGGCCGACAGGCAGTGCCGCGCCTTCACCTTCAATACGCGCCACAATGCCTGTTTCCTCAAGGAAGGCGGCACGGTTCTGGTCACGAATGCAGATGCGATCAGCGGGGTGACACC
>REDZ01000161.1 GCA_007695345.1 Paracoccaceae bacterium | reverse complement strand
GTACCCGACCGACAGGAACGCGTTTTCGCGCATCTGATAGTTGACCGTTCCCAGCAATTGGGCTGTGCTGCGAGATCCAACGCCAAAGCCGCCGACATCAGCATAAAGCAGGGCCGACCAGCCGGGTGCGAGCTGAAAACTGGCGCGGGCCGCGATGATCGGGTCGGTGAAGCTGACGCTGCGCGATGCGTTGGCACCGGGGAAAACACCGGGGATTGCGGGCGCGTCCACAGCACCACGCACGCGCCAGTGACGCAAGCCGCCCAGAATGGCGAAAGTCGCGGTTTCCGTCGCGCCGACACGATAGCCCGCCAGCGCCGTGGCAGAGGTTTGACGCAGCTTCCCGGTTGCCGGAACACCAAGCACCGGGGCAGCCCCGCTGCGCGAGGAAGACGAGGTGCTGATATCGCCCATGAAGACCAGATTGCCATGCCGCGCATAGGCAGAGATGAAGAACGCCGCGTCCAGATCCTTGATCAGGTCTGTAAAGGATTTGCTGATCGATACTGTCGGCGCACCTGTAAAGGGCGTGATATCCCCGCCGATGCCGGTGGCCCAGGCATAGGGCGTGATCTGATAGACCGTATCGGTGCCGGTCTGTGCGTGCACGGTTCCGGCCAGAGCGGTCAGGCTGAGTGTTGCGGCAATCAGGGCCTTCAGTTTACGCGAAATCATTTTCTGTCCTGTCATGGTTTTACAGTGTGTCCTTGACGATACGACCATCTTTCATGATCAGATTGATCCGGCCCTGCGGATCATCCAGCCAGTCCAGCCCGGCCTCGGGGTCAGCATCGACCACCAGCAGATCAGCGAGCGCCCCTTCCGCGATGACACCCAATGCGCCATCATAAGGTGCGCGCGCCCCCGACATGGCCAGCAATTGCCCGGCTGCGCCTGTGGCCTTGTTCAATGCCTCCAGCGGGGACATGAAGCGCGCGAATTTGGCCAGTTGCCGCCCCTGGCTGGAGGTGCCCGCCGGGTTGAACAGGATGTCAGTGCCAAAGGCCACCGGCACATTGTATTTTTTCGCCAGATCAAACGCGCGAACAGTGCCTTCGGCGACTTCAAGCTGTTTGGCCTGCTGAACCGGATCAGATTTCGGGTTGGAATCCTCATCGGCCAGGAAAGGCTGCAGCGACCACCACACCCCTTCGTCCGCCATGATCTGCACGGTGTCTTCATCGGCAAGCTGTCCATGCTCGATGGATTTCACCCCCGCCGAAACCGCCCGCCGGATACCGCCGGGCGTGTAGACATGGGCGCAAACATAGGTGCCCCAGTCTTCCGCAGCTTCGACTGCCGCGCGCATTTCGCGCTCGGTATACTGAGTGGCATCCAGCGGATCATACAGCGATGCAACCCCACCCCCGGCCATGATCTTGATCTGGCTTGCGCCCTTCATCAACTGCTCGCGCGTGGCCCGCAGCACCATGTCGGCCCCATCGGCGATCAGTGCGACGCCCTGGCGTTCGATGGCGCTGGGGGGCGTATCGGGGAAACGGGGCAGTTCCGACCGCAGCCGGAAATCCCCATGCCCCGACGTTTGCGAAATCATCGCCCCCGACGGGAAAATCCGCGGCCCGGCCACGGCGCCGCGGTCAATTGCCATCTGCAATCCGAAAGCCGGGCCGCCGACGTCGCGCACCGTGGTAAAGCCGCGTTGCAGTGTTGCACCCGCTTCGCGCCCGGCCATAAGATGAATAAAGCCCACGTCCTGGGTCATCGCGGCGAGTTGCGACACGGCCACAAGGGTGGAATGCCAATGTGCATCGATCAGGCCCGGAATGACAGAACGACCACCGCAATCGATGATTTCAGCGTCTTCGGCGGTTTCATCCTGTGCCGGCAGACCCGCGATCCGGTTTCCGATGATCAGGATGTTCCGGCCTTCCTGCATTGACAGGGTGCTTCCGTCGAAAAAACGAAGATTGGTCAGAAGTTTCGGGCGCGCCGGTGTCTGCGCGCGCAGTTCTGTGGGCGCAAGACCAAAGCCCGCGAACATGCCGACCACTGCGCCCATTCCGCCAATCATCTGCCGGCGCGAAATATCAGCGTCTATCCGCGCATATGCCGCAAGGGTTTGGGGGGGCGCCACACAGGCAAGGGTCTATCCCAGCGGCGCGCGCTGTTTCGGGGTCTGAGCACACGACGCACATGAGCAAAGCCTTTCAGTGGTTTGGGAGCTACTGTGACTTCAGGGCACAAAATATGTCCATCCACACGAACCCATGGAGTGTGACAATCGTCTTTGTTGTCAATAGTGCGAAGGTCAGAATGTTCTGCGGAAACCATTTTTATGAACTTTGCCACGTGAAAACTGCACTGATACGGGGGATGTGACCTGCCCCTGAATGTTCATCCAGTCGTCGCCGTAGGCGGCATTCATCCTAACCTTGATCACTGATTACGCAGTAACGCGAGGCCAAATCCTTGATTTCAGATAATGTGTTCACTCTTTGATCAAGACAAGGCACCACGAATCCCCCTCAGCCAAGGAGTGCCGCCAAATAATCACCATACCCATTTTTTCGAAACATCTCGGCGCGGGTGCTCAGCGCAGTCGCGTCGATCCATCCTGCCCTGTAGGCGATTTCATCGGGTGCGCCCACCTGCAGACCCTGCCGCTCGGTCAGGGTGCGCAGGAAATTCCCGGCATCAAGCAGGCTGCCATGAGTGCCAGTATCCAGCCAGGCAAAGCCACGTCCCATGCGCTCAACCTGGAGCGCGCCGTCTGCGCGGTAGAGTTCCAGAAGATCCGTGATCTCCAGTTCATTGCGTGCAGACGGCCTGACACGTGCGGCAAGTTCCGGTGCGCGGCCATCCAGGAAGTAAAGCCCAGTCACCGCATAATTCGATGGCGGAACAGCGGGCTTTTCGACAATCGCACGGACTGCGCCATCGGTGTCGAAATCGACAACGCCGTATCGTTCAGGGTCGGTGACATGCTAGCCGAAAACTGTGCCCCCGATCTCTCGTATATCCGCGGCAGCCAGAATTTCGGGCAGGCCGTGACCGAAGAATATATTGTCGCCCAGCACCATCGCTGATGGCGCGCCCGCCAGAAACTCTTCTGCGAGGAGATAAGCCTGCGCCAGCCCGTCAGGGCTTGGCTGCGTGATCCAGTCGAGTCGCAAACCCCATTGGCTGCCATCACCCATCAGGCGCTGGAATTGTGTCTGATCCTCGGGGGTTGTGATCACGGCAATCTCACGGATACGGCCGAGCGATTCTTCTTGGGGCTGGGTGTGGCGCCGGAACGGTTGCTGATCGAGGACCCATCGCGCAACACGGCCGAGAGGCTGCGGGCTGGGCAGGGGTGACGCCCTGGCCAGTGGATTATCGGACTGCTGCGTTCCTGGACCGGATCGGCTGGAACCTGACACGCAACCTGCAGGTTCTGAACATTGCGATCCGGGAACAGGTCGGGCGGCTGGCATATCGGGTACCCGACCGCTCCGGCCTGGCGCGTCTGCAGGCGAGAATATGGGCCGATGACGATCTGCGCCTGATGACGGCGCGCCGGATGTATGCACTGCGTCTGGGTGAGGTGCTACCCCACCGCGATCTGAACGTGCTGCGAGGGATCGAGGGCGCGCGCATGAAGGAAGCATATGCGCTCTGGGCAAACCGTATCGGCATTGAATGGCGCGGACGTTGCTATGACCGCGCCAATCCCAACGCTGCGGACCTGCCGAACCAGGCACTGAACCACGCGGCCAGCGCGGTGGAGGCGGCCGCAGCGATTGCCGTGACTGCCACGTCGACCATCCCGCAGTTAGGTTTCATTCATGAGGATGCCGGCCACTCCTTCGTTCTCGACATTGCAGACCTTTACCGCGACGCTGTTATCATTCCCTGTGCGTTCAAGGCCGCGCGCCGCATTCATGAGCATCCGGGCGAAAATATTGAACGCACAACACGGCGGCTGACAGGAAAGGTGCTGTCCGACCAGAATGTGATCCCCGAGATGATTGAACGAATAAAGGCATTGATCGAGGGGCACGACTGATGCCACTGACCATTATCGTAACCCGCGACGTCGAGGCTCGCTACCGTGGCTTTCTTGCTTCTGTGATGCTCGAAATATCTGCCGGCGTGTATGTTGCGCCAGACATGTCTGCTGGTGTGCGGCAGCGGGTCTGGAGTGTTTTGTCAAACTGGTGGGAAACGCTGCGACGAGGCTCACTCGTCATGGTCTGGCGCGACAAGTCGGCGGCCGGTCATCTGCGCATCGAATCCCTCGGTGAGCCGCCAAAAAATATTGTCGATGCGGATGGAATCCTTCTCGTAAAACGCGAGTGATCACCCCTTGGTTCACCCGCATGCTCTTTGACAATTGAATGAATCCGATTCATTACTCGGAAGAGGTTCCCCCGCACCCGCGGGGATAGACCCGTCAACGTCGAGGGCGCGAACGGCGACCAGCAGGTTCCCCCGCACCCGCGGGTATAGATGTCCCATCCACTGGATGCCAAGAATAGCCTAAATCGGGTTTTCTTCGGCAGCAGTTGAAAGGTGATCAATCTATTTTCGCTGACCTGCCGTGAACCACTATCTGTTCAAATTGCGGTTGGACCATTCTTTGCATGTCTGCGCTCGAACGCCTTACATGGGAACAAACATGGGCTCCGCTAGTAAGTTAAAAAATTTTATCCTTTTCTTTCAATATATTGGCGGAAAAATATGGCGGAGACGATGGGATTCGAACCCACGAGACCCTTTCGGGCCTACTCCCTTAGCAGGGGAGCGCCTTCGACCACTCGGCCACGTCTCCGCTGCCCCGTTTAATGATGCGGCCCGGCACCCGCAAGCAGAAAGTCGGACAATGTCATCGGACGGTGTCGCGCGCGTCCGGCAGGCATCGCGCATCTGCCATCGCCACAGCCCCCCGCAATGCGCGGCGCAGGCGTCACCCGCCGGACGCAACCAAAGCTCAGCCCGAGAACGCGTTGCCGCCCTGGCGAACCAGCCACAGGTTGACCACCAGCAGAATCGTCGATGTTATCGCAATGGCAATGACGCTCATCGCCATCCCGGTCTGCACGGACCCCTGTTCGAATTGGGCGAAAACGAATGTGCCAACAGTGCGCATGCCCGCAGGTGCCAGCATGATCGAGGCAACCAGTTCGCGCGATGCAATCGCGAACACAAGCATCATTGCCGCGATCAGTGACGGCGCCATAAGCGGCAGTGTGATATGCCGCATCGTGCTGCCCTGGCTGGCACCCGAGACACGCGCGGCATCATCCAGTGATCCGCTGATCTGGCGCAGACGGGCAACGGCGTAGCGAATGGGATACGGCAGCAGAATGCCGATATAGGCCACCAGCAGGATCGCCGCAGTGCCATAAAGTGTCACTGGCAGGAACGGGCTGTTCCAGGCCAGGATGACCCCGACCGCCAGCACAATTGCCGGGATCGCGTTGGGCAACACGGACAACCCGTCCATGACCGCGCGGCCCCGCCCGGCGCCGCGCACGACGATGTAGGCTACAACCCCTCCGACCAACGCGGTGCCGAAGGCGGTCAGAACGGCCAGCCAGCCGCTGGTCATCAGCGCCTGCCCTGCGCGACTGCCGGTTGCGAAGATCGGCGCATAATGGCGCAGATCGAAATTCGACAACCGCAACCCGCCGGAAATCGTGCCCATGAAGGATGTGACCACGATGGTCGCCAGCGGTATCGCCACACCGATCATGGCGACGAGCGTGAACAGCCCGATTACAGGCCAGCGCCAGTGGCCAAGCTGCGCCTTTTCTGCATCAGCGGGCTTGCCGGTCTGGCTGACATAGGACCGGCGCGTTGCGATCCAGTTCTGGATCGCAAAGGCCGCCAGCACCAACAGCATCAGGATCACCGAGCCCAGCGCCGCGCCGGACAGGTCGATCGGCCAGTCTGACAGGCGCGTGTAGATCCCCGTGACCAGAACCTCGAACCCGGTGCGCGCGGCCAGTGCGGCGGGGGTGCCGAATTCCTCGATCGACATGGCAAAGACAATCAGCAGGCTGGCGGCCACCGCAGGGATACTGAGCGGCAGGGTGATCATCAGAAAGGCGCGCACTGGTCCCGCCCCGTGCACCCGCGCGGCAGCGGCAAAGCGGCCGCCCACAGCCTCGAACGCGCGCGAGACAGCAAAATAGACGAGCGGAAACAGGTTCAGCGTCATGACGAAGGCAACACCGGCAAAGGTGAACAGGAACCCGGCCATGTCAAACCCGACAAGCTGGAACAGATAGCCGCGTGGCTGCAGCAGCATCATCCAGGCAATCGCCGCGATAAAGGGCGGGATCAGAAACGGGATCAGAAAGATCACATCCCAGACCCGTGCGCCAGGAATGTCACACAACCCGCGCAAGATCCCCACAGGCAGGCCCAGGATCAGACATCCGATGATCACTGATCCCGCCAGAAGCAATGTATTGCGGGTCTGGACCAGCAGGCGGTCATTTTCCGTCAGGATAACGATTTTCGAGAAGGGGTCAGCCAGCGATCCGCGCGCGAATTCCGGGAAAATCGCCTGCAGCAGGATGAACAGAACCGGCAGCCCCACCAGCAGGATCAGGGCACCGGCGGCGGCAGTTGTCATCACGGTTGCGGCGCGGGGCATGGGCGGGCGGCTCCTGACAAGAACAGGGCCCCGGTCCGGAAACCGGGGCCCTGGCGCGATGTGCGCGGCTTAGCGGTCGATGACGGTTTCGTTGAACCGCGCGATGATCTCGTCGCGGCGCGCGGCAACGGCGTCTGTGTCGATATCGATGACATTCAGGTCTTCAATGCCTGGGCGGCGGCCTTCGATATCGGTGCGCGCGGGCATCAGGAAGGTTTCGGCCACCAGTGCCTGCCCGGCATCCGACAGGACGAAATCAAAGAAGGCCTGCGCCGCTTCCGGGTTCGCGGTCGATTCAAGGATCATCATCGGGCGCGGCGCGATCACAGTGCCGCTTTCCGGCACGATGACCTCGATTGTCTCACCCTCATCCGCGCGGGCATAGCTGATATAGTCGACAGCACCGAAAACAGCCGCCTTGGCCCCCTGCAGAACCGGGTTCAGCGCGGCGGCATTCGGGCCGGGCACGATCATTTCGTTTTCGGCCAGCGCGGCCAGCAATTCCCAGGCCTCATCGCCCATCGCGGCCTCCAGCCCGGCGACAAGGTCAAAGGCAGAGCCCGATTGCGCCGGGTCGGGCATGGTCACCAGATCGCGATAGGCCTCATCTGCCAGATCGCTCCATTCAGACGGCTGCGGCGTACCGCTTTCGGTATTCCAGGCGATGGCGAGCGCGGAAATGCCCTGTGCGGCATAGTGGCTGTGCGTCAGGAAATCTGGAACATTCTCGGCATGGGGCGAGGTGTATTCCCTCAGCAGCCCGCGCTCATGCATATCTTCGGCCGACCCCCAGCTTGCCGAGACAACGACATCAGCCTGCGGGTTGGATTCCTCGGCCTCCAGCCGTGCCATGACCTGGCCAGTGGTTGCCTGGAACACATTGACGCGGATGCCTGTTTCGGCCTCGAACGCTTCGGCCAGCGCATCTGCCAGCCCGCCGGGACCGGCGGTGTAGAAGGTCAGCGTATCGGCCTGAGCAATCGACACGCCGAACCCGAGGCTGGCGACAAGCGTGGCGGTGCGGAGCATGGTTCCGTCCTTTCCTGTGATGTATGTCAGTGTGTCGCGGTGAAAACGCGCAGCCTTTCGCCTTGCAGGGCGAGCGCGATTTCCGCGCCTTGCGCTGCAGGGGCATCTGCCGGGCAGACCAGGTGATGCCCGCCCTCGCCCAGTTCCAGATGCAACAGGTAACGGTCGCCCTGAAACTGGCTGCGGCGCACGCGCGCTTTCAGCGGTCCGGCGCTGTCGGCGCGCACAGCCGTTCGGGGGATCAGCAGCTTGGCGCGCCCCTCATATCCGTTCGAGAGCGGTGTTTCGACCGACAGCAATTCGGATGATCCGCGAAACCGCTTCTCGGCAATGTCGCCGTCGATCAGCGCGCCGATATTGAGGAATTGCGCCACATCAACCGAGGCCGGATCCGAGAAGATGGTTTCGGGCGCGGCGATCTGCGCGATCCCGCCGCCGATCATGATGGCGACGCGGTCTGCGACAGTAAAGGCCTCGGCCTGATCATGGGTCACATAAATGGCCGACAACCCCAGTTCGCGCAGCAGTGTGCTCATCTCAAGCGCAAGGCTTTCGCGCAATTCGCGATCCAGATTCGAGAGGGGTTCGTCAAACAGGACCAGCGGCGGTTCGGCGACGATAGCGCGCGCAAGGGCTACGCGCTGTTGCTGCCCGCCCGACAAGGTGCCCGGAGAGCGGTCGGCCAGATGGTCCAGCCCGACCCGCGCCAGCGCCTTGCGCGCGCGGTCATGGCGTGCGGCCTTGCGTTCGCCACGCATTCGCAGCGGAAAGGCGACATTGTCGAGAACGCTCAGATGCGGCCAGAGCGCATAGTCCTGAAAGACCATGCCAATGCCGCGCGCTTCGGGTGGCAGGGTATGCACGGCGCCATCGACAACAGTATGCCCCGCGATCTGCATGCGCCCGTTTGATGCCGACAACAGCCCCGCCGCGATCCGCAGCAGAGTCGTCTTGCCGCAGCCAGAGGGGCCGAGCAGGGCGACAATCTCGCCCGGCGCAACGTTCAAATCGATCCCTTTCAGGACCTCTGTATCACCAAACCGCTTGCCGACACTTTCGGCGACAAGTGCAGGCTGGCGGGCGAACAAGTCGGCATCTGCATGTGTCATGATGCTCACGTATCGGAGTTTCATGACAGCTTCATGACAGTTCATGACGCGGCAGGATGCCAGGTCATGGCATGGCGCATGCCTGTGAAAGGCTTGGTGTCGCGAAGCGTTTTCGCAGCGCCCCGAGACCCCGACGCGCGCCTGCGATCAATCCAGAATCGTAATTTTCACCAATTGCCAGATGCTGCGCGAATACATGGTTTCGGTCTGGTATTCCGGCCCGTCATCAAACGGATAGATCAACCAGAACGGCCCCTTGTCGCGCAATGACATCGGCTCACCGTTCTGTTCGAATGCGATGATCGGGTAGTCCTCTGACATCGCATCCGACGGGACGACGACGATATAATCATTGATCGCCCGCATCTCCATCTCGAACGCATCGTCCGGCGCGTCGATCAACAGCGACAGTGGCACACCAAGAAACATCTGTTCGCCATCTGTCCAGGGGGTGCTTGTCGTGATCTCGGCCGTCTGCATTTCGCGCAGCGCATCTCGATCATAGCGGATTTCACCTGCGCCGGTGGAGATGACAAGCTCTGTCGCGCCAGTCGTACCGGCGGGAAGCAGTACCAAAGCCATACTGGCAAGCATCCTGCCCGCTGTGTTGCGGCAAAACGCGGGTAGATGGGTAAAGCCAGCCATCAAGACCTCCAGCCACGGCGATGCTGCGCAGGGTATTCCAGACTCGCTAACAAACACTTACGAGCCAGCACGCAGCAAGGTGAGTATAGCTTTCCCCGCATCTGTCGGCAATCATTGTAAACGTCAGCGTCGCGATGCACGCAGGTCGAATATCCGGTGCAATCATGCGTGCAGTGATACGCCGCACGCGCTCTCAGCCTGCAGATACGCAGAGTTGTGGTAGAAAACCGAACCGTTTTGGGGCAGCGCATGCAATCTTCACCTTGTGTTGAGAGAAACACGTTATCTGTTTGGCCAGAATGTGCTAGCCTCGCAGATGTTCAGGGCTATCTTCCCAGAAAGATGGAAAGCCGTCGCATGACAGATTCACGCATAAGTTTGTTACATGTGTTCCCTCATCACTCCGCCCCGCGCATCACCGCAATTGTGTGGGTTATACTGGCATGTGTGTTCGCGTCAGTGTCGCTTGCGAACCACAACCTTGCTGATGGCAGCAAGGTAAACATGCGTGTCATTCTGCCCGACAGCGACACGCCCACGACCTTGTCGCGCGATGACCTTGCCGAACTGCCAGGGGCCGAATACCGCACCTCGACAGTCTGGACCGATGCGGTTCACCAGTATTCCGGCGTCCTGCTGCGCGATATCCTCGCGTCCTTTTCGGTGGATGTGGATGATGGCACGGGTGAGGTGCTTCTGACCGCCATGGACGGTTATTCCGCAACACTGCCCTTCCACAAGATAACCGAAACCGCCCCCATGATCGCCTTTCTGCGCGACGGAGAGCCGATGCCCCGGCGCGGGCAGGGTCCGTTCTGGCTGATCTTTCCTTATGATGAGGACCCCGCTTTCCGACAGGAATCGATCTATGCGCTCAGTATCTGGCAGATAGAGGAAATTCAGATCCGACAATGATGATACGCGCGCTCAGGACGGCCCGGCGCCATCTGAAGGGCGCCTACTGGGCACTGTGCCTGGCGCTTGTGATCATCTGCATCCCGACACTGATCTGGCTCGCGCAGGACATCAATCGCAAGTTCAACCAGCTTCGGTCAACCGGGGCGGACAATGCCTACTGGACTGTCGGCCAACTGGAAACCGATATCCAGCGCCTTCGGCTGGCCGTGACCGTCGCCCAGGGCAATGCGACAGCGGACACCCTTGCCGATGTCCGGCAGCGCTTTGACATCCTCTACAGTCGCGAAGGGATCATTTCGCGCGGCGTGATCGGCAGCGCGCTGGAACGCGCCGATGCAGAGCGGGACACAATGATGGCCGTTCGCGGCTTTCTGGATGCCTATGTGACCGCGATCGACGGCCCCGATCCCGGCCTGATCGCGGCCCTGCCCCAGATGAGTGACACGCTGGCAGAACTCGCGGAACAGTCGCGTCGCTTCGTTCTGGACGTCATGCATTTCTTCAACTCCGAATCCGATCTGGCCCGCACGGAACTCGCCATTTTGCAGCGCAACGCCATCGCCATCACCTATCTGCTGCTGCTGATTTTCGGGCTGGTCATCCTCGTGCTCGGGATACAGCGCCACCGGCAGGGCAAGGTCGAGGCCCAGCTGCTGGAAAGCAACCAGATGCTGCGCGCCTCGGAACGGGCCACAAAAGAAGCGCGCGAACAGCTTCTCTTCGCGATCGAGGCGTTGCAGGACGGGTTCGTGATGTATGACAAGGATGAACGGCTTGTCACCCATAACCGCCGCTATGCCGAATTGTTTCCGCTGCTCGAATCCAAGCTGATCCCCGGCACCTCTTTCGCTGAAATCGTGCGGCACGCCGCCGAGTCCGGCCAGATTCTCGAGGCAGAGCAAGACAAGGAAAAGTGGATGAACAAGCGGCTTGCCGAGTTCCGGGAACCTGTGCAGGCCAATGAACAAAGCACCCCGGATGGCACCCATATCCGCTATTACGAGAAGCGAACCGCAGATGGCGGACGCGTGGGCCTGCGCACCGACATCACCGAACTGGTCGAGGCGCGCAACCACGCCGAAGCCGCGAACCGCGCGAAATCGGCGTTTCTGGCGAATATG
>REDZ01000156.1 GCA_007695345.1 Paracoccaceae bacterium | reverse complement strand
AAAGCAGATCCCCGACCAGATGAAGACCCACAACATGGACCGCGAGACGGTGATCAAGGAGGTGATGCTGTCGCGCCAGCCCTCGGGCGAGTTTGCGACGGTCGAGCAGATGGGCGGGACAGCGGTGTTCCTGTGCTCGGACGCTGCAGCGCAGATCACCGGCACGACGATTTCGGTGGATGGGGGCTGGACGGCCCTGTGAACGTTGCGCCGCGCCGCGCGCGGGATATTTGAGTATTTTTGGCAAGATGAAGCAAAGGCCGGTGCAGGAACAGATGATGTGGCATGGCAGGCGCGGCCCGTCCGTTCCGGGCACCGGATATGCGGGGCGTCTTGTCGGCGATGGAATGGCAGTTGCGCCGTATCGGAAGATGTGGCGTTGAGGGCTGCGGTGGCCTGCATCGCGTGGCCAGGCACATGCGTGAGCGTCGTGATTGCGCGCGAATGGTGGCTGGCCCTGTTGCGCTGGACGCAGGCGGTGCTGCAGCCGTATTGGTGCGACCGCGTGTCAGACGGGATGTTCGGGCCATGACTGGGCAGGAGACGGAATCGAGATGACTGGGACAAAACGCATAAATCTGGCATTGCAGGGCGGCGGGGCGCATGGGGCGTTCACCTGGGGGGTGCTCGACCGCCTGTTGCAGGAACGTGATATCGAGATCGCAGCGATTTCCGGCACATCGGCCGGGGCGCTGAACGGGGCGGCGCTGAAGGCGGGCTGGGCAGAGGCCGGGCGCGAGGGGGCGCGGGTGCTGCTGGACCGGGTCTGGCATCAGGTGGGCGCGGTGCATGATCTGCGCCTGACCGGCTGGATCGCACAGGCGCTGCCGCCCGTGGGGGTGATCAATACCTGGATGGAACGGATGATGCCCGTCTCGCCCGCTGATATGGCCGCGCTTGTGACCAGCCCCTATGATTACGGCCCGCTTTATCGCAACCCGCTGGAGCCGGTGGTGCGGTCACTGAATTTCAGCCGGGTCTGCGCGCATGACGGCCCGGAGCTGCATATCGCCGCCACCAATGTGCGCAGCGGCAAGATCCGAGTCTTTTCGGGCGAAGAATTGTCCTGCGAGGTGATCCTGGCCTCGGCCTGTTTGCCGACGCTGTTTCAGGCGGTCGAGATCGAGGATCCGCGCACGGGCGAGGTCGAGGCGTTCTGGGATGGGGGTTACACGGGCAATCCGGCGCTGTTTCCGCTGTTTCATGCCGATCTGCCCGATGACATCATGGTGGTGAATATCAACCCCATGCGCCGTGAGGATGTGCCCACCCGCGCGCAGGATATCCAGAATCGCATCAATGAGATCAGCTTCAATTCATCGCTTCTGCGTGAATTGCGCGCGATCCATTTCGTCAAGGAACTGATCGCCGAGGGTCGGATGGAACGCGGCACCATGAAGGATGTGCTGATCCATATGGTGGCCGATGACGATCTGATGAACTCGCTGTCGGTAACCAGCAAGCAGACACCGACGCCTTATCTGCTGCACACGCTCAAGGAAGCGGGGCGCAGATCCTGCGAGGGGTTTCTGGCGCGCCACAAGGGTGATCTGGGCGCGCGCGCGACCGTCAATCTGCAGGAGATGTTTGGTTGATCGCCGCCGCGACCTGCGCGCGTGTCCGGCGCGGTTCGGGATAGACCAGCCCTGCCGAGATGACCAGCTTGGCGGCATCCTCGATAGTCATGTCCAGTTCGATCACATCGGCGCGCGGCACGAACAGCAGGAACCCCGAGGTCGGGTTGGGCGTGGTCGGCACGAAGATCGAGATCGTCTCGCCCGGGGCGCCCAGATTGGCGCCGATCTCGCCCCGTGTGGTGGTCGAGATGAAGGCCATCGCCCATAGCCCCTTGCGCGGGTATTGCACCAGACAGGCGCGGTCAAACGTGGGGGCCTGACGCGCGAGGACCGTGTCGGCGATCTGTTTCACGGCATTGTAGATCGAGCGGATGACGGGCATCGTCTCGACGATCCGTTCGCCCCAGTTCACCAGCGTGCGCCCGACGAACCCCTTGGTGAAATAGCCCATCACCAGCGTGAACACGAAAAACAGCACCACACCGATGCCGGGAATATCCCAGCCCAGCGCCGTTTCGGGGTGAAAGCGGCGCGGGATCAGCGGCAGCACCAGCCCGTCGATCCAGGTGATGACATTCCAGACCAGCCAGATCGTCAGCACCCCGGGCGCGATGACCGCCAGCCCGGCGAGGAAGTTGCCGCGCAGCGAGGCAATCAACCCGCGTTTTCCCTGATCTGCGCTCATCTGACCCTCTGTGTTAGGATGTCGCCGCAAGATGGGGCAGCGCGGGGGGGATTACAAGCAGGCCGCATCTGTCAGCGCGCCTGCGATCTGCGCGGCCAGCCGCGCATTGCTGCGCACCAGCGCGATATTGGCAGCAAGCGAGCGCCCCTCGGTCAGATCGAAGATGCGCGACAGCAGAAAGGGGGTGACGGCCTTGGCCGCGATGCCCTGCGCCTGCGCCTCGGCCAGTGCCTGCGCGATCAGGGGCTCCAGCGTTGTGGCGGGGATTTCGGCCTCTGGCGGGATGGGATTGGCGACAAGCTGGCCGCCGGGCAGGCGCAGGCGCGCGCGCATCCGGTGGGCCTGCGCAATCGCCTGCGGGCTGTCCAGCCGCAGGGGTGCTGCCAGCCCCGCATCGCGCGACCAGAAGGCGGGCAGGGCGTCCTGTCCATACGCGATGACCGGCACGCCCAGCGTTTCCAGCACTTCGAATGTCTTGGGCAGATCGAGGATGGCCTTGGCCCCGGCGGCCACGACGGTCACAGGCGTCTGCGCCAGCTCCTGCAGATCGGCCGAGATGTCGAAGCTCGTCTCGGCGCCGCGATGCACGCCGCCGATTCCCCCTGTGGCAAAGACCTCGATCCCGGCCAGATGGGCGCAGATCATGGTGGCCGCGACTGTCGTGGCGCCCACATGCCCGCCCGCAAGGGCAACAGCCAGATCCGCGCGGCTGAGTTTCAGCGCATCGTGGGTTTGGGCAAGGCGGGTGAGTTGATCCTCACTCAACCCGATATGGATGGTGCCATCCATCACGGCAATGGTCGCGGGCACCGCCCCGGCGGCGCGGATATCCCCCTCGACTGTCTGGGCCATGTCCAGATTGCGGGGCCAGGGCATGCCATGGGTGATAATGGTGGATTCAAGTGCGACAATGGGGCGAGCGGCATCGCGTGCGGCCTGCACTTCGGCAGAGAACTGGAGGGGCGGCATGGCGGTAATCCTTGTTGGTTCAGGGTGTTGCGACATGGTCGGCGGCGATTTGCAGGGCATGCTCCAGCGCCTGCGCCCGCGGCTGGCCCGCATGCTCGGCGGCCATATGCGCGGCCATGAACGTGTCGCCCGCGCCAGTCACCCGCCGGGGCTGCACGGCTGGCGGGGTGCGGGTGATCAGATCATGGGCATCGGCATCGGTCGCGGGCGCGGCGCCGCCTGTCACCAGCACCCGCGCCACCCCGTGCGCCAGCATCGCGCGGGTGGCCTGGGGCGTGGTGGTGAAACGCTGATCGCAGAGCAGCCCGGCCTCTTCCAGATTGACGTAGAACGTGGTGTTGGGGCGGGTCAGCATCGGGCGCAGGCGCTCTGCCTTGCCGTTCGAGGCCGGGACCAGCCGCAGATCGGCGCGGGCCAGCACCGGGTCCGTGGCAAGATCGCGCAACTGTGCCTCGGTCAGTCCGCTATCAAGCGCGATCATGCCCATGAAGGGGGCCTGCGGCGTGCCCAGACGTCCATCGCGCAGCGGATCGGTCAGGCGCAGGCCAGCAGCTTCCATCGAGTGCGAATCAGCGATAGCGGCGACCAGACCATTGGGATCCTCGATCGCCATATAAGCATCGGTGGGCAGGTCATGCGCGCGGTACAGATACGCAGTCTCGACCCCGCGCGCGTTCAGTTCCGCCACCAGCGCCGCGCCCATCGTGTCGCGCCCTATGGCCGCCAGCAGCGCCGGGCGCTGACCCTGCCGCGCCAACGCCATGGCGATATTCAGCGCTACGCCGCCGCACTGGCGGGTCATCCGCCCCGCGACATCGGCGCCCGGCCGCATGGGCGCCGGGCTGCGCCCGATCACATCCCAGAGCGCGGCGCCGATGCACAGGATTGGCGGCAAATCTGTCATCGCCATGTGGTGGCGCACTGACACGGAATTGGCAAGCGCTGGCCTGCACCGGGGCGCGCTGCTAGAGAGCGCCATGATCGCCGATATGTCCGAACATCTGCTGACCCATTACGTCACCGGGCGCTGGCGCGCACCGCTTGCGACCGGCGCTGTGGCCGTGCGCGCGGCGGATGGGCAGATTCTGGGGCATGTGATCGCGGCAGGCGCGGCGGACCTGGCCCGTGCGCAGGCAGGACTTGCGCGCTGCGACAGTGCCGGGTTGCGCCGCGTGGCCGATGCACTGGACGCGGGCGCAGAGGCTTTGGCGCAGGCCTGGGCTGTTCAGACCGGGACCGCGCTTGATCCGGATGCGCTTGTGCAGGCCATTGCGCGCCCCAACACGGTATCGGGCGGGCTGCTTCAGGGCGACCGTGCAGCGCCGGAACTGGGCGCGGCGCTGGGGTCAGGGCTGCGTGGTGGGCTGATCTGGTGCCCACCGCCAGGACAGGCGCTGTTCGCGACTGTCCTTGCGCAGCAGGTCGCGCAGGCAGACATCAAGCCGGGGGCGTTCAATCTGCTGCATACGCGCGATCAGATATGACACCGGGGGCCAAGGACACGCTGCACCACATCGGCGCGGGTCATGCCACGGCGGGCCAGTTCCTCATCCGAAAGTGCGTTGTAATATTCCAGCCGCCGATAGGTTGGCGAGGATTCTGCCGCCAGCATGAACAGCGCCCCGATGGAACGCAGTGTCGATTGCAGCCGCTCGCGCAGCGTCACGTGGATATTTGTTGTCGAACTTGCCATCTGGAAACCCTTTCAAGACAAGGTGTTTCCTCCCTTGCCTGCAAGATGGGGCATCAGGGCTGACATGACCAGAGCTGATCGCGAAACCCCGCCTTGCGCTGAGTGCAACCCGCAACAAGCCGATCCGGAATACGGTTCGGGAAAGAAGTTGTTAACCGTTTCACCTTATCGTCAGAAACGGGCGATACAAAAAGTTCTCGCTTTGTGCCGCTTGCTTTGTTAAGGAACTTTAAGCGAACAAACCGGTGATTGCCGTGCAACACCCAGTGTGAAATAAGGGGCAAGGAAATGGCTGTAGCGGACCTGTTGACGATGACTGACAAGCGAAAAGCGGAAAAGGAAAAGGCGCTGGCTTCGGCGCTGGCGCAGATCGAACGGCAGTTCGGCAAGGGCTCCATCATGAAGCTGGGGGGCGACAATCCGGTGACGGAAATCGCCTCGACCTCGACAGGCTCGCTCGGCCTCGACATCGCGCTGGGGATCGGCGGGCTGCCCAAGGGCCGCGTGATCGAGATCTATGGCCCCGAATCCTCGGGCAAGACCACGCTGACGCTGCATGCCGTGGCAGAGGAGCAGAAGCTCGGCGGTGTCTGCGCGTTTGTCGATGCCGAACATGCGCTTGATCCGCAATATGCGCGCAAGCTGGGCGTCGATCTGGACGAGTTGCTGATCTCGCAGCCCGACACGGGCGAACAGGCGCTCGAGATCGTGGATACGCTGGTGCGCTCGGGCGCGGTCAGTATGGTGGTGGTCGATTCGGTCGCAGCCCTCACGCCGAAATCCGAGCTTGAGGGCGATATGGGCGACAGCTCGGTCGGCGTGCATGCGCGCCTGATGAGCCAGGCCATGCGCAAGCTGACCAGTTCCATTTCCCGCTCGAACTGCATGGTGATCTTCATCAACCAGATTCGCATGAAGATCGGCGTGATGTTCGGCAGCCCCGAGACGACGACGGGTGGGAATGCGCTGAAATTCTATGCCTCGGTCCGGCTGGATATCCGGCGCATCGGCTCGATCAAGGATCGTGACGAAGTGGTGGGGAACCAGACCCGCGTCAAGGTCGTCAAGAACAAGGTCGCGCCGCCCTTCAAGCAGGTGGAATTCGACATCATGTATGGCGAGGGGATTTCCAAACGCGGCGAATTGCTCGATCTGGGCGTCAAGGCCGGTGTGGTCGAGAAATCGGGCGCCTGGTACTCCTATGGGGATGAACGCATCGGGCAGGGGCGCGAGAATGCCAAGACCTTCCTCAAGGACAATCCGCAAATGGCCCATGAGATCGAGGATCGTATCCGCGCGGCCCATGGGCTGGATTTCCACATGAGCGATGACGAGGCGTTGACCGAAGAGTGAGCGGTCCGGGGTGCGGGGATCTGCCCCAGGCGGTCTGAGTTATGTGGGCCGTCCCATCCGGTGGCCTGTGGATCAGGCCGCCGGACCGAAGATGCGGCAATCTGATCGTGACTGTATTGCAGTGCGCCCCGATCCGGGCGGTCAGTTGATCGGCGGAAACATGGTGTACGCGACTATCGTTCCCTTATCGACCGGCTGACGACTCTGCTGTCAGCGCCCACCGGGAAAAGACCCGATCCGACACCAGTCGTGCATGTGACTCGACATGCTCGTCCGGCGGTGGTCCTGACGGCCAGGCATTCTGGATCGGGCGCATCGTGCTGCGCCATGACCGCAAGAATTTCGGGGGCCGTCCAACTGGTCGGAGTGAGAGGATTCGAACCTCCGACCCCCTGCTCCCGAAGCAGGTGCGCTACCAGGCTGCGCTACACTCCGACCGATGAGCAGCCTATAAAAGACCGCCGCCCGCTTGACAAGAGCGCGTCTTTTGAGACGCGCCTCGGGCGAGGCTTTTCAAGCCCCGAATATTTGCCTAGACAGGCGCATCTACTCAGGGGACATCTGCGCCATATGAAACTGATTACCACGACCGACGCGCTGGAAAGCTTTTGCGCGGCCGCCCATGACGCTCCTTATGTGACCATCGATACCGAGTTTCTGCGCGAGCGCACCTATTATTCGAAGCTTTGCCTGCTACAGATGGCGCTGCCCGGACCGGATGGCCCCGAGGACGGGCCGGCAGTTCTGGTCGATCCGCTGGCGGAGGGCATATCGCTCGATCCGTTCTATGCGCTGTTGCGCGACCAGAGCACCGTCAAGGTGCTGCATGCCGCGCGGCAGGATCTGGAGATCTTCTTTATCGAGGGCGGCGTTCTGCCCGACCCGCTGTTTGACACGCAGATTGCCGCGATGGTCTGCGGTTTTGGCGATCAGGCGGGGTATGAAACGCTGGTACGCAAGCTGACCAAGGGGCGGATCGACAAATCCTCGCGCTTCACTGACTGGTCGCGCCGCCCGCTCTCGGACGCGCAACTCAGTTACGCGCTGGCCGATGTGACCCATCTGCGCGTGATTTATGAGAAACTGGCGGCCAAGCTGTCGGCGAACGGGCGTGAGGGCTGGGTGGCCGAGGAACTGGCCACGCTGAACGACCCCGCCACTTATGTCACCCAGCCGCAAGAGGCATGGATGCGTGTCAAGACGCGCAATGACTCGGGGCGTTTTCTGGCCATTCTGCGCGAATTGGCGGCCTTCCGCGAGGACTATGCGCAATCGCGCAACGTGCCCCGTTCGCGTGTGTTCAAGGATGATGCGCTTCTGGAACTGGCCTCGGTCAAGCCGCGCGCGACGGAGGATCTGTCGCGCACCCGGCTTTTGATGCGTGAGGCGCGCAAGGGCGATATCGCGCAGGGGATTGTCGAGGCGGTGAAACGCGGGCTGGACTGTCCGCCCGATGCCTTTCCCAGCCTGCCCGGCATTCGCGAGAACATGAATGTGAACCCGGCGCTGGCGGACCTGCTGCGCGTGCTGCTCAAGGCCAAATCCGATGCGACCGGGGTGGCCGCGCGGCTGATCGCCTCGGCCGCCGATCTGGATGCGCTTGCGGCGGGCTTGCGTGATGTCCCTGCGCTGTCGGGCTGGCGCGCGGATGTGTTCGGTCAGGATGCGCTGCGCCTGTGCGACGGGGCCGTGGGGCTTGCCGTGCGGGGCGAACGTGTGACGGTCGTGGCGCTGCCGCAGTAACGCGATCAGCGGTTTATGCTCCGCGCATTCTGTGCCCCGCGCACGATGATCTGGCGTGCCCCGGCAAGGCGGGTATTGGGCACGGCCACGCTGGCATCGACGCGGCGTGTCGCCTCCGCCGGTGCGGGAACGGGCGTGCGCGACGGCGCGTGCACGAATTCATAGATCAGTGCGCCGTCAAGCGGGCGGCCATCATTGATTGGGCGTAGCTCCACATCCCAGGCCCCGGCCGATTCGGTCTGGCCCGCAACGCGGATCAGCGCGCCGGTGCTGGTGGTCAGCACTTCCATCTCGGTTATGACAGGCACCAGCAGGCGGGCGTCGGCGCGGGTGTTCCAGCCGCCTGGCGGCACCAGTGTCTCGGTGCTGCTGCCACCGAACCAGTTCATCGGGTTCAGACGCGACCCGCAGGCCCCGAGCGCCAGCACCGTCACAAGGGCGACCATAAGGGGCATTCGCATTGGGAAACCTTTCGCTGCACCAATTTGCTGACCTAGTGGGTAGCGCAAGATGGCGGCATTGAAAAGCGTGGCCTTGCACGGGCTGGACGCAAGGCGACCGGGGTCATATGTATCGCCGAATACAGCACGGATCAGAGAGAGCAATGGCACACGAGGCGTTTGAGGAGATTGTCGAGACTTTCGAGTTTCTGGATGACTGGGAAGATCGTTACCGCCATGTGATCGAGATGGGGCGCGCGATGCCGCCCATGCCCGATGCGCTCAAGACCGAGGCAACCAAGGTCAATGGCTGCGCCAGTCAGGTCTGGATTCATCCGCGCATCGACGGCGCGGGCGATGAGGCCGTGTTCGATTTCACCGGTGACAGCGACGCCATGATCGTACGCGGGCTGATCGCTGTGCTGCACGCGCTCTATGCGGGGCAGCGCCTGTCCGATGTGCGTCGGACCGATGCGATGGCCGAACTGAAGCGGCTGGGGCTGGATGAACATCTGTCCTCGCAACGCTCCAACGGGTTGCGCGCGATGGTGGGCCGAATCGAGGGGATCGCGGCCAGCCCCGGTTAGCCGCTCTGCAGGGATTGCGCCGCCCGCCCGATTGCGCCACATGAGGGTCCATGTTGGCGAGAGGGAGAGGCAGATGAGCCGAGCATTCGTATTTCCGGGGCAGGGGGCGCAGACCATCGGCATGGGCCACGCGCTGGCAGAGGCCTATCCACAGGCGCGCGCGATCTTTGACGAGGTCGATGACGCCCTGGGCGAAAAGCTGTCCACCCTGATCTGGGACGGCGAGAGCGATCAGTTGACGCTGACGGCCAATGCCCAGCCCGCGCTGATGGCGACCTCCATGGCAGCCATGCGCGCGTTGGAGGCTGAGGGTATGTCCATCACCGATGCCGCCTATGTCGCGGGGCACTCGCTGGGCGAATATTCCGCGCTCGCGGCCAGCGGCGCGCTGAGCGTGGCCGATGCCGCGCGGCTGTTGCGCGTTCGCGGGGCCGCGATGCAAGAGGCCGTTCCCGTGGGCGAAGGGGCCATGGCCGCGCTGCTGGGTCTGGATTTCGCCACGGCCAGCGCTGTGGCGCAGGACGCGGCACAGGGCGATGTCTGTCAGGCCGCCAATGACAATGACCCCGCGCAGGTCGTCGTCTCCGGCCACAAGGCGGCCGTGGAACGCGCTGTCGCGCTGGCCAAGGAACGCGGCGCGCGGCGTGCGATGTTGCTGCCCGTCTCTGCCCCGTTTCACTGCGCCCTGATGCAGCCGGCGGCCGAGGCGATGGAGGCGGCGCTGGCGGATGTGACCCTCAGCGCCCCCGCGGTCCCGCTGGTCGCCAATGTCCGGGCCGAGGCCGTACAGGACGCCGCAGAGATCCGCAAGCTGCTGGTGGCACAGGTCACCGGATCGGTCCGCTGGCGCGAGTCCGTGCTGTGGATGGCCGGGCAGGGGGTGAAAAGCTACTGGGAAATCGGCGCAGGCAAGGCGCTGTCGGGCATGATCCGGCGCATCGCGAAAGACGCCGAGACACGCAATTTCGCCACGCCCGAGGATGTAGCCGCCTTGCGCGCCTGAATGCTCAGGGGATGATGCGGGAGTATTTCACACCCGAAAGCGACGCGCCCGCCATGATCCCGGATTGGCCGAACACCACCGCAATGACTGGGGCGAACTGGGTCGTCGTCTCGGTTCCCATCGACCCGCCTTGCGTGGGTGTGGCATAGCGCAGATCGGCGCTTGCGGCCCAGCCCGGCGAGAACCGGAAATCCGACAGCGCCTGTTCGGTCATGAAAAACAGCGCATGGGCATATTGCTGCGCGCCTGCCTGCAACCCGAAACTGGCGCGAGTGGCGGAATAGTAATCGACCGTGGCGTCATTGATGCGCAGCGCCCCGCGCCCATATGCGCCGCCAATGAACAGCCCGCCTTCGGTCACGACCGGAATATAGAGAATACCGCGCGAATTATCGAACAACTCTTGCAGGCCGGGATAATTGTTGCGCAGGAAATCGCGTGCGGCATCGACACGCGCATCCAGATCATCGGCGCCCTGGCTGCCGATCGGGTTGCTGCAGGCCGCCAGCATGGCAGTTGCGCCCAGCCCGAGGATCACGCCCCGGCGTGGAATGTCTGTCATGGATCTACCCTCTGCTCGTGCCCGTTTGGGGCTTTTTGCTCGTGCCCGTTCCGGGCTTGTTGATTTTGTGATCCTGTGCGCCGCGTTGCCGGGTCAGCGGGCAGGCGACACCACCATCTTGGGCGAAAGTATAGACCAGTGCGCGTGCGCTGTCATCTGTTCCTGTGCGCGATATGCCCTAACCGGCAGTCCTGCGCCGAAAAAATACCGATCAGGCGTTCAATGCAGCGGCAACGCGTGGGGCGAAGTAGCTCAGCACCCCGTCACACCCGGCGCGTTTGAAGGCCAGCAGGCTTTCCAGCATGACCTTTTCGCCATCCAGCCACCCGTTCTGCGCGGCGGCCATCAGCATCGCGTATTCCCCCGATACCTGATAGGCAAAGGTCGGGCGCGCGAAACGGTCCTTGGCCGCGCGGCAGATATCCAGATAGGGCATGCCGGGCTTTACCATGACCATATCCGCCCCTTCGGCCAGATCGCGCGCGATACAGGCCATTGCCTCATCGCGATTGGCGGGGTTGATCTGATAGGTGGCCTTGTCCCCCACCAGCCGCCCCGAGGCCCCCACCGCATCGCGGAACGGGCCGTAAAAGGCGCTGGCGAATTTCGCCGCATAGGACAGGATGGCGACATCGGGGTGGCCCGCGCTTTCCAGCGACATGCGCAGCGCGCCGATCCGCCCGTCCATCATGTCCGAGGGACCCAGAATATCCGCCCCGGCCTCGGCCTGCGCCAGCCCCATCTTCACCAGCGCCTCGACCGTCTGGTCATTGACGATTTCGCCATCGATCACGAAGCCGTCATGGCCATTGGCATTATAGGGGTCGAGCGCGATATCGGTCATGACCA
>REDZ01000158.1 GCA_007695345.1 Paracoccaceae bacterium | reverse complement strand
GCCGAAGAGATCGAGGATGTGGGCGGTTACATCAATGCCTATACCTCGCGCGAGATGACGGCCTATTTCGCGCGCATCCTGCGCGCCGATGTGCCGCTGGCGCTGGATGTGCTGGCCGATATCGTGCTGCACCCCGCCTTTGATGCGCGCGAGATAGAGGTCGAGCGCGGCGTGATCCTGCAGGAAATCGGGCAGGCGCTGGATGCGCCCGATGACATCATTTTCGACTGGTTGCAGGAAACGGCCTATCCCGGCCAGCCCATCGGGCGCTCGATCCTGGGTCAGTCGGCACAGGTGTCGGGCTTTGGCGACGGGGATTTGCGCCGCTTCGTGTCAGAGCATTACGGGCCCGGACAGATGATCCTGTCGGCGGCGGGTGCGGTCGATCACGATACGCTGGTTCGGCTGGCAGAGCCGCTCTTTGCCCATCTCGCCCCGCGCCCGCGCCCGGTGGCAGAGCCTGCGCATTTCGTCAGCGGGGAACGGCGCGAGATGCGCGCGCTCGAACAGGCGCATTTCGCCATGGCGCTGGAGGCCCCGGATTACCGTGCCCCCGATTTCTACACCAGCCAGGTCTTTTCCGGGGCACTGGGGGGCAGCATGTCCTCGCGCCTGTTCCAGCGCCTGCGCGAGGAACTGGGCCTGTGCTACACCGTCTTCGCCCAGTCGGGCGCCTATTTCGACACCGGCATGATCACGCTCTATGCCGGGACCGGCGCCGATCAGGTCGGCGATCTGGCCTGTCTGACCATCGACGAGATCAAGCGCGCCGCAGAGGATATGCGCGAGGATGAGGTTGCCCGCGCCCGCGCCCAGATGAAGGCAGGGCTTCTGATGGGGCTCGAAAACCCCGCAAGCCGCGCCGAGCGGTTGGCCAAGCTGTTGTCGATCTGGGGCCGGGTGCCCGATCTGTCCGAGGCCGTCGCGCGGATCGACGCCGTCGATACGACAGGGGTGCGCAATCACGCGTGCGATCTGTTGCACCACAGCGGACTGGCGCTGGCGCTTTACGGACCCATCGACCGCGCCCCCTATCTCTCCACCCTGAGCGAAAGGCTGGCGGCCTGATGCTGGGGCTGAGGCCCAAGGTGCAGATCGAGACCGAGCGCCTGATCCTGCGCCTGCCCCAGCATGCGGATTTTCGCGCCTGGTCCGATCTGCGGCGCAACTCAGCCAGTTTCCTGACCCCGTGGGAGCCGACATGGGCCTCGGACCATCTGACGCGCCGGGCGTTCACCAACCGCGTCGCCTGGGCCGCGCGCTGCCACAAGGCCGATACGGCGCTGCCACTATTCCTGATCCGGCGCGATGACATGGCGCTGCTGGGTGCGATCACGCTGGACAATATCCGCCGCGGCCCGGCGCAGGCCGGGACGCTGGGCTATTGGGTCGGCGCGCCCTTTGCCCGGCAGGGCTACATGCGCGAGGCGATCGGCGCGCTGGTGCATCATGCGTTTTCGGTGCTGGACCTGTCGCGAATAGAGGCGGCCTGCCTGCCTGAAAACGCCGCCTCGCGCGGGCTGCTGGAACGCGCAGGCTTCAAATACGAGGGCGTCGCGCAAAGCTATCTGCAGATCAACGGGCGCTGGCGCAATCACGTGCTCTATGCAAGCCTGCGCCATGACCGGCGCGGGCGCACAGATGCCGGGGCCTGACAGTGGCAGCGGATCTGCGGCGTGAAGGGGACGGGCAGTGCCCGCTCGGTCAGCCCGTCCGTTTCGGAATGCGGCGTCGGCACATGTCCTGTAAACCTTGCGGCAGAATGCCCGCTGCCAGGCGCGACGACCAGATCAGGACCGTATCGCCAAACCTTCCGGACATCCCCGGCGCATGGACCTCTCGGCCGCCTCTCCTGTCCCTGCTTTCGGGAAGGATCAGGCGCCATTTCCGGGGCCACTCCACGCTGCGGCGACCCAGTGGCGACCTGCCGCAGCTGGCAGGGTTGCGCCTGCCCATCACCTTCATCTTTGCCTAAATATCCACAGGGATTTTCAAGGGGGGCGTGCCCCCCTTGAAGCAGGGGGCGCAGGCCCGCAGGGCCTGCCTGGGGGGCGGCAGCCCCCCGGCCCCCGTCACGGATCAGCGCGGCGCTGCGGCGCGGCGCAAACGGTCATTGATCGCGACACCCAATCCCCGCTCGGGCACAGGCGCCACTGCAATCGCACGGCCCAGCGCATCAGCGTCATGCAGCACGGCAAACAGCCGTGCGGCGGCCTCGTCCAGATCGCCTGTGGCCGAAAGTGTCAGCTCTGCTCCCGCGCAATCCGGGCCAAAGCCGATCCAGATCTCACCCGCCGCCGGGGCCTGCGCATTCAGCCGCATCCGCGCGCGCGGCGCGTAATGCGACGGCAATTGTCCCGGTGCCGTGACCTTTCCGCCCCCGGCAGCTATCGGGGCCGCGCCCAGCACCTCCGCCAACGCCTCCGGGCTCACACCGCCCGCGCGCAGCAGGACCGGCGTGCCATTCTCGAACCCCAGAATTGTCGATTCCACGCCCACCGGACAGGCCCCGCCATCCAGCACCGCCGCAATCCGCCCCGACAGCCCGGCCAGCACATGCGCGGCCGAGGTCGGGCTGATCCGGCCGGACGGGTTGGCCGAGGGGGCCGCGACCGGGCCGCCAAAGGCATTCAGAACCGCGCGTGCCAGCGCATGCTCCGGCACGCGCAGCGCGACTGTTGCCAGACCGGCAGTGACCGCAGGGGCCAGCCCGTGGCCTGTGCGCAAGGGCGCCACGAGCGTCAAGGGGCCGGGCCAGAAGGCGTGTGCCACCCTTAGCGCTGCCGGCGGCAGATCGGCCAGCTGCTCTGCCGCTGCCAGATCCGCGACATGCACGATCAGCGGGTTCAGTGCCGGGCGGCCCTTGGCGGCATAGATCGTGGCCACAGCCTGCGCGTTGCGCGCATCACCTGCCAGCCCATAGACGGTTTCGGTCGGCAGCGCGACCAGGTCGCCAGCGCGCAACAGTGCCGCCGCGCGCGCGACCCCTGCGGCATCGGGCGGCAGTATTTCGGTCCTGCAGTTGAACTCTGACATGGGCGTGACGTGGCGTTCCGGTTCAGAAATCGTGCCCGAGCCGGTATGACAGGGGCAGCAGTGCCATAGGCGCTGCGTTTGCCCTTGCCAAGCCCTGCCAGCCCCAGAGAGGAGGGATCATGCCCTATCGCGCGCCCCTGTCGGATTTCAGCTTCCTGCTTGAACATGTCGTGGAATATGGCCAGCTCTCGCGGACCGAGCGCTTTGGCGACGCCACTTCCGACACCACGCAGGCCATCCTGTCCGAAGCTGCGCGCCTGTGCGAGGACGTGCTCGCCCCCTTGCAGCGCGTGGGCGACCTGCACCCCGCGCGGCTGGAAAATGGAACCGTGCGCTGCCCGCCCGGCTTTGCCGAGGCCCATCGCGCCATCGCCGAAGGCGGCTGGATCGGCATCGCCGCTGACCCCGCCCATGGCGGGATGGGGCTGCCGCAGACGCTGGCCAATGCCGTGGGCGATATGATGTCGTCGGCCTGTCTGGCACTTCAGCTCAACCCGCTTCTCAGCCTCGGGCAGGTCGAGGCGCTGGAACATCACGCCAGTGACGAGATCAAGGCGCTCTATCTGCCCAAGCTCATCTCGGGCGAATGGACCGGCACCATGAACCTGACGGAACCGCAGGCAGGCTCGGATGTCGGTGCGCTGCGCAGCAAGGCCGAACCGCAGGGCGATGGCAGCTATGCCATCACCGGGCAGAAGATCTATATTTCCTGGGGGGATCATGATTTCGGGGGCAATGTCTGCCATCTGGTGCTGGCCCGCCTGCCTGACGGCGCGCCGGGCACCAAGGGGATCAGCCTGTTCATGGTGCCCAAGTTCCTGCCCGATGCCGATGGCAACCCCGGCGCGCGCAACAGCCTGCGCGTCGTCTCGCTTGAACACAAGATGGGACTGCATGGCTCGCCCACGGCTGTGATGGAATATGACGGCGCCACCGGATGGCTGGTGGGCGCGCCGCACAAGGGCATGGCCGCGATGTTCACCATGATGAACAACGCCCGCGTCGGTGTCGGTATTCAGGGGATCGGCGTGGCCGAGGGGGCCTATCAGCACGCGCTGGCCTATGCGCAGGATCGCAAGCAGGGCCGCACCCCGGTGTCGGGCACAGGCGCGATCATCGAGCATGCCGATGTGCGGCGCATGCTGGCCGTCATGAAGGCCGAGATCTTTGCCATCCGCGCCATCGCGCTGGCCAATTCCGTTGCAATCGACATGGCCGCCGCCACGGACGAGGAGGACTGGGCCGCCCGCGCCGCCCTGCTGACGCCGATCACCAAGGCGCATGGCACCGATATCGGCTGCGAAGTTGCCGATACCGGCATCCAGATCCATGGCGGCATGGGCTTTGTCGAGGAAACCGGCGCGGCGCAGTATCTGCGGGATGTTCGCGTGACCACGATCTATGAGGGCACCAACGGCATTCAGGCGATGGATCTGGTTGCGCGCAAGATGATGGATGGTGGCGAAGCGGCCTTTCGCCTGCTGCAAGAGGTCGAGGACACGGCAGAAGCCGCGCGCGGCCCGCTGCCCGAGATGGCCGAGGACGTCTGGCAGGCCGCCGAATCGCTGCGCGAGGTTACCGAATGGCTGGTAGCGCAGGATCTCGATGATCGCTTTGCCGGGGCCACGGCCTATCTGCGTGCCTTCGCGCGGGTGCTGGGCGCGCATTACCACCTCAAGGCCGCTTTGGCGGGCGACCGTGGGCGGGCCGCCCTTGCACATGTCTTCGTGACCCGTATCCTGCCCGAGAACGCAGGGCTGCTGGCACAGGTCAGGGCCGGGGCAGAAGGGCTTTACGCCGTGACGGATGATGATCTGGCAGCATGATGGACGGAACCGACAGCCGCACGGGCCTGCGCTACCCGTTTGAAGCGCCCCCGCCCGAGGGCGAGGTGACCCAGGTGGCCCAAGGGGTGTTCTGGGCGCGCCTGCCGCTGCCCATGGTGCTGGATCATGTGAATGTCTATGTGCTGGATGACGGCGATGGCTGGACCCTGTTCGATGCAGGCCTGAACACGCAGCGCAGCCGTACGATCTGGGAGAGCCTGCTGGCCGGACCGCTGACGGGCAAGCCGGTCACGCGGGTCATCGCCAGCCACCATCACCCCGATCATATTGGCCTCGCTGGCTGGTTTCAGGCAAAGGGGGCCGCGCTGTCGAGCACGCGGACTGCGTGGCTCTTCGCCCGGATGCTGACACTCGATGCGCAGGATGCACCCCCGCCCGAGATGCTGCGCTTCTGGCAGCGCGCGGGCATGGATCCGGCGATACTTGATCAACGCCGGACAGAGCGCCCGTTCAATTTCTGCGATACGGTCGCGCCCTTGCCGCTGGGGTTTCACGACCTGCGCGACGGGGCAGTGATCCGCGCGGGCGGGCGCGACTGGGATGTGCGTCTGGGGCAGGGCCATGCGCCCGACCAGATCACACTCTGGAGCCGCGATTGCGACCTTGTGCTCGGGGCGGATCAGCTATTGCCGTCGATCTCGCCTGTTCTGGGCGTCTATGCGACCGAACCCGATGCCGACCCCGTGGGCGAGTGGATGGCAAGCTGCACCCGGCTGAAGGACTTCGCGCGCCCCGATCATCTGGTGCTGCCGGGCCACAAGCTGCCCTTTACCGGGTTGCCCCTGCGGCTGGATCAGATGATCGAAAACCATCTTGGCGCGCTGCGGCGGCTGGAGGCGCTGTTGCACGAACCGCAGGTCGCCAGCGCCTGTTTCGGCCCGCTGTTCAAGCGCAAGGTGACTGCCGCCACCTATGGTCTGGCGCTGGCAGAGACAGTGGCCCATCTGAACCATCTGCACGCGCAGGGGCGGGTGCGCCGCTGGCTGAATGACGATGGCGCATGGATGTGGCAGGCGGTCTGACGCTTATGCGCCGCGCCCGTCGATCCGGGCGTGCAGTTTGCGAATGATGCGGCTGGCCGTGGTCTGGCACAGGCCCGGCACCACCGCATGGACCAGCGCGGCCAGCGCTGCCACGCCCAGCCAGAACCCGAAGCCCAGCGCAAAGCGCATATGTTCAAGATAGCTTTCATTCACCGAAGCAGGATGGTCGGTGAAAAGCGCGGCAAAAGGCTGCGGTCTGCCGCGTGTCTGGTGTTTGTCGGTCTGCTGCATCTGGCCCTCTGACATTGTACAAATTCAAAAACAGATTAGTCCATTTTCCGGGTGCAGGCGTCCCAAAAATCATGTAATTTTGCCATAACTTAAGACATCATCCCATTATCAAGGCGGATCATTGGACGAATTTGACCTGAAGATCCTGCGCCTGTTGCAGCGCGATTCCACATTGTCGGTCGATGCTCTGGCCGAAGAGGTCGGGCTGTCGCGCAATGCCTGCTGGCGGCGGGTCAAGCTGCTGGAAGGTTCGGGCGTCATTCTGGGCCGCCGCGCCCTGCTGGACCCGGAGGCGCTGGGCTGCAACCTGATGGCGATTGTGCTGATCCGCACCACAGGGCACGATACCGGGTGGCGCGAGGCCTTTCAACGCGCGGTGGCGACCATGCCCGAAGTGGTCGGCGCCTACCGCATGACAGGCGATCTGGATTACATGTTGCGCGTCCGGGTGGCGGATATGGTGGCCTATGACCGGTTCTACAAGGCGCTGACATCGCGCGTGCAAATCGCCGATATCTCGGCCAGTTTCGTCATGGAATTCCTGAAGGACACGACCGAACTGCCGCTTTAGGTCCGGGGGCGCGCTTGTCCGAACACTCCGCGATGTCGCAGCGTGCCGGAAGGGGGTGACAGCGCCAGATTCATCCGCTATCCGACACTCAAACCTCAGGATCAGGAGGCCCGAATGGCAAAACACGAACATGGCAAGATGGATATCACCGAGCAGGAAAAGACCTTTGCCGGTTTCATCCGCTACACGATCTGGGGCACAGCCATCAGCATCGGCGTGCTGATCTTCCTCGCCCTGACGAATGCCTGATACCTGCACCCCGTGATGCAGGCCCCCCAGCCGGGATTTTCGCAGATGGCAGTGACTTTCAGGCGCCCGGCATGGATGCTTGCGCTTATGGGCCTGTGCCTTGCGCTGCTGAGTGCGTGCGGCGAACCGGGGATCTGGGCCAGTGACGCCGATGTGCAGGCCGCGCGCTATGCGCATGACGGCGCGGCGGAACTGACCCTGGTCACAATCATGCATCACCGCAGCGGGCGGGGCGATCACACGGCGCTGTTCATCAATGGCCGCGAGCGGGTGATCTTCGACCCCGCAGGCAGTTGGGAACGCAGGGTCAATCCGCGCCGTGGCGATGTGCATTACGGCATGTCGCCCGAGGCTGGCGCGTCCTTCTATCTCAGCCATGTGCGCGAGACGCATTATGCCAAGGTCCAGCGCATCGCTGTCCCGCTGGAGGTGGCCGAGCAGGCCAAGGCGCTTGCCCTGGCAGAAGGTGCCGTGGGGCCCGCGCGCTGCGCCATCAGCACAGCGCGCATCCTGCGGCAATTGCCGGGATTCGGCGGGGTTGGCAGCAGCTTCTTCCCGCAGGTGCTGATGCGCAATTTCGGGCAGATTCCGGGGGTGCAGGAATATGAGCTGCACCATGACGACCCGGAGCTGGAGGCCATGGCGCGCCGCGCGCAGGCCCCGTTGTCTGCGCCCCAGCCGTAGGCTTGCCAAACCGATCCTTGCGCGCAACAAGGCGCGGATGAGCCAGTTCGTCTATACGCCCCCCGACACGCCGCTGGATATCCTGCACGAGGATCACGAACTGGTTTTCGTGAACAAGCCTGCAGGGCTTTTGTCAGTGCCGGGCAGGGGCGCGGACCGCGCCGATTGCCTGGTGGCGCGGCTGCAGGTGGCCTTTCCCGAAATCCTGCTGGTTCACCGGCTGGATCTGGACACCTCGGGCGTGATGGTCTTTGCGCGCAGCCCCCACGCGCAGCGCCATCTGGGCCTGCAATTCGAGAAACGCCAGACCCGCAAGACCTATATCGCGCGGGTGCATGGCATGCCAACAGGCGGGTCGGGCCGCGTGGACCTGCCCCTGACGGTGGACTGGCCCAACCGCCCGCGTCAGATGGTGTGTCATCAGACAGGCCGCCCCGCGCAGACCGACTGGAAGGTGATCCGGACCGAAGACACAGGCGCGCGGCTGCGGTTGATGCCGGTCACGGGGCGAAGCCACCAGTTGCGTGTTCATATGCTGGCGCTGGGCCACCCGATCCTTGGCGACCCGATATATGCGACTGGCGCGGCGCTGGCGCATCCCCGGCTGATGCTGCATGCGCAGGGGCTGCGGCTGCGTCACCCGGATGGCGGGAAGGGAATGACGGTCACTGCCCCGGTGCCGTTCTGAATGCCGCCCGCCTTGTCACTCTGATGGGGAACCGGGGCTGTTCCCCGTCGCCTCGCGCCAATGCCTGCGGCACAGCGACAGATAGGTTTCATTGCCGCCGATCTGCACCTGCGCCCCGTCGCGCAGTGCTTTGCCATCAGGGCCCAGACGCACGACCATGGTTGCCTTTCGGCCGCAATGGCAGATGGTGCGCACTTCGCGCATCTCGTCCGCCAGCGCCAGCAGTGCGGCCGAACCGGGAAAAAGCTGCCCGCGAAAATCCACCCGCAGCCCGTAACACATGACCGGCAGGCCAAGGTCATCCACCACCCGCGCCAGTTGCCAGACCTGTGCCTCGGTCAGGAATTGCGCCTCATCGACAAAGGCGCAGGCCGCAGGCCCATCGGCCAGACGCGCGGCCAGCAGCGCGAACAGATCGGTCTGCGGATCAAAGCCTGTGGCCGGGGCCTCGATCCCGATGCGCGAGGCGATGCGCCCGGCCCCCGCCCGCGTGTCCACCGTTGCTGTCAGAAGCACCGGCATCATCCCGCGCTCGCGGTAGTTATGCGCGGCCTGCAGCAGGACCGTCGATTTGCCCGCATTCATGGTGGAGTAATGGAAATACAGTTTTGCCATGGCCGTTGCCATAGACCGGAAAGCGCCGGTCTGGAAGTCCCGCGCGCCGTGATATAGGCTGCGCGTCACAAGCAGGACGGAGCAGGCAATGGCAATCGTGATCTATGGCATCAAGACATGCGATACCTGCCGCAAGGCGCTCAAAGCCCTGAGCGCGCAGGATGCCACACTGCACGACATCCGGGCTCAGCCCCTGACCCCCGAAGAGCGGGCAGAGTTTATCGAGCGGTTCGGCGATGCCCTGATCAACCGCAGCTCTGCCACATGGCGCGGGCTGGATGAGGGCGAGCGCAGTGCATCGCCGGATGCGCTGCTGGCCGCGCATCCGACAGTGATGAAACGCCCGGTGATCCGGGCAGGCGGCACGCTTTATCTGGGCTGGAAAGCGGATGTTCAGCGCGCCCTCGGGGCCGCGTGAGCGTTCAGACCATCGGTGCTGCCCGTATGTCCGCGATCACAGCAGCTTGAGATCGCTGGCCGATTCGCGCCCGTCGCGCCCGGCGCGCAGTTCATAGGCGATCTTCTGATCATCGGCGAGCCCGGTCAGCCCGGCGCGTTCGACTGCCGAAATATGCACGAACACATCCTTGCCGCCCCCATCGGGTGCAATGAAGCCATAGCCTTTGGTCGTATTGAACCATTTCACGGTGCCTGTCGGCATCGGTCGTCTCCTCAGTTCTCTCTTCCCCCCGCAGGATTGCCGGGGCGTCGTTCAGCCAGGTCTTCCTTGGCCGACTGCGAAAACAGAGGCGTCCTGGAAAGTCTGTCATCCCGGCTTGACTGTGCCACAGCGGGGTTAAAACGCAAGAGTTTTGGATGTAAGGCTGCGTCGGGGCACGGTTTTGCCAAAAATTCAGAAGGTGACGGGATCATGCGCAATGCGGCACTGACTTTGGGGCTGATCGGCGGGCTGTGGGGTATGCTGGTGGGGTTTTTCAGCTTTGGCTATACCGACTTGCTGATTCGCTACCCCGAACTGGCAGAGATCACGGGCGGGGTGGGCAACATGGCGCTGATCCGGTCCATGAGCCTGATCGCGCCAGTGATGGCGATTGCCGGGGCCGCCATGGCGCGCTCTTCGAACCTGATCGGCGGGGCGTTATTGCTTGCCTCAAGCGCGGGCATGTGGCTGAGTTTCGGCTTCGGGGTGTTTACCATGTTTCCGATTGCCATGTGCGGGCTGGCCGGGGTGCTGGCGCTGCTGGCGCGGCAGCCCGATCCGCATTGAAGCTTGACTTGTGGGCCGCAAAGGCCCATGTGCCACCCATCCGCAACTTGCCGCGTGAGCATGTTTGACGTTGCGGGCAGGGCATGAGGCCCGAAACCAGCTTCCCGACATCACGCGTGGGGGGCGGCGCAGTGACGATGCGCCCCCAAACCGCTTCCGGCCAGTGCCGGGGCAAGATGCCTGCGCGTGCGCAGGCTGCGAGAGGACAGACTTTGACGGATTTTTCGATGTTCGGGCTGCGCCCGGTTCTGATGACCGGACTGGAGG
This sequence comes from Paracoccaceae bacterium, assembly GCA_007695345.1. Classification (GTDB taxonomy): domain Bacteria; phylum Pseudomonadota; class Alphaproteobacteria; order Rhodobacterales; family Rhodobacteraceae; genus Roseinatronobacter. The sequence goes on along the minus strand of REDZ01000158.1, from coordinate 1,131 downwards.
CGCAAGGCCTTGACACCCCGACCCCTATTCAGGCCCGCGCGATCCCGCTGATCATGCAGGGCCGCGACCTGCTGGGGCTGGCGCAGACCGGCACAGGCAAGACCCTGGCCTTTGGCCTGCCGGTCATGCATGCCGCCCTGGGTGCAGGCCGCCCCGCGCCCAAGACAACACAGGCGCTGATCCTGGCGCCGACGCGCGAACTGGTCAGCCAGATCACCGAGACGCTGGGCGCTTTTGCCCGCAAGACACCGCTGAAAGTGCAGCGTGTCGTCGGCGGCGCGGGGCTGAACCCGCAGATCCAGAAACTGGCCAAGGGCTGCGATATTCTGGTGGCGACACCGGGGCGGCTGCTGGATCTGCTCGACCGGCGCGCCCTGACGCTTGATGCGACGCGGATGCTGGTGCTGGACGAAGCCGACCAGATGCTGGATCTGGGCTTTATCCATGCGCTGCGCAAGATAGCGGCGCTGCTGCCGAAACAGCGGCAGACGATGATGTTCTCGGCTACCATGTCGAAGCAGATGAACGAGATTGCCGAGGCCTATCTGGACCGGCCCGAGCGGATTCAGGTCTCGCCCCCCGGCAAACCGGCGGACAAGATCGATCAGGCCGTGCACTTCATCAGCCAGGGCGACAAGGCGCGGCTGCTGGAAGGGTATCTGAAGGAACATCCCGAAGATCTGGCGCTGGTGTTCTCGCGCACCAAACACGGGGCAGAAAAGCTGATGAAGCTGCTGACCGGCTGGGGCATCCCGGCTGGTTCCATCCATGGCAACAAGAGCCAGGGCCAGCGCGAGCGCACGCTGCGCGCGTTCCGGGACGGGCAGATCAAGGTGCTGGTCGCGACCGATGTGGCCGCGCGCGGGATCGACATTCCCGATATGGGCCATGTCTATAACTATGAGCTGCCCGAAGTGCCCGAAAACTATGTCCACCGGATCGGGCGCACGGCGCGCGCCGGGGCGGCGGGTCGGGCGGTAGCCTTTTGCGCGCCCGCCGAAATGGGCGATCTGCGCGCGATCGAGCGGCTGATGAAGCGTGACATGGCCGTGATCGGCGGCACCCCCTGGCCCGATGACCTGGCCGGCCCCGCCCGCGCCGCCGCGCGCAAGCGCGGACCGGGCCGTGGCG
>REDZ01000061.1 GCA_007695345.1 Paracoccaceae bacterium | reverse complement strand
ATTTCAATTCCGCCTATTACGAGCACAGCTTTCTCGCCGATCTGATGGGGGTGGAGCTGGTCGAGGGGCAGGACCTGTTCGTCGAGGGCGATTTCTGCTGGATGCGTACGACGCAGGGGCCGAAAAAGGTCGATGTGATCTATCGCCGGATCGATGACGCGTTCCTTGACCCACTGTGTTTCCGCCCCGACAGCACGCTGGGGGTACCGGGTCTGATGAATGTCTATCGCTCGGGCGGGGTGAATATCTGCTCGGCACCGGGGGCGGGCGTGGCCGATGACAAGGCGATCTATACTTATGTGCCGGAAATGGTGCGTTTCTATCTGGGCGAAGCGCCGCTTCTGGAAAATGTGCCGACATGGCAATGCGCCAAGCCCGATGATCTGAAATATGTGCAGGAGAATCTGGCCGAACTGGTGGTCAAGGAGGTCCATGGCTCTGGCGGTTACGGAATGCTGGTGGGGCCGAAGGCGGACAAGGCCACGATCGAGACATTCGCCGCCAAACTGTCGGAGAACCCCGGCAATTACATCGCCCAGCCCACGCTGGCGCTGTCCACCTGCCCGACCTTTGTCGAGGAGGGGATCGCGCCGCGCCATGTCGATCTGCGGCCCTATTGTCTGGTGGGGCGCGAAGTCGAACTGGTGCCGGGCGGGCTGACACGGGTGGCGCTGAATGAGGGCTCTCTGGTGGTCAATTCCAGCCAGGGCGGGGGCGTCAAGGATACATGGGTCATCGCGGAGGAATGAGATGCTGAGCCGCACTGCTGCCAATCTGTTCTGGATGGCCCGTTATCTGGAACGGTCCGAAACCACGGCCCGCCTGCTGGATCTGGGCTTTCGCAATGCGTTGTTGCCCAATACCGGTGGCGGGTTTCGCACGGAATGGAGCGCGATCCTGCAGTCCAAGGGCGTGTTGCAGCCCTTTACCGAGAAATATGGCGAGCTGAAGCAGCGCAATGTCGAATCGTTCCTGTTTTTCGATCAGGACAATCCGTCCTCGGTGGCAAGCTGCATTACAGCGGCGCGCGAGAATGCGCGGATCGTGCGCACGGCGCTGACCTCGCAGGTCTGGGATGCGATCAACACCTCGTTTCAGGAGCTCAAGGCGCTGACACGGCGCGAACGGTCCTCGCTCGAAGTGCCGGATCTGACGGACTGGACATTGCGCACCGCCGCGCTGATCCGCGGCGCGATCGAGACGACGCAATTGCGCAATGATGGCTACCGCTTCATGAATCTGGGCTACGCGGTGGAACGCGCGGACAACACGGCGCGGCTTCTGGATGTGAAATATTATGTGCTGCTGCCCTCGGTCGCCTATATCGGATCGGGGCTGGACAACTACCAATGGACGACGCTGTTGCGTGCGCTTTCGGCGCATCGGGCCTATAACTGGGCCTATGGGGGCGAATTGAGCGCGGCGCAGATCGCGCATTTCCTGATCCTGAACCCGAAATTCCCGCGCTCGCTGCTGTCATGCTGTATTGAAGTGAATGAGCATCTGGACCATCTGGCGCGGATCTACGACCGCTCCACCCCCGCGCAGGAAGCCGCGCGCACGCTACTGGGTGAGCTGGCCGAGGCGCGGATCGATGATGTGTTCGACGAGGGGCTGCACGAGTTCCTGACGCGGATGATTTCCGAGAATGCAGGGCTGGGCCATTGCATTCAGGATCAGTACCTGACGGGAGAGGCGCGATGATCCTGACAGTTCGGCACACGACCCGTTATGAGTTTGCCACCCCCGTGAACGGCATCATCCAGAGCCTGCAACTGATCCCCGCGAAATGCGAGGGGCAGAAGATCATCGACTGGAAAGTCGAGGTGCCCGGCGCCATGATGGGAGAGGTCATCCGCAACGGGGCGGGTGATTATCTGCAAACCGCGTCCCTGCGCCAGCCGATGGACCATATCGAGGTCATTGTCAGCGGCACGGTCGAGACGCAGGATATGTCTGGCGTCTTGCGCGGGCATCGCGAGCGGGTGCCGCCGCAGGCCTATACGCGCCCCACCCCCCGGACCGAACCCAATCGCGCCATCCATGAGTTGACCGAGGCTGCGCTGACCGGGCTGGAGGGGGCAAGCACGCTGGACCGCGCCCATGCGCTGGCCGCCGCCGTGGCGGACGCGCTGCCCTACCGCCCCGGCGCAACCCATGCCCATACCACTGCCGCCGAGGCGATGAACGAAGGCGCGGGCGTTTGTCAGGACCATACGCAGGTCTTGATTTCCTGCGCGCATCTGGCAGGGCTGCCTGCGCGCTACGTGTCGGGTTATCTGAACGCGACCGAAGACGGCACCCCGCATGAGGCCAGCCACGCCTGGGCAGAGATATTTGTCGACGGGCTGGGCTGGGTGGGGTTCGATGCATCGAACAAATCCTGCCCGAACGCGCATTACATCAGGCTGGGATCGGGTCTGGACGCACAGGATGCCGCGCCGATCCGGGGGCTGGTGCTGGGCGGCGCCGAAGAGCGGCTGCATGTTGTCGTGGTGATCGAGGCACAGCAGCAATGACCCCCTTGCGCGGGGGCGCGCGCAGCACTAGGTGTGGCGCTTCCGTCACAGGGGGAGTGCGATGACCTATTGCGTGGGGCTGCTGCTCAGGGCAGGTCTGGTGTTGCTGTCGGACACCCGCACAAATGCGGGTCTGGACAATATTTCGACCTATCGAAAGATGTTCGTGTTCGAGGATCCGGGCGAACGCGTCATCGCGATGATGACAGCGGGCAACCTGTCGGTGACCCAGACGACACTGGCGCGGCTGCAGGAAGCGATCGATGATCCCGACGCGACTGACCAAAGCTCGATCATGAAGTCCGAGAACATGCTGACAGTGGCCACGCTGGTGGGCGAGACGCTGTCGCAGGTGACGGCAGAGACACGGTCGCGCATGGACCGGCTGGCCGAGGCGGCCAATGCCTCGATGATCGTGGCGGGGCAGCGCAAGGGCGGCAGGATGCGGCTGTTTCTGGTCTATCCCGAGGGCAATTTCATCGAGGCGACCGAGGACACCCCCTATCTGCAGATCGGCGAGCACAAGTACGGCAAGCCGATTCTGGACCGGGTCATCAAGGTCGATACCCCGCTGGCCGATGCGCGCAAGGCCGCGCTGCTGTCGATGGATTCCACCATTCGCTCGAATCTGAGCGTGGGCATGCCGCTGGATCTGGTGGTGATTGAGGCAGACGCCCTGCGCGTGAGCCAGCAGCGCCGGATCGAGGCGAATGACGAGGAATTCGCTGCGATGTCCGCGGCCTGGTCGCAGGCCTTGCGAGATGCGTTTACGCAGATCGTGTGAGTCTGCGCTGACGGGGTAAGCGCCCGCTCAGGGCCCCGCCCACCCACCCCAATGGCCCTTCGCGGGCGCTGCCTGCGCGGTGCGCAGGCGGGGCTCAGGCATCGGGGTCAGGGAATTCCTGCGCCAGAAACCGCTCGAACGCATCCAGATTGACCGCCTCGAACTGCCCGAAGGCCTGCATCCAGACCGACGCCTCGCGCAGCGAATCGGGTTCCAGCTTGCACCATTTCACGCGCCCGCGCTTTTCCTGGCTGATCAGTCCGGCCGCCGCCAGAATGCCCAGATGTTTCGAGATCGCCGCCAGCGACATCGAAAACGGCGCGGCCACATCTGTTACGGCCATGTCATCCTCTAGCAGCATGGCCAGGATCGCCCGCCGCGTCGGGTCGGCGAGGGCTGTGAAAACCTGATCCAGTGTCGGGGGCGGTGACGGGGTCATGGCCTGCATGTTGCGCGCGCGAGGGCAAAGGTCAACTCTTCGGTTGAATATGCTGCCAGGCGCGGATTTGCCCGCGCGCGCTGTGCTGCATTTGCGTCATTTCAAAAAAATAAACAAATATCATATACTTATCATCATCCGCCCCATGCGTTTCACAACTTGACTCCATCCGCCTGCCTGCATAGCTTGCGCGCAACTTGCAGCCGGGGTGGCGGGCATGACCGAGCGGAACGAACTGGAGCGGCTGAACGCCCTCGATGCACGGATCGCGAAGGCAAAGGCCACGCTGGAACCGCCACGTGCTGCGCAGGATCATCACTCGATGGCCCAGATCGGCTGGCGGATGGTGATAGAGATGGTTGCGGGTCTCGGGGTCGGGGCGGCGATGGGCTACGGGCTGGATATCCTGTTTGGCACCATGCCGATTTTCCTGGTTCTGCTGACCCTGCTGGGCTTCGGGGCCGGTGTGCAGACAATGCTGCGCTCGGCCCGCGAATTCCAGACCGGTGCAGAGGCAGATGCCGCGCAGCGCGCGGATGGCGAACAGAGGGACAGGCAACGTGGCGAATGAAAGCGGTGGCTTCAACATCAGGCCGATGGACCAGTTCGAGGTCAAGGCCCTGTTCGGTGGCGATGTAAGCTGGTACACACCCACCAATGTCACGCTGTGGATGGCGCTGACGATTGTCGCGGCGTCAATCCTGATGGTCTATGGCGCACGGGGCCGCGCGCTGGTCCCCACGCGCGCGCAATCAGCCGCGGAACTGGCCTACGGTTTCGTCTACAAGATGGTCGAGGATGTTGCAGGACGTGACGCGGTGCGCTTCTTTCCGCATATCTTCACGCTGTTCATGTTCGTACTGTTTGCGAACCTGCTGGGGCTGATCCCTTTCGCCTTTACCACGACATCGCACATTGCCGTGACGGCGGTGCTGGCCTTTACCGTGTTCCTGACAGTGACGGCCCTGGGCTTCATCCTGCATGGGGCCAAGTTTCTGGGCCTGTTCTGGGTCAGCTCGGCGCCGCTGGCGCTGCGCCCGATCCTTGCGGTGATCGAGCTGATTTCCTATTTCGCGCGGCCTATCAGCCACTCCATTCGTCTTGCGGGTGCGATGATGGCAGGCCATGCCGTGGCCAAGGTGTTCGCGGGCTTTGCCGGCGCGCTGGGGGCGGCATTCTTCGTACCCGTGTTGGCGGTGACCGCGCTGTACGCGCTGGAGCTGCTGGTGGCCGTGATCCAGGCCTATGTGTTTACCATTCTGACCTGCGTGTATCTGCGTGATGCACTGCACCCGTCGCACTAAAGCGCGGTCGGTCGAATACCTCATCCTGCCAATTCCAAACCTCAAGGAGACATGACATGGAAGGCGATATCGCAGAAATGGGCAAGTTCATCGGCGTTGGTCTGACCGCCATCGGCATGGGCGGCGCCGCGATCGGTGTGGGCAATATTGCGGGCAACTTCCTGTCCGGCGCCCTGCGCAACCCGTCGGCCGCCGCCGGCCAGACCGCCATGCTGTTCATCGGCATCGCATTCGCCGAAGCGCTGGGGATCTTCTCGTTCCTCGTGGCACTTCTGCTGATGTTCGCTGTCTGAGTTTCCCGACAGTATCCCATCGTCCGGGGGGGCCGCGTGGCCCCCTTGGTGAAACCAGGGTTTAGGGGGACGACATGGCAGATGATGCCGCAAACGGGGTCGGCATGCCCCAACTGGACCTGAGCACGTTCTCGAACCAGATCTTCTGGCTGATCGTGACTCTGTTCGTTCTGTATTACGTCATGTCGCGCATCGCGCTGCCGCGTGTTGCCGCAGTTCTGGCGGATCGTCGAGGCACGATCACCAGCGATATCAGCGCGGCCGAGGAATACAAGCTCAAGGCGCAAGAGGCCGAGGACGCCTATCACAAGGCCCGTGCCGATGCGCGCGCCGAGGCCAATCGCATCGTCGAGGCCGCGAAAGCCGAGATGCAGGCGCAGCTTGATACCGAGATCGCCAAGGCAGATGCCGAAATCGCTGCCCGCACGGCAGAATCGGAGCGGCGCATTCGCGATATCCGGGATCGCTCGATCGAAATGGTAAGCGAAGTGTCCAAGGATACGGCAAAGGAAATCCTGACATCCTTTGGCGCCAAAGCCGACGCGCGCAGCGTGAATGCTGCGGTCGATGCACGGCTGAAAGGGGGCCTGTGATGCGTGTTCTGACCTTGCTGACCACGCTGCTGGCCACTCCGGCGCTGGCTGCGGGCGATTACCCGTTCTTCTCGCTCTATAACACCGACATGGTGGTGTTGATCGCGTTCATCATCTTTGTGGGTATCCTTGTCTATTTCAAGGTGCCGCCCAAGATCATGGGGCTTCTGGACAATCGCGCCGACACGATCCGGTCAGAGCTGGATGAGGCCCGTCGCCTGCGTGAGGAAGCGCTGGAGTTGCATGCCTCTTTCGAACGAAAGCGCACCGAGGTAAAGGAAGAAGCCGCGCGCATCGTCGAGAAGGCGAAATCGGACGCGCAGATCGCGGCCGATCAGGCCAAGGCGGATATTGAAACCTCTATTGCGCGCCGGATGAAGGCTGCGGAGGACAAGATTGCTTCGGCCGAGGCCAGCGCGATCCGCGATGTACGCAATGCCGCGGTGTCGATTGCGGTTGCCGCAGCTGGCGATGTGATGGCGACGCAAATGGATGCCGAACGCAGCAATGCGCTGATCGATAAGGCGCTGGCGACGGCGAAGGAGCGGTTGCATTAACTGCGATCCGCTCCATCAATCCTGAACCCCGGCCCACGTGGCCGGGGTTTTTCGTTACATGTCCTGCGCGTGTTCAAAGCGCAGCCGGGCGATGGCCTCGTTCTTTTCGCTGCGCTTGCGGTCGGACATGATCTGTTCGACAAAATCCAGATGCGCGCGCGCGGCCTGTCTGGCGGCGTCGGGGTCGCGGTCCTGAATGGCGGTGTTGATTGCCTGATGCTGATTGAGCAGGTCATCGCGGGTCGCGCGCTGGCGAAAGATCATCTGGCGGTTATAGAACACGCCCTGATGCAGCAGATTGAACATGGCGCGCATCATGTGCAGCATGATGATGTTATGCGATGCCTCGACAATCGAGAGGTGGAATTCCGCATCCAGCGTCGCTTCTTCGGTCGGGTCGCGTTTCAGATGCGCGGCTTCCATCTTGCGATAGATCGTGTCGATAACCTTCAGGTCGATTGACGAGCCGTAGCGCGCGGCCCGTTCCGCGGACATCCCCTCCAGATCGCGGCGAAAGCCGATATAGTCGAACAGCGCCTCGTCATGCTGGGCAAACAATGTGACCAGCGAGTCCGAGAAGGCGGAGTCCAGCAGATCGGCGACAAACAGGCCCGCACCTGCGCGCGTGGTCAGCAGGCCACGTTCCTGCAATTCCGAAATTGCCGCACGCAGCGATGGGCGCGAGACGCCCAGCTTTTCGGCCAGCTCGCGTTCCGAGGGCAGGCGCTCGCCCGGACGCAGGATGCCGCGCAGCAGCAGCAACTCGATCTGCCGCACGACGCTGTGTGACAGTTTTTCGGGTTGGATCCGCTGAAAGGGCATCTGGCCTCCGACGCAATGCTGCCTGCGCTTGCAGGGCGATGCCCGATTTTTAAGCGCGAACTGGTCAAAAGATATGACCGGTTCGGGGAATGTGCAACGGAAAAGGCCAGCCCGCCGGGCTGGCCCGATGTTCAGAATGAATACAGTTCAGGCTGGCTGATGCGGGCGGATAAAGATTTCCACCCTGCGGTTCTGCCGCCGACCCTCTGCCGTGCTGTTATCGGCGACGGGCTGGGTCAGACCGCGCCCGATTGTCTGGATGCGGTTGGACGCCACACCTTGGCTGCGCAGCACTGTGGCCACGGAACCTGCACGACGTTCGGACAGGCCCTGGTTGTAATCTGCAGCGCCTGTGTTGTCGGTGTGACCCACCACGATCACATCGCTGCGCGGGTAGTTCACCAGATTGGTCGCAATGCTGCGCAGGTCGCTCTGCAGGTCAGGGCGCAGGGTTGCACTGTCAACTGCGAAAAGCAGGTCCTGCGGCAGGGTCAGGATCAGTTCTTCGCCGGTGTTGCGGATATCGACATTGCTGCCCAGCTGGCGGCGCAGATCCGCAGCCTGCCGGTCAAGCTGTTGCCCGATCAGCGCCCCGGCGGTCCCGCCGATGATGGCGCCCGCTGCAGTGCGGCGCGCGCTGCCATCGCCCGTTGCCGCGCCGATGACACCGCCGACGGCCGCGCCGGTCACCGACCCGGCCAGAGTGCGGTTCTGCGGGTTGTTGGGATCGGGTTCGCAAGCCGCCAGAAACAATATGGCGGCACCCAGACCGATTACAGGTTTGCTCATGAACATCGTTTCAGCCCCTCCAGAGTTCTTCGTCTCTATAAGCCGCAAACCCATGTGAAGTCACGTCAATTTCGCTTGACCGGCAAATCCTTGCCGGTTGTGGGTGCCGATGCGTCCAGCCGCGCGGCTTCCCAGCCCAGCATGGCGCGTTTGCGCTCCAGGCCCCAGTGATACCCGCCCAGACTGCCTGTGCCGCCGCGCAGACAACGGTGGCAGGGAATGACGAATCCAAGCGGATTGCGCCCCACCGCCGCGCCCACGGCGCGCGCGGCGCGCGGCGTGCAGACCGCGCGCCCGATCTCGCCATAGCTAGTCACATGGCCGGGGGGCACGCGCAACAGTGCTTCCCAGACCTTGATCTGAAAGGGCGTGCCGATCAGGTGCAGTTGGGCCTCGCCCGACTGGGCGAAGGCGGCGGCGACATGCGGTGCGGCGGCGGCATCATCGGCGATCAGACGCGCCCTGGGCCAACGCGCGGCCATGTCGGAAATCGTTGCATCCTTGTCCCCCGGTTCGCCAAAGGCCAGCCCGCACAGCCCCAGATCCGTGGCCATCCCCAGCACCGGGCCGAAGGGGGACTCGAACCAGCCATACCGGATGGTCAGCCCCTCGCCGCGCCGCGCATAGCTGCCCGGTGTCATGGCCTCCCAGCGCAGGAACAGGTCATGCAGCCGCGCCTGCCCGGACAGGCCCACGGAATGCGCAGCCTCCAAGGTTGTGAAGCGTTCTTCCAGCAGGCGCCTGGCATGACCGAGCGTCAGATATTGCTGGTAGCGCTTGGGCGAGACGCCGACCCATTGGCTGAACAGGCGCTGGAAATGCGCGGGACTCATCCCCATGGCGGCCGCCAGTTCGGCCAGCGGGCGCTGCGCACCGCCCGGCGCGTCGATCAGCGCGATGGCGCGTTCCATGACGCGGTAGTGATAACTGGCATCCTGCACGGGCATCTCTGTCATCGTGGCATTCCTTGTTGTGACCCCCTGTCTAGCCCGGCCTCGTCCCCGCGCGCGACCCGAAACCTGCGCAATGGGCGTTGCCAATGCTTCACAGGTTCACTAAGCCTGATGGTCGAGTGCACAAATAACAGGCGCACCTTGCATGAAACTGGGTCTGATCCTGCTGGTGCTGGGCTACATGCTCAGCCAGTTCTACCGCGCGTTTCTGGCCGTGCTGGCCGGGATGCTGCAATCCGATATCGGGGTTACGACTGACGATCTGGCCTTTGCCTCGGGGCTGTGGTTTCTGGTTTTTGCGGCCATGCAACTGCCCGTGGGTGTGGCGCTCGACCGCTATGGCCCACGCCGGACAGCGGCGCTGATGCTGGGCCTGGGCGGCACGGGCGGTGCGGTGCTGATGGGGTTTGCGGGATCGGCCCTGCATGTGCATCTGGCCATGGCGCTGCTGGGGATCGGCTGCGCGCCGGTGCTGATGGCGTCCTATTTCATCTTTGCGCGGCTCTATCCGCCTGCGGTCTTTGCCACATTGGCGGGCGCGGTGCTGGGCTTCGGCTCGCTCGGCAACATCCTTGGCGCGCTGCCGCTGGCCTGGGCGGCCGAGGCGATGGGCTGGCGCGCTGCCGTGCTGGCCGTGGGCGGGCTGACGGCGTTGATCAGCGCGCTGATCTGGTGGCGTGTGCCGGATGTCCCGCGCGCCGAGCAGGGAGAGGCCGGGCAGGGCCGGCTGCGCGATCTGTTGCGCATCCCGGCGCTGTGGCTGATGATCCCGCTTCTGGCGGTCAATTATGCGCCTGCCGCCGGAATACGCGGGCTATGGGCGGGGCCGTTCTACAGCGACCTGAATGATGCGAGTGCGACGCTGGTCGGTCAGGTGACGCTGATGATGGCGGTTGCGATGATCCTTGGCAATTTCGCCTATGGCCCGCTGGACCGGGTGTTCGGCACGCGCAAATGGGTGGTGCTGACCGGCAATCTGGCGGGCGTGGCCTGTCTGGCAGTGCTCTGGGCGGTGCCGATGGCGGGCGTGTGGCAAGCGGCGTTCCTGTTCGCAGGTGTCGGGTTTTTCGGGGCATCCTTTCCGATGATGATGGCGCATGGCCGCAGTTTCATTCCGGCGCATCTGACCGGGCGCGGGATCACATTCCTGAACCTGTGCTCCATCGGCGGGGTCGGGGTGATGCAGACGCTCAGCGGGCGCGTGCATGCCAGCGCCCCCGATATGCCGCCCGAGGCCGCCTATCAGGCCTTGTTCGCGTTTTTCGGCCTCGCGCTGCTGGTGGGCTGTCTGTTCTACGCATTTGCCCGCGACCGCACCGACTAGCACCCTTTCCCTTGGGTCCCATATACGTTAATTCACGCGCGACAGACGCAAAGGAGGCCGGAATGGGCTACAAGGTCGTTGTCGTTGGCGCCACAGGCAATGTGGGCCACGAGATGCTGAACATCATGGCCGAGCGGGAATTCCCGGTCGATGAAATCGCGGTGCTTGCCTCGCGCCGCAGCCAGGGGACCGAGGTTAGCTTTGGCGACCGGACGCTGAAATGCCAGGATCTGGAGCAGTTCGATTTCACGGGCTGGGATATCGCGCTTTTCGCCATCGGGGGAGAGGCGACCAAGACCTATGCGCCGCGCGCAGCCAAGGCGGGTTGTGTGGTGATCGACAATTCCTCGCTCTACCGGATGGACCCGGATGTGCCGCTGGTGGTGCCCGAGGTGAATGCCGAGGCCGTGGATGGCTACACGAAGAAGAACATCATCGCCAACCCGAATTGTTCGACGGCGCAGATGGTCGTGGCGCTCAAGCCCTTGCATGACCGCGCGCGGATCAGGCGCGTGGTGGTCAGCACCTATCAGTCTGTGTCGGGTTCGGGCAAAGAGGCGATGGATGAGCTGTGGAACCAGACCAAGGGCATGTATGTGCCCGGACAAGAGGTTGCGCCCAGCGTCTATCCCAAGCAGATCGCGTTCAATGTGATCCCGCATATCGATGTCTTCATGGATGATGGCTCGACCAAGGAAGAATGGAAGATGATCGCCGAGACCAAGAAGATCATGGACCCGTCGATCAAGCTGACCGCGACCTGTGTGCGCGTGCCGGTATTCGTGGGCCATTCCGAAGCGATCAATATCGAGTTCGAGGATTTTCTGGACGAGGAAGAGGCCCGCGACATCCTGCGCGAGGCGCCGGGCCTCCTGGTGGTCGATAAACGCGAGGATGGCGGCTATATCACGCCCGTGGACTGCGTCGGCGAGTTCGCGACCTATATCAGCCGCATCCGGCAGGATTCGACCATCGAGAACGGGCTGAACATCTGGTGCGTCAGTGACAATCTGCGCAAGGGTGCGGCGCTGAACGCAGTACAGATCGCCGAGGTTCTGGGGGCGCGCTGCCTCAAGAAAGGCTGAACGCCCGCGCTGCGCGCCCGGCATCGGGCGCGCAGCTTGTCTGCCCGGGATAAGACATGGGCCAGCGTCCACGGCAACGGCGCGCGGGCTGTGTATCATGGAAGATATCTGGTAGTGGCGTCGGGCCCCCTGCGGACGCGC
>REDZ01000069.1 GCA_007695345.1 Paracoccaceae bacterium | reverse complement strand
TCCACCCCCATCAGATCGGCGAGAAAGCTGTGCTCGTAATAGGCGGAATTGAAATGCCCCGGTGTCAGGATCACGATATTGGGTTCGCCATCGCATTTCGCCGGCGCGACAGAGGCGAGCGTGCGTTTCAGCAAACGCGCATAATTGTCCACCGGCGCCACGCGGTTTTCCTGAAACAGATGCGGGAACATCCGCATCATCACCTCGCGGTTTTCCAGCATGTAGGACACGCCCGACGGCGTGCGGCAATTGTCTTCCAGTACATAGAACTGATCCGCGCCCGTGCGCACCAGATCGATCCCCACGATATGGCTGAACACCCCCAGCGGCGGGCGGAACCCGGCAACGGGAATCTCGTAGGCCTCATTGCGATAGACCAGATCAGCGGGGATACGGCCCGCGCGGATGATCTCTCCGCGGTCATAGACATCGGAGAGGAAGGCATTGAGCGCGCGGGCGCGCTGCTTGATCCCGCGCTCCAGCCTGCGCCATTCATCCGCGGCAAAGACGCGCGGAAACATGTCGAACGGGATCAGACGGTCCGGGTCACCCCCTTCGCCATAAACAGCGAATGTGATGCCAAAGCGGCGAAACAGCCCTTCGGCTTCAGCCTGCTTGAAGGCGCGGAACTCGCTGGGCATGTTCTGATACCAGCCTTCGAGCATCTGGTAAGGTGCGCGCAACCCCTTGGCATCATACATTTCGTTGAAAAAGGTGTCCGGCATCGGCGACCTCCCAATTTTTCTTCATCAAAGACGGGTCCGTAGGGAATGTAAAGCGCGGGCGAGGACGTTGCCCAAAATAGAGGCAGCGCCAAAGCCACAAGGTTAACCCGATGTTCAGCCAGCCGCGTCAGTCTGGACCAGATGAAAGGTCCGAAGGAACGCCATGGCCACAGCGCTTGAAACGCCCGCGATCACGGTGATCCTGCCCTGCCGCAATCTGGAAGGGCAGATCGGCACGGCCATCGCCTCGCTGCGCGCACAAAGCTTCCCGGCGTTCGAGGCGCTGGTCATTGACGATGGCTCCAGCGACGGCACACGCGCCGCCGCGCAGCGCGCGATTGCGGGCGACAACCGGTTCACGCTGATCGCCACGCCCCCGGCAGGGCTGTCAGTCGCGCGCAATATCGGGCTGGACCGGGCGCGCGGGGCCTGCATCGCCTTTCTGGACGGCGATGACAGCTATGCGCCCGATTTCCTGCGCACGCATCACCGCGAACTGACCGCACACGCCAGCCCCTGGACGGCCTGTGCCCTCACGCTGGTCGGGGCGGAACATGTCCCGCATTCCGCCATCCATGGCGCGCCCGTCCCGCAAGGCGGGCCGCGCTGGCTGCCCCTCTGGGATGCCTGCGATGTGGCCGGGCTCTTCCCCTCGGTCTGGAACAAGCTCTATCGGCGCGATTTTATCGGCACCACGCGGTTTCGCCCCGGCGCGCTGTATGAGGATCATCCGTTCTACTGGCACCTGGCCTGCCGCGCACGGCGTATCCGCTATCTGCCGCAGCTGCTGTATCACTACCGCCAGGGGCGCGCGGGCCAGATTACGGCGCGCGGCGATGGCGAAGCGTTCCAGCATCTCGACCGGCTGCGCGAAGTGGCCGGAACGGTGCGCGCCACAGGCCTGACCCGGCAACGCGAAGGGCTGTCGCGGCTGGCCACCCGCGCGGTTGATGAGAGGCTGGCCCGCATCACGGACCCGTCGCTGCGCACGGCGTTCCTGCAGCAAGCGCACGCCCTGTTCGTGCAAGAGCGATGGCGCTGGCGCCCCACCCCCGACATCACGCCCGGACCTGCCCCCATGCTGGACCCGCAGATGCGCCTGAGCGTGATCGTCGCAGGCCCGCTGACGGATGCCACACGCACAGCCCTGCAGGCGCAAACCCTGCCATTGGCCGAGGTGATCGAAGGCCCGCCCGATGCCGGACTGTCCCACGCAACCGAGGCTGCGAGCGAATGGGTCGCGATCGTGCAACCGGGCGACTGCCCGGCCCCGGACTGGGCCGCGAGATGCCTGTATTCTGTGCGCGACAAGGCTGACGCGCTGATCGTCACGGCCTGCAGGCAGGCAGGCGCCCGGCATGGCTGTGACAGCGGGATCGCCATGCCGGGCGCCACGCCGCTGATCGCCGCCGATCTGTCCGGGCTGATCCTGCGCCGCCGCGCGATCCCTTGCGTGGAAAGCCTGGCCCTTCCGCCGCGCATCGCCGCCGCCCTGCTGGCCGCGCGCATGACCGCCCTGGGCAGCGCCCGCATCGCGGCGCAGCCGTTGATGACCCTCGTCCCGCGACCGGCAGAGCCCCTTGCCCGGCTGGCCCGGTCGCTTGGGGCGCAGCGCAGCCTGCCACCGGACGACCGGGCGCGCGTCTTCGCGCATCTGGCGCAATGCCAGCTTGCTGCCGCCGCCACCCGCCCCCTGCGCTACAAGATTGCGCT
Source organism: Paracoccaceae bacterium (assembly GCA_007695345.1). Classification (GTDB taxonomy): domain Bacteria; phylum Pseudomonadota; class Alphaproteobacteria; order Rhodobacterales; family Rhodobacteraceae; genus Roseinatronobacter. The sequence continues at coordinate 39,351 of REDZ01000069.1, read as the reverse complement.
GCAGGCAGGGTTTGCCCGGTGGCGCGCCGGGCTGCCGCGCACCCGGCTGGGCCCGCATATCGGCCCCTATCTGGCCGCCGCTCTGGCCGGATTGCGGGGCTGAGAGCCGTTAGAACAACGCAGGCCGCGTCCAGAAAAACCGCTTGCGCAGCTTTTCATTGCTGGCCGCATTGCACGCGCGCACCTGCGCCAGTTGCGCGGGGTTCAGGTGCAGACGGGCCCTGTCCCGCACCAGCGGCGACAGGCAGCGCAGTGCCATGCGGTGCAGCGGATGCGCCCGGCCCGATTGCGTGTGCACCGGCAACACCCTGTTCAGCCGCCGCCGTAGCGCGATCTCCCCGACTGAGAGCGCCGTGTTCGCGCGCGCCGGGCGCGCAAGCCCCCCCGCCTCTATCCCGGCAGCAGCGCTGAAATCGGCCAGCAGGTCGCCCCCTTCAAGCGCATCGGGCACCATCAGCCGGACATGCAGCCGCGCCCGCCCCACGCCCTCCACCCAGGGCTTCACCCCGCGCCACAGGTCCAGCCGCGCACGCGCCGCCAGATGGGCCGCGAAATCATGAGTCGCGCCTCGGCGCACGGCCTCGGAATAGCTGCTGGTCAGCAATTCCTCCTGCGGGCGCAAATAGACGAGATACTGCACATGGGAAAACCGCGCGGTCAGAAAGCGGTCGAGCGCCGCAATCCGCTCGGGCGTGGTCAGCCAGGCATGGATATGCTCGCTCGAGCCGACAAAGCGCGGCAGGTCCGTATCGCGCAGCAGACCGTCCAGCCAGTCTGTGTAGCGGCGGATATAGCTGCGCTGATCCTCAGGGCCGCGGAACCCCAGGCGACGCCGCTCCAGTTCCGGGCCGACCTGCGCGCCGCAGGCCCCCAGCGCCGTGACCGGCAGTTCATACTGGCTGCCGAATTCCGGGTTGAAAGGTGCGTAAAGCACCCCCTGATCAGACAGCGCGGCGCGATTGCCGGCGAGAAACGCCTGGATCGACGATGTCCCCGATTTCGGAATGCCGATATGGATCAGCGCTTTCATCCTCCCCCTCCTGCAGCATGGTTGTGTAATGGTGTGCCAACGCGTCGGCGTGGCGCGCCATATCCTGCGGCGCCCGCGCCTGCGCCCAGTAGCGTTGAAGGCATACCTGCCCGTCCAGCACCTGCGCCAGCCGCGCGGCAAAACCCGCGCTGTCGCCCGCGCGAAAGACCAGCGCATCGCTGCCGCCAAGTTCCGACGCGCCACCGCGATCCGAGGTCAGGATCGGGATGTGGCGGGCATGCATTTCCAGCGCGGTCTGGGGCAGATTGTCCTGCCACAGGGGCGGCACCACCCCCAGATCAGTATCCGCCAGCAGGACGTCCAGCCCCGAATGCGTGTAGCCATCGCACCAGCGCAGCCCCGCCAGATGGCCGCGCAGGGCGTCCATCTGTGCCATCATCCGCGCGTCGCCCTGGTGGGCCGCGACAGTCAGATGGATGCGCTGCGCCAGCGGCATGGGCAGATCGGCCAGCGCCCCCAGCAGAAAGGCGAACCCCTTGTCGCGACGCATATAGCCCAGATAGGTCAGGCGCAGGGGCCGCTCAGCGGTGAAACGCGCGGGCCATTTCCGGGGCGTGCTGCGCGCCCATTTGCGGGCCTGATCCGTGCCGATATAGAGCGTCTGCACCCGCGCCATGCCATGCGCCAGCGCAATCGCGCGTGTGCGTTCGGACACGGCAAGGACGCGTGCGCAATGCGCATTGACCAACCCCACGATCCGCGCGCGGCGCTGCGCGTGATCCAGCAGTGCAGGCGGCGCGGCCGCATCGCCGCGCCGCCGCGCCAGCCGCCTTGCCATGCGCCAGCCCCGGCGCAACAGCGGCCTCAGCACCCGATCGCAGGCCCAGCGCCCCGGTCCCGGCCCCAGCCGCGCCAGACATGTCTCTAGCTGATAGGCACGGCGCACCGCGCGCGGGTCCGGCATCAGCGGCAGGCAGGTGCGGCAGTGCTGGCCATTGGCGAAATCGCGGCAATGCGTGCGTTCCTGCCGCCACAGATTCACCTGCGCGCAAAGCGTGTGGTAGTTGTGCAGGCTGAAGGCAACGCGCGCATGTTCCGCCGCGATTTCCAGCACCTGCGCGGGCAGCCCCTCCAGCGTGTGAAAATGCACGATGTCATAGGGGCCGGTCTGGCGCAGGAAATCGCGAAAGGCGGCCTCGGTCGGCGGGTGGCTGATCTGGGCGGGGCTGGCGAAATCCGCCTGCGAGGGGGCCAGCGGGCGGGCATTCACGATCTCGAAATGCGCGTCCCGCACGTGCCGCCAACGCGGCGCGCGCGCGCGCAGGTCATGCGCCAGCCCGGAAGAGAGCGTGTTCACACGGCACCCCGGTCGCTGTGCCAGTGCACGGATCAGCCCTTGCATGTAATGCCGCACACCGCCGCCGCGCCCCGCGGTATCATCCGGGTCGGCCCAGTTATAGTGCAACACACGCATCGCCCTAGCCCTGTCCGCAGAGGGTTTCATGCGCGGCGATCGCATCCTCGATCCGGTCGAAATACTGTATCTGCCCGCGATGCAGCACCAACCCGGCATCGCAGAACTTGCGCAATTCGCGCAGGTTGTGGCTGACCATGATCCCGCTTGATGCGCGCATTCGGGCGCGAAACAGCGCCTTGCTCTTGCGGCGAAAGGCACCGTCACCCACCGCTGTCGCCTCATCCACCAGATACAGGTCGAACGGCAGCCCCAACGAGGCCCCGAATCCCAGCCGCGCGCGCATTCCGGCGGAATAGCTGCGCATCGGCGCATGATACAGGGCGCCGATCTCCGCGAAATCGGCGACGAAATCCACCAGCGCCTGCGGATCGGCGCCATAAATCCGCGCGAGAAAGCGGATGTTCTGCGCCCCGCTCAGATCGCGGTGAAACCCTGCCGCAAAACCCACCGGAAAGGACACGCTGCCATGGCGCAGCACGCGCCCCGCATCAGGGCGCTGGCGCCCGGCGACAAGATCGAGCAGCGTTGTCTTGCCCGCGCCATTGCTGCCCAATAGCCCCAGCGCCTGCCCCCGTTTCAGCGTCATGCTCAGCCCACGGATCACCGGGCGCCAGTCCCCGTGCAGCCAGTAGCCCTTGACCACATCCTGAATTTCCAGGATCGGCGGCTCGGCCCTGATATTGCGCGCATGCATGACCATCGCCTACGTCCTGTCGCGCAGCGAAAGGTATCCGAGCACGCCAAAGGCCCAGAGCATCAGCGCAAACAGCCCGGTCAGCCCGGTCAGCAGCGTCCGTTCAGGGTATGCCGCGTCCTGCGTCAGCGTGGGCGGGATGAATTGCGCGATATACAGGCTCTGGCGTTCGGCATTGGCGCGCGCAAGGTCCAGCGCCTGTTGCGCCGCGCCATAGCCGCGCTGCGCAATCTCCTGTTCGACCACCAGCGCCTCATATTGCGCGATCAGGCGCGGGTAATCGGAATCGCCCTGCCCCGCATCCTCGCGTGAGAGGGCCACGCGCTCTTGACGGATACGATCGCGGATCACCTCGACCCGGCGTTCGGACTGACGCAGGCGCGGATCGGTGGCCGCTGTGGTCTGTGCCAGCAGGTCATGCTCGACCAGATGCTGGGCAAGCTGGCCCTGCAGGTTGTTCAGCACCCCCATCCGGCCCTGAATATCGGCATCGGGGTCCAGAATGCGGGTGCGCGCGCGAAATGCGGCCAGATCCTCACGCGCGCGGCGCAGCCGGTCGATGGACAGCGCCAGATCGCCCTCGGCCAGTTGCATCCGGTCGCGCCGGGATTGCGCGTTCAACTGGTTGATCATCCGCTCGGATTCCGCGACCAGCGCGCTGACCAGATCGCGGGCATAGTCCGGGGTGTTGGCGCGCGCCTCGACCAGCAAGAGCCCGGTATTGCGATCAAAGGACACGCGCAGCACGCGATGCCAGAAGCGCACCAGCTGGTCGGTCGAGCCATCAGGCGGCAGCGCAAAGACCGGATCGCGCGGCCAGTGCGTGCTGTAATGCGCGCGCAGGTCGAGCTGGTCATCCAGCCGCAGGACAAGTTCCTGACTGCGCAGATATTCGAACAGAAGATCGGCATGTCCCGCACCGCCCCCGCCCAGAAGCTGCGACATCCCGCCCAGCAGGTCGGATGCGCTGGCGCTGTCATCCTGCCGGATGGTGAACCCCGCGCGCGAGGCGTATTGATCCTGCGCCACCGCCCACAGATAGCCCGCCACCACCAGAAGCGGCACGACCACCATCACCACGAGCGAGGCCAGCATCCCGCGGCTTTGCGCGACCGGCGGCGCGGGCGACACGGCGGGCGGGGCGATGTAGCCTGCTTTGCCCGCTGCACCGCGCAGCAGGGTGGGATGGGGTTTGACGACCGAATCGGCTGGCATGGCTGGATAGTATCCTCTGGCGCGGCATCGCTCTGTTAAGCCTTGGCTAGCAAATCCGCGTTAAAACAGCGTAACCCTGCAACGCCGAGGCCCCATGCCCCATCCCGCCCCCACCTGGCCCCGCACTGCGCTGCGCACCATCGCGGCGCTGGCCATGCGCGAGATGTCCACGCGCTACGGGCGCACGCCGGGCGGCTATATCTGGGCGCTCCTGCAGCCGTTGGGTATGATCGTGGTTCTGGCCTATGCCTTTGCACTGCTTCAGAAATCGCCCGCGCTGGGCACCAGTTTCCTGCTGTTCAAGGCAACCGGCGTGCTGATCCTGCGCCAGTTCACGCTGCTGGCGGATGTGACCGGCCGCGCACTGTCCTTCTCGCGCAGCCTGCTGCTCTATCCCCGCGTCACATGGTTCGATGCGGTGCTGGCGCGGTTTGCGCTGAACCTGCTGGTGACACTCGGGGTGATGGTGGTAATTCTGTCGGGGATCATGGTGCATGACCGGGTCGCAACGCTGATAGACTGGCCGGTGCTGTTGCTGGCCGTGGGGCTGACCGGGGCGATGGGTCTGTCGCTGGGGGTGCTGAACGCCTATCTGTTTCACAGGATAGAACTTTGGCAGCAGGCGTGGCAGGTGCTGACAGCGCCGCTTTTCATCATCTCTGGCGTGATCCTGCTATATGAGGATATGCCGCCCGCCGCGCAGGCCGTGCTGTGGTACAATCCGGTGCTGCATCTGACCGGGCTGATGCGCGCGGCCTTCTATCCTGTTTATCAGGCCGATTACGTGTCGTTCACCTATATCGGGCTTTGGTGCCTCGGGCCGCTGGTGCTGGGCATGATGTTGATGCGCCTGCACCATATTGCGCTGCTGACGCGACTGCGATAGCAGCCACGCCTCAGGGCGCGCAGAACACAATCACCCCTCACGCGCCCAGATGCGCACCTGAGAATGCGCCACATCGGTACGCCCGCGCAGCCCGTGCAGCACGGCGCGCGCCAGCAAACACAGCGCGGTGCCACGTCCGGCGGGGCGGGCCGCGACGCGCAGCGCCCAGGCGGGCAGGACCACCGCGCAAACCGGCCAGAACAGCCAGCCAGCAGCCTCTCGATACAGGATCAGGCTGTTGCGATACTTGTAATACAGCTTCCATCGCGGAACCTGCGCCGCGCCCGGAGGGCGGTGGTCATGCTCAAACCGCAGGCAGGGGAAAAACCCGATCTGTCCGCCCGCGCGCGACAGGCGCAGCGTGTGCAGCATGTCATCGGCATAGACAAACAGCGCCGCATCGGGCAGCCCGGCCAGTACAAGCGCGCGGCGCGACAGGAACAGCCCGACATAGGACGCTGCATCCACCCGCACCGGCCCACGCCCGTCATAGGCCGCTGCGCCCAGATGAAACCCCTCGCGCCCGCGCCGCAGCGTGCGCCACAGCATACGCCAGGACCCGAACGGGTCATGCGAGGGGCGATTGGTGTCACATATCCCGCCTGCAGGCAGCCAGGCTGCGCCCGCCACGGCATCCCAGCCAGTCAGTGCGCTTGCATGAAACGCAGCCAGCGTGCCCGGCATCGGGCGCGCGTCATCATCCATCAGCAGATACCAGTCGGGATCGAACACCCGCCGCGCATGGGCCAGACCGGCGGCGAAGCCGCCGGCCCCCCCGGCATTCTGCGCCAGTCGCAATGCATGCAGACGCGGATGCGACAGGCCGCGCAGCCATACGCCGGTCCCGTCACCGCTGGCATTGTCGACCACGACCACCCCCGCAAGCACATGCCCAGGCGCGGCCAGCAACCGCCGCAGGGTCATGCGCAGTTGCGCCAGCCGGTCATGCGTGACGACAATTGCAACCACCCGCCGCGCCCCGGCATGGGCGCCAGGATCGGCAGGCTGCAATCGATCAGGCAGATGAACCGTCATGCCCCCCATTCCACCATGCCGGAATTAAGAAAATCCTCTCGATTGGCCCAAATCCCGACATGTTTTCGCCGCCTGCACTGCCCAGGCGGCCAGCATCCTGAACGCGGGTAACGGGTTCCAGACAAGGGTGCGCACCATGTGGCTGCAACTGGGTGGGGTTTATCAGACATCGAATGACGCGATCGACCACCGGATCAGCGATTCGCAGATCGTGACTCTGGGCGATCAGTCCTATGTCATAACGACAAGCGGACCCGGCGGCGGGATCGCGATGCATCGCATCCGCTCTGACGGCACACTGGAAGAGGGCGAGAGCCGGACCTACCCGCCCTTTGTCGCAGACACGGTCAGCCACGATCTGAGCATTCTCGAATACGGGGGCGAGACAATCGTGCTGTTCGGTGGCACGGATGACATGGTCGCGGGCTATGTGCTGCGCGATGACGGCTCTATCGGGCCGGTGCGCCGGATCGCGCATGATGATCTGGTCGAGGCGTATGAGGGCAGCGGGCAAGGCATCCTGCAGGCGCTGAGCCTGTTCTCGGACACGGCCAATGACCTGCTTCCCGATCACCCCTGGCAAGAGGGCACGGTCGCCCTGCATGAACTGACGCTGGACGGGCACGACTACATCATCACGCTGGGTGAGATCGATGCGCAGGTCACCACGTACCGGATCGATTCGAACGGTCTGATTTCGCAGACCGGGACCATCGGCATTGCCGAGGGGCTGGGCATCCCGGCGCCCACCGCGCTTGAGGTGATCACCATTGAAGGCACGAGCTTCGCACTTGTCGCCTCGGCCGGGGCCTCGGCGATTTCGGTCATCGAGATCGGGATGTCGGGCGAACTGACCCCGATCCAGCATCTGATCGACACGGGCAGCACCTATTTCCGCGACATTCAGGATCTGGCCGTGGCGCAAAGCGGCGATCACACCTTCGTGCTGGCCACGGGGGCCGATCACGGGGTGACGCTGTTTCGGATGCTGCCCTCGGGGCAATTGGTGTTCATGGAGGCGTGGCATGACATGGATGGCGGCAATCTGGACACGCCGCTCACGGTCTCGGCCGAGGTGATTGACGGGATGCTGCATGTCACGCTGGGCGCACAGAATTCCCCCGGACTGACCCATTTCACCGTCGATCTGCAGGATATGGGCAGGGTCGAGACGGCCAGCACATCGCAGGCCGAATTGCTGCGCGGCAGCGCGGGGCATGACGTGCTGATCGCAGGGTCGGATAATGACACGCTGGTGGGCGGGGGCGGCAACAACACGCTTGTCGCGGGTCCGGGGCGCACCACAATGGAAGCGGGCGACGGAGTGGATACCTTCGTCATCCTGGGCGACAGCACGCGGGTCGATATCTCGGGCTTCCGCGCGGGCGTGGACCGGCTGGACCTGACCGATCTGCCGATGCTGCGCCATGTCGATCAGTTGGACATCACGAGCACCTCTACCGGCGCAGTCATCAGCTATCGCGGGATTGAGCTGCACATCACCTCGTATGACGGGGGGGCGCTGACAGGCGCAGAGCTTTTCCCGAAAGGGCTGATCGGCCCGGACAGCCAGATCATCGTGCTCGAAGAAATCCCTAACCCTTGGGAAGACCGACCACCACTGGACCCCGGCCAGATGCCCGCGCCACCGCCCCCGCCACGATCCAAGCCCGACCCGGATGACGTGCCGGGCCAGTATATCATCGGTGAAACTCTGCGCGATGTGCTGCGCGGCGGTGATGGCGATGATTTCATCTATGGCGGGCCGGGGCGCGACACGATCTATGGCGGGGGTGGCAACAACACGATCTTCGGCGGTGTCGGGCGCGATCTGATCTTCGGTGCCGAGGGCGGGAATGACCTTATCTATGGCGGGCCGGGCAATGACCGGATGTGGGGCCTGTCAGGCGAGAACACGATCTTCGGCGGATCGGGCAATAACCGCTTCGGCGGCGGGCCAGGCGATGACATGCTGGTGGGCGGCACTGGCAATGACACTATCTTTGGCGGGCCGGGCAATGACACGATCTATGGCGGGGGTGGCAATAACAGCCTGTGGGGCATGCGCGGTGATACGCTGATCTATGGCGGGCCGGGCAATGACCGGATCGGCGGCGGACGCGGCGATGACACGATCCACGGGGGGGGCGGCAACAACACCATCTACGGGGGTCTTGGCAACAGCCTGATCTATGGCGGTCCCGGCGATGACGAGATCTGGGGCATGGATGGCGATGACACGATCTATGGCGGCGGCGGCAACAATTTCATCCATGGCGGCAATGGCGACAGCGTCATCCATGGCGGGCCGGGCGATGACACGCTGGTGGGCGGGCCAGGCGCGGATACTTTCATTTTCCTGTTCGGGGATGAAACCGCCCTGATCCGCGATTTCACCTTTGATGACGGCGACCGGCTGGAGCTGGAGGCCCTGCTTTGGGGTGGCGGCATGGACGTGGAGCAGATGCTGGACAGTTTTGCCCGCGTGCGCGACGGGGACACGATCATCGATTTCGGACGCGGCGATGTGATCACACTCGCGGGCGTAACCGATCTGGGCACATTGTCGGATTACATCGACATCATCTGACGGGCGGGCGGGCGCGGCGTGCCCTGTCACTGCCCGAACGCGCGGCACGTGCTGCGCAAGGCGCGGAAAAGCAAAGTCTTGCCTTGCAAGTGGGCCGATGCAGGGGTTTGATCTATATTACAGGTCAACACCACAAGACACGAGGCCACATGGACCCGCGCCGCGACATCCGATTTCTGCTCAACGACCGTCAGGTGAACACCGCACAGGTTGCACCGGGCGACATGCTGCTGGATCACCTGCGGCTTGACCAGCGCCTGCGCGGCACGAAAGAGGGCTGCGCCGAGGGTGATTGCGGGGCCTGCACAGTGCTGGTGGGGCGGCTGGCTGCCGACCGCCTTGTCTATGAGCCGGTCAATGCCTGCATCCGTCCGCTTGCCTCCTGCGACGGGTGCCATGTGGTGACCATAGAGCATCTGCGCGGGGCCGATGGCGGGCTGCATCCCGTTCAGCGCGCAATGGTCGCGCACCATGCCAGCCAATGCGGGTTCTGCACGCCCGGTTTCGTGATGGCGCTCTATGCGCTGTGGATGACGACCCCCCACCCGACCGAGGCGCAGATCGAACACGCGCTGCAGGGCAATCTGTGCCGCTGCACGGGCTATGCCCCGATCATCCGCGCAGCAACGGCGATGGGGGGTCACGGCACCACCGACCCGCTGATGGCCGAACGCGCGCGCATCACAGCACAGTTGCGCGCCTTGCAGGACGGCGCGCGGGTTGAGGTCGCGCGCGATGGCGCCCGCGCAATCCTGCCTGCCTCGGTCGATGATCTGGCGCAGGTGCTGGTCGAGCATCCGGACGCACGCATCATCGCGGGCGCGACCGATGTCGGGCTTTGGGTCACGAAATTCCTGCGCGATATGCCGGTTGCCGTGTTGATCGGGCATCTGGACGCACTGCGCGAGGTTCGGGACACAGAGGATGCGCTGCAACTTGGCGCATTGGTCAGTTACGAGGGCGCGCGCGCCCCCCTTGCCACGCATTTCCCGCATATGGCGCGTTACTGGGACCGGATCGCGGGCTGGCAGGTCCGCGCGATGGGCACGCTGGGGGGCAATATCGCCAATGGATCGCCCATCGGGGACACGCCGCCACCCTTCATCGCGCTCGGCGCGCGGCTGGTGCTGCGCAAGGGCACCGCCCGGCGCGAGATTGCGCTGGAGGAGTTCTTTCTCGACTATGGCAAGCAGGATCTGCACCCGTCCGAATTTGTCGAAACCATAATCCTGCCCAAGCCTGCGCCTGGCTCGCGCCACGCGGCCTACAAGCTCTCCAAACGCCGGGATGAGGATATTTCCGCCGTCGCCGCAGGCTTTGCAATCACACCACGCGACGGTACGATTACCGATGCGCGACTGGCCTTTGGCGGCATGGCCGCAACACCCAGACGCGCGAGGGCGGCCGAGGCCGCGCTGATCGGCCAGCCCTTTGCCAAGCCCGCTTTCGATGCCGCCGCCGAGGCGCTGACGCAGGATTTCACGCCGCTCTCGGATATGCGTGCCAGCGCGGCCTATCGCATGCGCGCGGCGCAAAACCTGCTGCACCGCTTCTGGGCAGAAACGCAAGGCACCCCCGCCAGTCTGGAGGATGTCGCATGAAGGACGATCCCCGCATTCACGGTGCCGCCCATGACAGCCTGATCCACGATTCCGCGATCAAGCATGTCACGGGCCGCGCCGAATACACCGATGACATCACCGAACCCATGGGCTGCCTGCACGCCTATATCGGTGGCGCGCAGATCGCGCATGGCCGGATCACCGCGCTCGATCTCGACCCCGTGCGCCAGGCCCCCGGCGTGATCGCTGTGCTGACTGCCGCTGACATTCCGGGGCGCAACGATGTCTCGCCCACCGGCTTGCGGGATGAGCCGATCCTGACCGATGATCTGGTGCAGTATCACGGCCAGCCCGTGTTTGCCGTCATCGCCGAAACCCGCGATCTGGCCCGCCGCGCCTGCACCCGCGCGCGCATCGACTATGACACGGCCCCCCATGCCACCGATATCGACGCGGCGGATGCGGCAGGCTACCCCGATGTGACAGCCCCCCTGACACTGGAACGCGGCGATGTCGCGCCCGCACTGGCCGCAGCCCCGCACCGCATCAAGGGCCGGATGCGCGTGGGCGGGCAGGACCACATGTATCTGGAAGGGCAGATCGCCATGGCCCTGCCGGGTGAGGATGACGAGGTGATCGTCCATGCCTCGACCCAGCACCCGAGCGAGGTGCAGCATATGGTCGCCCATGCCCTTGGCGTGCCAGCGCATGCTGTGGTCGTGAATGTGCGCCGCATGGGCGGGGGCTTTGGCGGCAAGGAAACGCAGATGAACCTGTTCTGCGTCCTGGCCGCGATTGCCGCCAAGCGACTGGGCCGCGCCATCAAGCTGCGCCCCGATCGCGATCAGGACATGGAAATTACCGGCAAGCGCCATGACTTCCGCATCGATTACGACATGGGCTTTGACGATCAGGGCCGCATACTGGCCGTGGACGGGGTATTCGCGGCGCGTTGTGGCTGGTCGTCGGATCTGTCGGGGCCGGTGACCGACCGCGCGCTGTTTCATGCCGATAACGCCTATTACTACCCCGCCGCGCGCCTCCGCTCGCGCCCGCTGAAGACCAACACGGTCAGCAACACCGCCTTTCGCGGCTTTGGCGGCCCGCAGGGCGTGATCGCCGCCGAACGCATGATCGAGGAAGTGGCCTATGCGCTTGGCCGCGATCCGCTGGAGATCAGGCGCGCGAATTTCTACCGCGAGGGGGCCGATATCACCCCCTATCATCAGCGGGTCGAGGACAATATCCTGACCCGCCTGGTCGATGAGCTGGAAACCTCCAGCGACTATCAGGCGCGGCGGCAGCAGGTGCTGGATTTCAACGCGCAGGGCGGCATTATCCGCAAGGGGATCGCGTTGACCCCGGTGAAATTCGGCATCAGCTTTACTGCGACCTGGTATAATCAGGCGGGCGCGCTGGTGCATGTCTATAGTGACGGCTCTATCCATCTTAACCATGGCGGGACAGAGATGGGGCAGGGCCTGTATACCAAGGTCGCGCAGGTCGTGGCCGAGGCGTTTCAATGCGATATCGACCGAATCAAGATCACGAAAACCACCACGGAAAAGGTGCCAAACACCTCAGCCACGGCGGCAAGTTCCGGGTCAGACCTGAACGGGATGGCCGCACTTGATGCCTGCAACCAGATCAAGGCGCGGCTGGTGGAATTCGCTGCGCGGCACTGGGGCGTTGACGAAAGCGCCGTGCAGTTCCTGCCCGGCCAGATTGCCATCGGCACGCAGGTTCTTCCCTTTGATGAGGTGATACACGCCGCCTATATGGCGCGCATCCAGCTTTCCGCCGCCGGGTTCTACAAGACACCCGAAATCCACTGGGACCGCGCAGCGGGCAAGGGCCAGCCCTTTTACTATTTCGCTTATGGCGCCGCCTGCGCCGAGGTCAGCATTGATACGCTGACCGGCGAGACGCGGGTGGACCGCGCCGATGTGCTGCATGATGTGGGCCGCTCGCTCAACCCGGCACTGGATCTGGGGCAGGTCGAGGGCGCATTTGTGCAGGGCATGGGGTGGCTCACATCCGAGGAATTGTGGTGGGACGACAAGGGGCGTCTGCGCACGCATGCGCCCTCGACCTACAAGATCCCGCTGGCCAGCGACCGGCCGCGCATCTTCAATGTGCGGCTGGCCGACTGGTCCGAGAACGTCAAACCCACGATCAAACGATCCAAGGCCGTGGGCGAGCCGCCCTTCATGCTGCCGGTTTCGGTGTTCGAGGCGATCGGCATGGCCGTCGCCTCGGTCGCCGATTACCGCGAATGCCCGCGGCTGGACGCGCCCGCCACGCCCGAACGCGTGCTGATGGCGGTGGAACGGCTGAAACGCGCATGAGGGGGTTGCGCGCGCTCCTGGGCGGCAACGCCCCGGTGATCCATGTGCAGATCATCCGCGTGCGCGGGTCCTCCCCACGCGAGGCCGGGGCCGAGATGTTCGTGGGCGCTGCGGATATCGCGGGCACAATCGGCGGCGGGATGGTCGAGCACCAGGCCGTGCAGCGCGCGCACGAATTGCTGGTGGCAGACATGGCGCGCGATCAGATGGATATCGCGCTGGGGCCCGCGCTGGGGCAATGCTGTGGTGGGCAGGTGCGGGTGGCGCTGACCCGGCTGGATACGCAAACGCGCGCCGCCCATCTGGTACGGCTGGATGTGGCGCGCCTGCCGCATGTGTTGATCCTGGGGGCGGGCCATGTCGGTCGCGCACTGGCCGAGGTGATGGCCCCCCTGCCCTGCCGCGTGCTGCTGATCGATCCGCGCAGCACGGAACTGGCCCGCGCCACGGCCCCGGTGGAAACCCGCCTGACCCCCCTGCCCGAGGCCGAGATCGCCGCCGCGCCCCCGCGCAGCGCTTATGTCGTGCTGACCCATGATCATGGCCTGGATTTCCTGCTGACACTCGCAGCGCTGCGCCGGGGCGATGCGGCCTATGTCGGGCTGATCGGCTCGGCCACCAAACGCGCCCGCTTCCAGCGCTTCGCGCAAGAGACTGATCCTGCCGCTGACCTGTCTTGCCTGACCTGCCCTATCGGCGCGGGCGGGCCTCGCGACAAGCACCCTGGCGTGATCGCGCTGGCCACAGCGCAGGAGGTGCTGGGGGCCTTACGCGATGTTGGCAGAAATCCGACAAGTTACACAAAACCAACCATGGCCATGACTGCCCGTATCTGAAAGCCCGCCCGCATGTCCCGCACCATCCTCCGCGCGCGCCTGCTCAGCTATTTGCGCGCGCCAGAGCATCCCGACGACACAGAGAGCTTCCGCTATATCGAGGATGGCGCGCTGCTGATCGAGGGCGGGCTGATCCGCCGCATAGGTGAATATTCAACATTGGACACGGTCGGGGCCGAGGTGATCGACCACCGTCCGCATCTGGTCATGCCTGGCTTTATCGACACGCATCTGCATTTTCCGCAGACGCAGGTGATCGCAAGCTGGGCGGCGGAATTGCTGGACTGGCTGAACGACTACACCTTTCCAGAAGAAATCCGCTATGCCGATCCGGAGCTTTGCGCGCAAATGGCCGGGCGCTTTCTGGACCGGCTGACCGATCACGGCACCACGACGGCAGTGGCCTATGCTTCGGTCCATGCCGCATCGGCCGAGGCGCTGTTTGCCGAGGCACACATCCGCAACATGCGGCTGATCACCGGCAAGGTGATGATGGATCGCAACGCGCCCGAGGGCCTGTGCGACACGGCGCAAACCAGCTTTGACGAAAGCGCGGCGCTGATTGCGCGCTGGCACGGGCGCGGGCGGCTGGGCTATGCGATCACGCCGCGCTTCGCGATCACGTCCAGCCCCGCGCAGATGGAAGCGGCCCAGGCGCTGGCGCTGGCGCATCCCGACTGCCATATCCAGACCCATCTGAGCGAGAACCACGCCGAAATCGCCCTCGCCTGCCGGCTTTATCCCCAGGCGAAAGATTACACCGATATCTATGCGCGCTACGGGTTGCTGCGCGCCAACAGCCTGCTGGGCCATGCCCTCCATCTGTCCGACCGCGAACTCTCTGCACTGGCCGAGGCCGATGCCAAACCGGTCTTCTGCCCGACCTCGAACCTGTATCTGGGTTCGGGCCTGTTCGATGACGCGCGGTTGCGCGAGGCCGGTCTGAGCAATGCAATCGCAACCGATATCGGCGGCGGGACCAGCTATTCCATGCTCCAGACCCTGGCCGAGGGCTACAAGGTGCTGCAATTGCAGGGCCAGCGGATGCACCCCTATCGCGCCTTTGACTGGATCACGCGGGGCAATGCCGAAGCGCTGGGGCTGGCAGACCGGATCGGCACGCTGGAGCCGGGCAGCGAGGCCGATCTGGTCGTTCTGGACGCCCGCGCGACCCCGGCCATGGCACAACGGATGGAACGCGCACGCGGTCTGGTGGATGAATTGTTCACGCTGCAGGTGATGGGCGATGACCGCGCCGTGCTGGAGACCTACATCGCGGGCAACCCCGCCAAGGGCGCGCGCTGACCTTGCCTCTGCTCATAGCAGAGGCGCGCGTCCAAAGCCGCCCGCCGGGCTCCAAGCTCGGGGTGGAACAAGGCCGCCCCCCATGCTGTTAACGCACGGAAACAACAGACAGGGTGGCGCGCGGCCTGTGACGGCCGGGCGCGATCAGGGTGCGGCGCGCGCCTCCAGATCATCGGCGACGGCCTCGGCGCGGGCGGCAAGTTCGGTCAGCGCATCGGTCAGATCCTGCGGCACGACAGGCACCTCTACGCGGCGCGGCTCGGGCTCGGGGCGGGCACGCAGGCGCGCGATCTCTTCGCGCAGGCTTTCGATCTCGGCCTGGGCGGCCTTGGCGCGGTCCTCGGCCTCTGCGGTCTTGTCGGCCAGCATCAGCCCCGACATCAAGAGCATCCGCTCGGCGGGCACGCGCCCGATCTGGTTCAGCAGGGTGCGCGCCTCGGCATCCAGCATTTCGGCGGCGGCGATCAGATAGGGTTCTTCGCCGGCCTGGCAGGCGACGGTGAATTCCTTGTGGCCGATAGTAATGGATTGCTCAGGCATTGGTCTCTCCGGCCTCGATCATCGGTTTCAGCTCGCCCAGCACATCTTCCATCTCGGCCATTTCGGCGGCGCGTTCGGCGCGCAGCGCCTCAAGCTCGGCCAGAAGGGCCCGGTTGACGGTGCTGGCCTCGATCACATTGGCCTCGGTATCCTCGCGCAGCTTGCGATTGGCCTCGATCAGTTTGGTATTGGCCTTTTTCAGCCGCAACATCTCCAGGCTCTGCAGATCAAGCTGTTCGGTCATCCGCGCCAGCCGCCGCTCCAGCGTGGCAAAGGAACTGTCCTGCCGCTGGCGCACGGCATTCACCCGTTCCGACAACTTCGCATTCTTGCGCCGCTCTGCATCAAGCTGCGCCTGCAGTTCGTCGGTCTGCGTTGCTGTGGTTACCTCGGACGCGCGGCCCAGGCCCTGCGCACTGCGCGCGATACGGTCAAGCGCGCGGCCAAGCCGCGTCTCAAGCTCTGATCCCTTGCTCATGCCTGTCTCGAATCCCCCTGCCGCTATACTGGCGCTCAAATGCCGGTTGTCCCGTTGCTGTCGGACCGGCCCGGCACTGCACAGCGAATCGCTGCGCGCAAGAAACCGGCGGCCCGAGGCTGCAAGCCTAACCGCAAAGCCGGGGCTTTCCAATATTATCGCCGGTTTTGGCTGCGGCGCAGGCGCGGGCTTGCTTGAACTTGCCGCACAGGCTGGTATGACCCGAACACGTTAGGGGTAACATGAAGGACAGACGCAGGTGGATATCGCAGCTTTGCGCAAGGCGCATCCCGATCACTGGCAACAGGCCACCGCGATCCGCGCGCTCGCGATGGACGCCGTGCAGGCGGCAAAATCGGGCCATCCCGGCATGCCGATGGGCATGGCCGATGTCGCCACGGTCCTGTTCTCGCGCCATCTCAAATTCGATGCAAGCGCCCCGGACTGGGCCGATCGCGACCGGTTCATCCTGTCGGCGGGCCATGGCTCGATGCTGCTTTATGCGCTTCTGCACCTGACCGGCTATGAGGATATGACGCTCGATCAGATCCGCAATTTCCGCCAATGGGGGTCGATCACGGCGGGCCATCCCGAATATGGCCATGCCAAGGGGATCGAGACGACAACCGGCCCGCTGGGTCAGGGTATCGCGAATGCCGTGGGTTTCGCCATGGCCGAGGAAAAGCTGCGCGCCGAATACGGCCCCAGGATCGTGGATCATCACACATGGGTCATCGCAGGCGACGGCTGCCTGATGGAAGGGATCAGCCACGAGGCGATCAGCCTTGCCGGGCGGCAGAAGCTCTCGCGTCTGATCGTGCTGTGGGACAATAACGACATCACCATCGACGGGCGCGTCAGCCTGTCGGATGTGACCGACCAGCGCGCGCGGTTTGCGGCGGCAGGCTGGCATGTGCTGTCGTGCGACGGGCATGACCCGGCCGATATTGACCGCGCACTGACCGAGGCCAAGGCGTCGGACCGTCCTGTGCTGGTCGATTGCAAGACCATCATCGGGTTCGGCAGCCCGGCCAAGGCGGACAGTTCGGGTGCACACGGCGCGCCCCTTGGCGATGACGAGATTGCCATCACCAAGGAGATCTATGGCTGGCCTCATGGCCCCTTCGAGATCCCGGCAGATGTGCTGAAGGCCTGGCGCGCCCATGGCGCACGCGGGGGTGCTGCACGCACTGAGTGGGAGGGGCGCTTTTCGACCCTCTCGGCCACGAAACAGGCCGAGTTCACCCGCCGGATGTCAGGTGCGGCCCCGGCGAAACTGGCTTCGGCGATCCGGGCGCTGAAAAAGCAGGTTTCGGAACAGGCACCGAAAGTGGCGACGCGCAAATCCTCGGAAATGGTGCTGGAGGTCGTCAACAAGGTCTGCCCCGAGACGATGGGCGGCTCGGCCGATCTGACCGGGTCGAACAACACCAAGACCGAAGGGCTGGGTGTGTTCGCCCCCGAGGACCGCAAGGGCCGCTACGTCTATTACGGTGTTCGCGAGCATGGGATGGCCGCTGCAATGAACGGCATGGCGCTGCATGGCGGGATCAAGCCCTATGGCGGCACATTCCTGTGTTTTACCGATTATGCGCGCGGGTCCATGCGGCTCTCGGCGCTGATGGGCGTGCCGGTCAGCTATGTGATGACGCATGATTCCATCGGACTGGGCGAGGATGGGCCAACCCATCAACCGGTCGAGCATCTGGCCATGCTCCGCGCCACGCCCAATATCAATGTCTTCCGCCCCTGTGACACGGTCGAAACGGCCGAGACATGGGAACTGGCGCTGACCAGCGCGCGCACACCCTCGGTGATGGCATTGTCGCGGCAGAACCTGCCGACCCTGCGCCTGGCACACAAGACCAGGAACCAGGTCGCGCAGGGCGCCTATGTCCTGGCAGAGGCAGAGGCCAAGCGCCGCGCGCTGCTGATGGCGACCGGGTCCGAGGTCGAGATCGCGATGGAAGCGCGCAAAATGCTCGAGGCCGAGGGCATCGGCACGCGCGTCGTGTCCTTCCCCTGCTGGGAGCTGTTCGAGCAACAACCCGAGAGCTACCGCCGCAAGGTGCTGCCTGCGGGCCCGGTGCGCGTGGCGATAGAGGCCGGGATCCGCTTCGGCTGGGACCGCTGGCTGTATGGTGAGCGCGGCAAGCGCGAGAAATCGGGCTTTGTGGGCATGCATGATTTCGGTGCATCCGCCCCTGCGCCCACGATCTACCGCGAACTTGGGATCACGGCAGACTCGGTGGTGGCCAAGGTCAAGGCGTTGCTCTGAACCTGCAAGGGGGTAAGCGCCCGCTCACGGCCCCACCCCCCCGCCCATGGCCCTTCGCGGGCGCTGCCCGGCCCTGCTGGCCGGGCGGGTCGCCCTCACGCTTGCTGCGCGCGCGCGCATCGCGTAAGCCCGGTCCTGTCATTGATCCACGGAGTGCCCCATGCGTCTGACCCGCTATTTCCTGCCCGTTCTGAAGGAAACCCCCTCCGAGGCGCAGATTGTCAGCCACCGCCTGATGCTGCGGGCGGGCATGATCAAGCAAGCCAGCGCCGGCATCTATTCCTGGCTGCCGCTGGGGTATCGTGTGCTGCGCCGGATCGAAGAGATCGTGCATCAGGAGCAGGTGCGCGCAGGCCATATCCCCATGCTGATGCCCACCCTGCAATCGGCCGATCTGTGGCGCGAATCGGGGCGCTATGAGGATTACGGCGAAGAGATGCTGCGCATCACCGACCGCCACGGGCGCGACATGCTCTACGGGCCGACAAATGAGGAGCTGATCACCGACATCTTTCGCGCGCATGTGGCCAGCTACAAGGACCTGCCGCTGACATTGTATCACATCCAGTGGAAATTCCGCGATGAGGTCCGCCCCCGGTTTGGTGTCATGCGCGGGCGCGAGTTCCTGATGAAGGACGGCTATAATTTCGACATCGACCGTGACGCGGCGCTGCACGCCTATAACCGCCATCTGGTCAGCTACCTGCGCACCTACGAGCGCATGGGGCTGCAAGCGATCCCGATGCGTGCCGAAAGCGGTCCCATCGGCGGCGATGACACGCATGAGTTCCTGGTGCTGGCCGACACGGGCGAATCCGAGGTATTTTATGATAGTGCCATCACCGATCTGCGCTTTGGTGATCGGAGCGTTGATTACGACAGCGTGTCCGAATGCCAGGCCGTGCTGGAGGAATTCACCAGCCGCTATGCCCGCACGGATGATACGCATGACGAGGCGGCGTTCAACGCGCAAGTCCCCGAAGAGCGCCGGCGCCGCGCGCGCGGGATCGAGGTCGGGCAGATATTCTACTTCGGCACCAAGTATTCCGAAGCGATGGGTGCAGTTGTTGTCAATGACAAGGGCGAGCGGGTGCCGGTGCATATGGGCAGTCACGGGATCGGCGTCAGCCGTCTGCTGGGCGCGATCATCGAGGCCAGCCATGATGACAAGGGCATCATCTGGCCCGAGGGGGTGACCCCGTTCCATGCCGGGATCGTGAATCTGAAACAGGGCGACAGCGCTGCCGATGCCGCTTGCGACGCGCTGTACCAGGCGCTGATCGCAAAGGGGCTGGAACCGCTCTATGACGACCGGGATGAGCGCGCAGGCGCGAAATTCGCGACCATGGACCTGATCGGCCTGCCCTGGCGGATCACGGTCGGGCCGCGCGGGCTGGCCAAGGGCGTGGTGGAACTGACCAGCCGCCGCACTGGCGAGAGCGAAGAGCTGTCGGCCGAGGCAGCGGTGGACCGGCTGGCGCAGATTTACGCAGACGCCTGATTCGTCAGCGCACACCATCTGTGCGCGCAGTTGCGCAGCGTGCCTGATGGTTTAACTCCTGTCGCATCATGCACTCGGAGTCCGACATGCCAGACACTGACCTTGCCCGCCGCAATGCCCTGCCCGACGCATTGCGCGTCTTGTTGCAGGACTACCCGCGTGACATCTGGGAAAGCCACCGCAATTTCGACGGGCTGACGCGCTTCTGGCTGGACAGGCATCTGATGTTTCGCCGCGCCCTGAAGGACTGGCAAACCGACACGCGCAGCTTTCTGGACAAGGGGCGCGACCCGCGAGCGCATGGCCAGATGACAGCGCAGATCGGCGGATTCCTGATCAATCAGTTGCATGGTCATCACCAGATCGAAGATGCGCATTACTTCCCCGTCCTGTCGGGCGCAGAACCACGGCTCAGCCATGGTTTCGATCTGCTGGATGCCGATCATCACAGGCTGGACAGCGAACTCGCCAGCCTGACGGATGCTGCCAATACACACCTGCGCGCATTGCAGGACCGTTCCGCCGATGCGCGCGCCGGCGCCGGGGCGATGCTGGAGCGGCTGGAGGGGTTCGAAGGGTTCCTGAACCGGCACCTGGTGGATGAAGAGGAACTGGTCGTGCCCGTGATCCTGCACCACGCGCTCCGGTTCTAGCCCTTTCCTCGGACCTGGACCGCAGGCCGGGGGCATCAGGCGGAACGGTGCATGTGTGCGCAGGTGATGCAGGAAGTTTCGGGCGGTGGTTTGCGTGGTGGGACGATGACCGCCAGAGCTGGCGCGGACCATGCCCGACGCGTGCGGGGGAACGCGGCGTCGCCAGGCACTACTTTGCGGCCTGCAAACGGGGCGTCAATCCGTAACGTGACGCGTTGGCTTGCTGCGCATCCTTCCCTGCCAGGCGGATACATGATTCCATCTGTTTCCGGGTGCTTTCACTCACTCTTGAGCGCGCGCCATGCCAGCGCGAACCCTTTTCGACCCGATATTATTGTCGTTTTCTCAGGCGTTTGCTGATGAAATTGGCAGCGCCACCTACATTTTTCCTTGAACGCCCCGGCCACGCGGGCCAGTGTTTGGTAACGTCAGTGTCATCGGGTTAGGCCCCGAGGGCGAAAAACAAGACGAACGACAGGGACGACAGATATATGGCAAGACAAAGCTTCTGGTCGGGGCTGGTCGTGATGGTATTCGCGGCACTCTGCCTGACATGGATCATCCCGAACTATGCCGGGGTGAACCCGTTGGCGCAGATGCCGCCGGATCTGGTGCCCAATATCGCATCGTGGATCATGCTGCTCAGCGCCGGTGTCGTGGTCATCAAATCGATCATGGAGATGGTCGAGAAGCGCGAGTCACCCGTGAATCTCGAGATCGACTGGCGCGCCTTTGGCTGGGCGGCATGGCCCTTTGTCTATATCGCGGCGGCGATCTTTGTCCTGTCGCATGTCAAGCTGACCTATGCCGGGGCGCCGATCATCGCTCTGATGCTGATCCTGCTGGGAGAGCGGCGCTGGTATATCCTGCTGGGCTGTTCGGTGGTGCCGGTGGTTCTGCTGTATGTGCTGTCGGTTTACATGATGCGTGTCGGGGTGGTCTGAGCCATGGATTTTTCAATCGTTGGCAGTGCCATTGGCGAAACCCTGCAATTCGACGCCCTGTTCGGCATCGCGGGCGGGGTGTTTCTGGGCTACATCATCGGCGTGATCCCCGGCCTGTCGCGGTCGGTCGCGATCGCGATTGCCATTCCGATGACATTCTACATGTCGCCCCTGATCGCGATTTCCTTCCTGATCGGGCTGTCCAAGGGCACAGCGGCAGGCAGTGCGGTATCGGCCATCCTGCTGAATGCGCCGGGCGAGGCATCATCCGCCGCAACCAGCCTTGACGGCTATCCAATGGCCAAAAGCGGCAAGCCACGCACAGCACTGCAGGTGGGGCTTCTGGCCTCGGTTATCGGGGATATTCTGGCCACCACGATCCTGATTTTCGTGGCCATCCCCTTTGCGCGTGTGGCGCTGCTGTTCGGCCCCTATGAAATGGCCGCGATCCTCGCATTTGCGCTGGTGTTCATCGCCGGGCTGTCAGGGGGCGATATCTTCAAGGGGCTGGCTGCCGGGGCTCTGGGTGTTCTGCTGGGCACGATCGGGCTGGACAACCAGACCGGCCTGCCGCGCCTGACCTTTGGCTATACCCAGTTGATGGACGGGATGCCGCTGATCGCGGTCGCCATCGGCACGCTCGCATTGTCAGAGATGTTCGTGCAGTCGGAGAAGCTGCGCTACGAGCGCGAGACGATGGCCGTCAAGCTCGAGAACCACAAGGGCGACCGCATCACCTTTCCCATCCTGCGCAAGATCTTTCCGACCATTCTGCGCGGCACGGGTGTGGGCACATTTGTCGGCGCCTTGCCGGGACTGGGACCATCGGTTGGGTCCTGGATGTCCTATGGCATGGCAAAACGCGCCTCGCGCACGCCAGAGCAGTTCGGCAAGGGCGCGCCAGAGGGCGTGGCCGCATCGGAATCGGCCGATAACGCGGTGATCCCGGCAGCCCTGATCCCGCTGTTCGGGCTGGGGATTCCGGGCAATGTGTCGGCCGCGCTGCTGATCGGGGCCTTCGCGATCCATGGGATAACCGTCGGCCCGCTGTTGCTGCGCGATGAGCCCGAATTGCTGTATTCGATCTTCGCGGGCATGATCGTGGCCAGTATCTTCATGCTGATCCTGGGCTGGTTCGGGCTGATGGTCTTCGCCCAGATCACGCGGGTGCCGCCGCATGTGGTCATTCCCATCGTGATCTTCTTCTGCCTCGCGGGGATGCTGTTGCAGGGCTACGGCGCCTTCGGGCTGATCATCCTGATCGCCTTTGCCGCGCTGGGCTATCTTATGAAGAAATATGACTACAGTTTCGTCACCTTCCTTGTGGCCTTTATCATCACGCCCATGCTGGAGTTGAACCTGCGCCAGTCGATCATCCTGTCGCGCGGCAACTGGGAGGTGCTGCTGGGCCGCCCCATCGCGCTGTTCTTCATCGCCTGCACACTTCTGGCCTTCATCATCCTGGCCAAGCGCACGATAGAACGAAAGAAACCGATCGCCGAGATCGGGGACTGAGATAAAAGGCGCATGCAGGCCGCACCCGCCGTCACTGACGCAAGGAGAGCCAAGTCTTGAAGTTCACGCGTTCACACAGCCCGGCCGATCCATGGTCGCTGGTTTCGGAGCGTGAAGTGTCGCAGACGTGCAAGGAGCCGGAACCACGGACACACCCGGCCATCCCGGGGGCGCATCGCCCCTCCACGACTGCGGCGCAATCGTATCGTCCGTTATATGGGAGACTATCATGACGTCACGCAAATATCTTGTCGCCGCCTCGGCCCTCGCGCTGAGTGCTGTCGTTGCAGGCCCGGTTGTGGCCGATGAATGGCCCGAACGCCCGGTGACCATGGTCATCGGCTTCGCGCCCGGCGGCTCTACTGATATCCAGGGCCGCGTTCTGGCCAATGTGATGGAAGACTATCTTGGCCAGCCGGTCAATGTGGTCAACGAACCTGGCGCGGGCAGTGCCGTGGCCTTTACCAACCTCGCCAATGCCGAGCCCGATGGCTACCGCTTTCTGTTCGGCGGCACCACGGCACTGACCTTTACGCCCATCATCACCGATGTGGAATACGAGATCGACGATTTCGAATATCTGGCAGCACTGGCGCTGGGGCAGAACGCACTCGTCACATCGGCAGAGCAGCCGTTCGAGACTTTTGACGAGATCATCGAGTACGGCCGCGAGAATCCGATGACCTATGCCCAGCAGACCGCGCTGGACCAGGCCATCATCGAACGCGTGGCCGAGGCAGAAGGACTTGATCTGGCCATCGTGCCCACGGGCGGCGGCGGCGGGATGGCACCGCTGGTGCTGGGCCAGGAAGTGGATTTTGCCTATTCGGGCGGCACCCATGCGCAATACACGCCTACGGGTGAAATGGTCATCGCGGCGTTTCTGTCGGCAGAGCGTAGCCCCTTCTACCCCGATGTGCCCACGCTGATGGAACTGGGCTATGACTATTCCATCGAGGACTGGCGTGCGATCATCGTTCCGCAAGGTGTGCCAGAGGATGTGAAGGACCGTCTGATGGAAGCGGCGGAATTCGCCAGCCAGGATGAGCGCTTCATCGAGACGACCGAGGGCAACACCTTCTTCCCCGTCGTCTATTACGATCAGGAGCAGATGGAAGACAATGTGCGCCGCGTGCGCGCCGCGACCGAAGAGGTCATGGCCGACTAAGCCGCGCTCTGTTGTGCAAACCTTGGCGGGGTGGCCTGAACGGGCCACCCCGTTTTCTTGGCGCAGGTCGTCAGGCTGCCCTCCTCGGCGGCACACAGGGCAAATGTCAGATCGGCTGCGCGGCTGTTGTCCAGCACATGGCGGGCATTGACCAGATCAGTGTCATGGGTGTTGCGATGCGCCTCATCCCGTCTCAGCCCCAGCGATGTCCAGCACGCCATCAGCCAGCACTGCAGCCCTCGGACGCAGCAGGACGCTGGCATCGGTGACAACGCGCAGCCCTGACCAAGAGGGCCTTGGTCAGCAGCAGATACTTGCCTTCGACCAAAATGATCGCGGCATCGGCGCTGACACGGCCTGCATCCGGCACAATGCAATCCGTGTGGCGATCAAAGACCGGAAAGCGCCCGGCGTGACCCGCCGCGCCAGGTTCACGCAATTTGGCGATGAAACCGGCCAGATCGAATGTCCGGGACGCGCCCTTGATCGCGCGTAGCCCGGCATGATCGGGCATGGCATTGTCAGATGAAACCCGTCCATCGGCACCAGCACCGACTGCCCCGCTCGCGGGTGGTTCAGCGCCGCCACCCCCTCTGCCGCCAGCGACGATGTTCCCGACCCTGGCGGTCCGGCAAACGCGACAACCTTGCGCCGACCCGGCGGCTAGGGCGGGCGCCCGATCCGACGCGGATCGGGCGCTATATCCCTGGTCGGGTCCGTCTTCATCCCATGTCAGGCTGATTTCGGAACCTCATCGGCCCGCATGGCCCCGGTCATCATGGCAACATCATCCGACATCCTGCAATCGTCGGGCCGGACCACGCATGGCCTGCGCCCCAGCCGGTGACGATGGTCACGCTCCGCCACGTCAAAGACATGGGGCATGGTGTGGCTGATCAGGATGATCGGCAAGGGGGCGGCCTGTCCCCGACGCGTTCAGCGCCCACCCGTCCCGTCAGGCCTGACTGGCCGCAATGGCCGCCTCGAACTCGCGGCACAGAAGCGCGACATCCTCCACCCCGACCGAGACGCGGAAAAACCCTTCGCTGATGCCCAAATCCGCACGCGCTTCCGCGCCCAGCCCCCGGTGCGACGAACTGGCCGGATGCGACAGCGTCGTGCCGATGTCCCCCAGCGTGGGCGCAAAGGCGATATCAGGCGCGGCCCGTGTCAGCCGATTGGCGGCCGCGCGCCCGCCCGCAATCTCGAAGCTGACCATATGCCCACCGCGCCTGCCCAGCAAAGTATGCGCACGGTTATGGTCAGGATGGTCAGGCCGCGTCGGATACAACACCCGCGTCACCCCCGCCAGCCCCGCCAGATGCGCCGCCAGCGCCTCGGCATTCGCCTCGGCACGGTCATAACGCAACTCGAAGGAATAAAGCCCCCGCTCGGCCAGCCAGCAATCAAACGGGCTGGGAGTCATGCCCGTCGTGACCGCAAAATCGTAAATCGGCGTCATCAGGCCTTCGTCGCGCGCCGCAACATACCCCAGCGTGGCATCCGAATGGCCGGCCAGGATCTTGGTAACGGAGTGGATCACGATATCGGCGCCATGCTCAAATGGCCGAAACCCGCGCGGGGTGGTAAAGGTATTGTCGATCACAAGCCAGATGCCGCGCGCCCGCGCCAGCGCCGCAATCCCGGCAATATCGGCCACCCGCAGCGTCGGGTTCGACACAACCTCCAGCAGGATCAACCGCGTCTCGGGGCGGATGGCGGCCTCGAATGCAGCCAGATCGGTCGGATCGGCCAGCGATGTCGCCACGCCAAAGCGCGGCAGATCCTCCCGCATCAGCCGCAGCGACCGGCCATATAGCTGATCTCCCCCCAGCACATGATCGCCCGACTTGCACAGCCCCATCAGCACCGCCGCAACCGCTGCCATGCCCGACCCCAGCACCAGCCCTCCCTCGGCCCCTTCCATCTGGTCGATCTTGCGCGCCAGCACATCGGCATTGGGATGCCCTTCGCGCGCATAGGCATAGCCCGCAACCCGCCCCTCATATTGCGCATCAAGCGTATCGGGATCGGGCGAGGCATAGACCACCGAGGGCTGGATCGGTGTGCCCACAGGGCGCGAGGCGCTTTCCGGCCAGGGCATGCGCCGCACAAGGCTTGATCGCTCAGACATTCACTGCACTCCTGATTTCATCTTTGCAAAAATATCCCGGGGAGTCCGGCCCTGGCCGGACGGGGCAGCGCCCCACACACCGTCTCACCCTGCGCCCCCGGCCCGCGTCCGTGGCCCCGGCGCGCCAGCGCCGCGCCCCGCGCCCCCCTCGATGGGGGGCAAGGGGCGCCCCCCCGCCCCGGTCAGCCGCGCATGCTCGCCAATCGCGAAACGGTCCGTCATCCCCGCCACATAATCCGCAACGATCCGCGCAAGCGCTGTCTCGTCGCGCGCAGCCTCGACATCTCGGCGCCATTCGGCAGGCAGCAACTCGGGCCGCGCCATGAACAGCGGGAACAGGTCATTGACCATTGCCGTCACCCGCGCGCGCATCTCGACCACAGTTGGCGCGCGATACATCCGCGTGAACAGGAACTGCCGGATCACCTTCAACTCGCGAAACAGCCGGTCGGAAAAGCGGATGATCGTGACGCCCAGATCGCGGATATCCTGTGCATGGGACAGATTTGCAGGTCCCAGCCGCGTGCCAGCCACCAGCAGCACATCCTCGACCATCGCGCCAAAGACGCGGCGCAGTGCCTCGTGGCGACGGCGCATCACCTCCAGCCCCGGATAAAGGCGGTCCACCTCGGCAAAGGCGGGGCCGGTGATCGGCAATTCCATCAGATCGGCCTCGGTGAACAGGCCCGATCGCAGCCCGTCATGCAGATCGTGATGGTTATAGGCGATATCATCTGCAATCGCGGCCACCTGCGCCTCGGCGCTGGCATAGCCCGACAGCTCCAGATCGAAGGCGGCATTGCACTCGACCAGCGCATAGGGCAGCGCGTCGCCTTTCAGCGGGCGCCCCGCCGCATCGGTGACCGGACCGTTATGCTTGGCAATCCCCTCCAGCGTTTCCCATGTCAGGTTCAGCCCGTCGAAATCCGCATAATGACGCTCCAATGCCGTGACGATCCGCAGCGCCTGCGCATTGTGGTCGAACCCGCCATAAGGCGCCATCAACCGCTCCAACGCTTCTTCGCCGGTATGGCCGAATGGCGGATGGCCCAGATCATGCGCCAGCGCGATGGCCTCGGCCAGATCGGTGTTCAGCCCCAAAGCGCCGGCCAGAGTGCGCGCCACCTGCGCCACCTCGATCGAATGGGTCAGCCGTGTGCGGTAATAATCCCCTTCATGCTCGATAAAGACCTGTGTCTTGTGTTTCAGCCGCCGAAAGGCCGAGGAATGGATGATCCGGTCGCGATCTCGCTGAAAGGGCGAGCGGAAGGTGCTCATCGCCTCCACATGCAGACGCCCGCGCGACTCCTCGGGCCGTGTGGCATAAGGCTGCAGCATCTTCCTCCCCTTCGTCTTGCCCATCGGCGCAGCCCGCCCTATATCAGAGGAAAGCACTCGGATATAAGGCAAGCCATCATGTCCATCACCCTGCCCCCGCGTGTCAGTGACCGGGCCTTCCAGCGCCTTGCAGAGATCGCTCAGGAGAGTGGCGAGGTCAAGGCTCTGCGCGTTGCAGTCGATGGCGGGGGCTGTTCCGGGTTTCAGTATGACATCCGCTTTGATGACCCTGCGGCCGATGATCTGGTGCTGGAAAAGGCGGGACAGAAAGTGCTGGTTGATCCTATCTCGCTACCGTTTCTGGAAAATGCCGTGATCGATTTTACCGAGGAACTGATCGGCGCGCGCTTCGTGATCAACAATCCCAATGCCTCGTCAAGCTGCGGCTGCGGCATAAGTTTCTCGATGTAGGCATTGCGCGTCCGTCCCTCACGAAGATTTTGCGCGCCCCGACCGCAAGTTTCATTGACTGGCAGTCAATAAACGCGCAGGACAGTCCGGACCCACCGCAAAGAGGCTCTGTCGTGAAACCCGAATCCATCACCTCCAGCTATCGCCGCTGGGCCCCCATTTATGACATGACCTTTGGCCGCATCACCAATACCGGGCGGCGTCACGCAACCCGCGTCGTCAACCAGACCGGCGGGCGCGTGCTGGAAGTGGGCGTGGGCACCGGGCTTGCGCTGCCCTATTACGCCCCCGAGGTTGAGGTGACCGGCATCGATTTTTCCGACGAGATGCTGGCGCGCGCCCGCGCCAAGGTGGATGAGGAAAAGCTGACCCATGTGCGCGATCTGCGCCAGATGGATGCGCGGCACCTGGATTTCCCCGATGCCAGTTTCGATATCGTGGTCGCCATGCATCTGATCTCGGTCGTGCCCGACCCCGAACAGGTCATGGCCGAGATGGCGCGCGTGTGCAAACCCGGCGGGCAGATCCTGCTGGTCAATCATTTCGCCCGCGAAGAGGGATGGCTGGCCTGGCTGGAGCGTAAATTCGCACCTCTGGCCAACTGGATCGGCTGGCATTCGAATTTCCCCAAGGATCGCGTCATGGGCGTGCAGGAGCTGTCTCTCGCCGAGGAAACGCCGCTGACGGCACTTGGGCTCTTCACCTATCTGCGTCTGGAAAAGACGGCCTGACATCGCTGAGAAGTCCCGCACTGTGATCCTCCCCCTATAGCGGGTGCAAAGTGCAGGACGCCGTGCAGCCAATCGCCTTGCGCCAGCATGGCACTCCCGAACATCGTCGCCTGCCCGCTGCCGCAGTTGCCCGGTCCTGCGGCGCAAGGCCACAGGCCCCGGATGGGCTTGCCCCGCGCGCGCGCCTCGCCTAAACCGGTCGCATAGCTGCAAGAGCGCGACTGCATGACCGACACCTCCGCCGCGCGCGAAGATCGCGCCAAATCCCGCAACATCGGTGCCCTGCGCGGGTTGTGGCCCTTTATCCGGCCTTACCGGCTGCTGCTGGCGGTGGCGATGCTGGCGCTTGTGTCGACCGCTGCCATAACACTGGCCCTGCCTCTGGCCGTGCGCCGCGTCGTCGACGGGTTCGAGGCCCGCGAACTCCACCTGCTCAACCAGTATTTCGCGGGCGCTTTCGGGCTGGCCATGCTGCTCGCGCTGGGCACAGGGCTGCGCTACTATTTCGTTACCAGGCTGGGCGAACGCATCGTGGCCGATATCCGCAAGGCGCTGTTCGCGCGCGTGATCTCGCGCAGCCCGGCCTTTTACGAGCGCGTGATGACAGGCGAGGTGCTCTCGCGGCTGACCACGGATACCACGCTGATCCAGTCGGTGATCGGGTCCTCCGTATCCATCGCGCTCCGCAATGCGCTCATGCTCATCGGCGGGCTGATCCTGCTCGGGCTGACATCGGCCAAGCTGATGGGGTTCGTGCTGCTGATGGTGCCTGCGATCATCGTGCCCATTGTCGTGATGGGCCGCAAGCTGCGCCGGCTGAGCCGCGAGAACCAGGACTGGATCGCCGCGTCCTCGGGAAATGCGTCCGAGGCGCTGAGCGCCGTGCAAACCGTGCAGGCCAACACGCATGAGGCCGCCAGCCGCGCCGCCTTTGACGATGTGACCGAAACGAGTTTCGATGTCGCGCGCAAACGCATCTTCACCCGCGCGCAACTGACCGTCATCGTAATCTTTCTTGTCTTTGCGGGCATTCTCGGCACGCTCTGGATCGGCGCGCGCGATGTGGCGGCAGGCGTCATGTCACCGGGCGAGCTGGCGCAATTCGTGATCTATGCCGTGATTGTCGCAGGCTCTGTCGGAGCGCTTTCGGAAATCTGGTCCGAATTGCAGCGCGCAGCGGGCGCGACCGAACGGCTGGTCGAATTGCTGACCGCGACTGACAGTGTGCAGGACCCGCCCGCACCCGTGCCCCTGCCCCGCCCCACACGCGGCGAGGTGCGCTTCGACAAGCTGCGCTTTTCCTACCCGGCGCGCCCCGAACAGGCCTCGCTCAGCGATGTCAGCCTGCATGTCAGCCCCGGCGAGACCGTGGCGCTGGTGGGCCCCTCGGGCGCAGGCAAGACAACTGTGCTGCAATTGCTGATGCGCCATTACGACCCCGATGCCGGGGCCGTGCGGATCGACGGGGTGGATCTGCGTGACATGGCCCGGCATGATTTCCGCCAGGCGCTGGCACTGGTGCCGCAGGACCCGGCGATATTCGCGACCTCGGCGATGGAAAATATCCGCTTCGGGCGGCCCGATGCCAGTGATGATGACGTGGTCGCCGCCGCCAGGGCCGCCGCCGCCGACGATTTCCTGACCCGGCTGCCGCAGGGCTATGCCACCGAACTGGGCGAGCGCGGGGTGCTGCTGTCGGGCGGTCAGAAACAGCGCATCGCCATCGCCCGCGCAATCCTGCGCGATGCGCCGATCCTGCTGCTGGATGAGGCAACCTCGGCGCTGGATGCTGAATCCGAGGCCGCCGTGCAGCGCGCGATGGACACGCTGTCAGACGGGCGCACCATGATCGTGATCGCCCATCGGCTGGCCACGGTCAAACAGGCCGACCGGATCGTGGTGCTGGATGAGGGGCGCATCGTCGCCACCGGCACGCATGACGAACTGGTGGCGCAGAACGGGCTCTATGCCCGGCTGGCGCGGCTGCAATTCACCGCAGGCCGCGCCGCCTGATCCCCCGCGCGCGCAGGCGGCAAGCAAGCGCCCGTCAGGGCGCGCAGCGAGGGTTGGGTGGGCGGGCCGGCTGCGCGCGCGGGGGATCAGGCGGGCTACTCGAAATGCCGCCGGATCCGGCGCACCATCGCCCAGACCCCCAGCACGACAACCGGGACCAGCAGCGCCAGCGCCACGCCGCGAGGCAGGCCCATGGGTTCCAGAACCGGCAGTGCCATGTAGCTGGCCAGATTGACAGCATAATAGCTGATCGCCACGACCGACAGCCCTTCGACCGTATTCTGCAGGCGCAGCTGCATATCCGCGCGCCGGTCCATGCTGGCCAGCAAGGTCTGGTTCTGTGCCGAGCGTTCGACATCCACCCGCGTCCCCAGCAATTGCCCCGCGCGCATGGCCCGCTCGGCCATCTTCGTCAGGCGCCGCTCGGTCGATTTCACGGTGCGCATGGCCGGATCATAACGCCGGTTCAGAAACTCGCCCAGAGTCTGGCGCCCCATGAAGCGCTCTTCGCGCAGCGCGGCCACCCGCTGATGGACCAGCGCCTCATAAGCCCCCGTCGCCCCGAAGCGGAAGGAACTTTCCACCATCATGTTTTCCAGCTCGGACGAGATGCGCAGCAATTTCTCCAGCGTCTCTTCCGAGCGTGCGCCGGGTTCCTTCATTGCGCGGGTCAGGCGCGACAACTCGTCATCCAGCGCCCCCATCTGCGGGGACATCCGCCGCACGCGCGTCAACCCCAGCATCGAGATGGTCTTGTAGGTCTCGATCTCGCACAGGCGCTGCACGATGCGCCCCACACGCCGACCGCTGGTGTCAGGGCGCACGAAGACGGCCATGCGCACATGCCCCGCCCGGTCGATGCGGAAATCGCTGGCCACGATCGCGGCCCCGTCCACCACCTGCACCACGGCAAGGCTTTCGGGCACGAACCAGTCGAACAGTTTCTCGGATACCTTCCCCGGGTCATCGGGCATCTCCTCGATCTGGAACAGGATCGAGGTCAGGCGCGCGCCGGGCGCATCCTCCAGCCAGCTATCGGGAAAGACATCGAAGCGCGCAGGATCAAAGGGTCGCTCGCCCGGACCTTTCTCATAGGCCATATAGGTGACGAACTCGGTATGGCTTTCCCATTTCAGCTCATGCCGCCCGATCTGGGCAGTATGATGGGTGGCATCCGGGGCCGGGTGGCCCGCTCCGTGCCTGTCCAATAGCGCCAGCAAATGCGCACGATCCTTGTCGCGGGACCGCTTTGATGCCTGATGCGCGGGTTTGATCGCCAGAAAACACGCAACGCTCGGCACGGTGATCCGGGCCGAGGGACGGGCATGCAACTCGTTGACCAGGGCATAGCGCTCGGGGTGGTCGGCGATGGGGGGCATGGGCGGGCTTTCATGGTCTGTTATCGGAAGGACCGTATTGCGCCACGTCGCGAAGGCAAGCGCCGCCGCGGCACGCCATGGCACACTTGTAATTCTGCCACAGCGCGCCGCCCATGCCCCATGTCGTCAGTCGATCACCTCGACCAGTTCGACCCGGCGGTTCTGCGCGCGGCCATCCTCGGTCCGGTTGGTCGTGATGGGCGACATCGGGCCCGCCCCGGCCGGGCGCAGCCGACCCTCTGCGATACCATGTTCATCCGACAGCCAGGCCACGACGGATTGAGCGCGGTCCAGCGACAGGCGCAGATTATAGTCGAAGCTGCCCACACCATCGGTGTGACCGACCACCAGCAGATCAAGGCCGGAATTCTCGTCCATCAGCCCGGCAACAGTTGCCAGCGCATCGGCCGATTCCGGCAGGATCTCGTCATCGTCAAAGGCAAAGAGGATCGCCTCGACCACGACGCGCCCCTCCTCGACCAGCCCGCTTTCAAGGGCTGCAGCATCCTGGGTGCTGGGCACGAAGTCATCAACCTCGGCTTCAGCTTCCAGTTCGGCCATGTCCTCTTCGGGCGCAGGCTCCTGGGCGGTCAGATCGAATGTGTCCATCTCGTCAATTTCCAACACATCGACCTGGATGCGGCGATCACGCCGACGGTCATAGAAACTCAGCGCCACCACATGATCAGCCGATGGCGAGCGCGCGACAATATAGCCATATCCGCCCGAACGTCGGGCGGCAGGAGCATCAAGCAGGTCGCGCAACATGTCGCGCGGGCTGCCGTCGGTGAGTTCGTCACCCATACCGTGGAACACAACCTCGAAGCCCTGCCCCTCAAAATAGTCAAGATAGCTTTGATAGAGCCGCACCGTCGCGACCTCGGTCCCATCAATGCGGTATTCCTGTTGCAGATGCGCGCCCTGCTTTTCGAGGACAGCAGTTGGCTCGCCATCCTCATACGGACCGGCGGGGAAGGTCAGTTCGGTGAAGTCGACGAACTCGCTTTCGACTATTTCTGCATCGGGTGCCAGCGGCACCAGCGGATGGGGTTGGGGATCATCCGCGCGCACACCCTCGGGGGTGGCGAGGATCAGGGCGCCGGTCAGAATGCCTGCAAGACGCATGGAATACTCCTCTGATTACCATTGGCTTTCGTGTGGGGCCGAAGGCTATGGACCCGCATCCCACCGCGCAACCGCCACCCGGAAGCCAATTCGCACCGTGCGATCACGCCTGTGTGATAACGGGGCGTTTCCCCCATATATGGACGGGGCGGCGCAGTGCCTTGGCCAGGAAACCATTGGCGAATCTGCGCAATTGTGCCTGCGTCGGCGCGCCGCTTGCGGGCTGGGCCGCGATCAATCTGTGCGCCAGCCCCCTGACGCCCGAACACGGCGGCGCCATTGCTCGAGAGCACCCACCGATCATCATCAGCAAGGTCCATTCGGCCCTCGCGCCTGCGGGCCGGTTTTCAGAACAGCTTGTCCAGGACGCGGGAAGCGCCGGACATCACACCTCATGCAACCCGAACCGTGAACAGCGCCTCGGATCAGGTATCTGCCCGACAGATACCTGCGCGCACGGCGGCTTCGGCCGTTGCCGCCAGCGCCTTGCGGTCAGTCTGGTCAGCAACGGCAAGGGGCGGGTGAAAACGCAGCGTGACCTGACCCTGCGGGCGCTGTGCCAGAACCTGCAGCGCATGGGGGCCAAAGCCCATATCGCCCCACCAGCCATAAAACCGCCGGTCAGCGCCATCAGGCGCATGGTAGGACAGGCTGACCGGCTGCAGGCACAGCCGTGCGCGCAGGGCCGGGGCCAGAAGGGCCTCGAACAAAGCAGGCTTGAAGGGCAGCACCTGTAACCCGTCGGAACTGGTGCCCTCGGGAAAGAACAGCAGCCGCTGCCCGGCCTCCAGCCGCGCGGCGAACAGCGTGGCTTGCGCGCGCGCCTCGCGCCGGTCGCGGCGGATGAACAACGTGCCCGTCACCCGCGCCAACACCCCGATGCCGGGCCAACCGGCGACTTCGGCCTTGGACACGAATGTCACTGGCGTGACAGCGTGCAGCGCCAGAATATCCAGCCAAGAGCCATGATTGGCGACGAGTGCGCCCGCACCAGGCATCGGTTGCCCATGGACCCGCAGCCGCAGGCCCAGCACTGCCAGCACTGCACGGCAGACCGCTTGCACCACCCGTCCACTGACCGGACGCCGGGCGCCTGCCAGCGGACGCTCGATCAGCCGTGCCAGAGCGTGCACCACAAGCCCCGATGCAAAGACCACTACCATCACCAGCCCGCGCAGCATTATGCGCGGCCATGCCCGCCGCGGGATCGCCACCTGCGGGGGCGGCGCGTCTGACTGCCATGTCACCGCGCCTGCTCCGCCCGCTGCGCGAGGGCACGCGCGCCGCGCGACAGCGCCGCGGTATCGAGGATGATGCAGATATCAGTCGTGCAGAACGCGTGATCGACGAACACGCCCTGCCCCACCATGCCACCCAGACGCAGATAGGCCTTGATCAGCGAAGGCATCGCCATCAACGCCTGCTTGCGGTCCAACGCATCGCCGGGCAGAACCGCGGGCTGCGGTGCCTGCCGGGCGCATGTGCGCAACCCCTCGGGGGCCAGATGGTGGTGGTGCAGCCAGCCCAGCGGCTGGGCCCAGTCGCGCGGGTCGGGGCTGTGAAAACTGGCGGCACCGAACAGGATATCGACCTCGCGCGCGAGGGCGTATTCCGCCAGTCCCTGCCAGATTTGCAACATTCCAAACCCGCCACGATGCGCAGGATCGACACAAGACCTGCCCATTTCCAACAATCGCCGCCCCGAGCGGCGCAAGGCGGTCAGATCGAATTCATCATCACAATAGAATTGCCCGGCCTCTGCCAATCGCGTGTCAGGCAGCAAGCGACACGCACCCACGACATGATCGCCCGCATCGGGATCACGCCACGAATCCACCAACAGCAGATGATCGAAATATGGGTCGAAGGCATCACGCTCCAGCCGCGCATCATGATCGACCATTGGTCCCGATCCGCCCAGCTCCTCGATAAAGACACGGTAGCGCAGGGCCTGCGCAGCGCGCAGATCGCGGTCATCACGCGCCAGCCGGACATGCAGGGAACTGGCCGGCGCTGTCACGGAGGGATTGCGCGGCTTTGCTACATAACTCTCTGCTTTTCGTGACAATTCAACGCGTTCCCTGATCCAAGCTTGAACGAGCCTATAAGCTGTGACATCCTATGGTTGTGAAGGGTGTTCGGGAGTAGGAGTATCTGTGATCAGGATCAATTGAATTTTCGAGGCATTAATGACCATTTTACCCGCATCTGCAAAATTAACCGTCACGCGATCATCGATCCGCGATTGCACCTGTCCCGCCCCCCATTCGGGGTGATCGGGATGGCGAACGAACATTCCAGGAGCGAGAATGAGATGGCTCATTCCATGATCCATACAGGCACCACACCTGAAGCGCAAAGCCCAATCGCAGATGACAGCCTTGCGGCCAAGGTCGCCTCGCGCATCTGTCATGATCTGGTCAGCCCGGTGGGGGCGATCAGTAACGGGCTGGAATTGCTGGAACTGTCCCAGGATCAGCAAAGACCGGAGATGGCTCTGATCGCGGAAAGCGTCGTCCATGCGAATACGCGGCTGCGGCTGTATCGTCTGGCTTTTGGCGTGGCCGATAATGTCGCCCAGATCGGCGCGGGTGAAATCGCTTCGATGCTGGAGGCGATGTCCCGGCTGGGCCGGCTGCAATATAGTTGGCACGCAGGCGACAGCGTAACCCGCCGAGAGGCGAAACTGCTTTTCCTGCTGGTCCTGTGCATGGAAACCGCCCTGCCCTGGGGTGGCGAGGTGCGGATCGAAGCGCGGGAAAACAGGGTCGTGCTGACAGCCAGGGCCGAGAGGGTCGCGATTGATGACACGCTCTGGGACATGCTTCTGACGGGCAATCCGGTGGCGGCGGATGTCACGTCTGCCCGCGTTCAGTTTGCGCTGGCCGCCGAGGAATTGAGCGCGCAGAACACAGCGGCTGCACTGAGACGAGATCCTGGCGCGCTGAGCCTGGACCTGACGCCTGCCGCGTAAACTGCGCACACGCAGCCGGCGTGCTGCCCTGCCCCCGTCCGTCTTGCGGGGGTGTGATCCAATGATCGCCGATTCGCGGGCAGGGGTGATGACACAGCGGAAAAATCTGCTACGCTGCCTTGGTCAACACGTTATACGAGGGGAAAATCATGACAAAACTGGTACCTGCTGCAATCCTTGCTGCCGTCCTGGCCGTGTCCGGCTGCCAAATGACCGACACGGAGCGCACCATCGTTGGTGGCGCTGCCGGGGCCGGGGCCGGGCTGGCCGTGTCCAATCTGCTGGGCGCGAACACCAACTGGACGATCATTGGCACCGTCGCCGGTGCGACCGCAGGCAGCCTGCTGGCGCGCAATACCCAGACCGGTCAATGCGCCTATGCGCGTGGCGACGGCACCTATTACGAGGCACCCTGCCGCTGATCGCAGGCGACAGCCTTTGAACACCAAGAAAGCCCCGGCACCTGCCGGGGCTTTCGTCCATGGACACGCGCGGCAGTCAGGCCGCAGGCAGCCGCTGTTCGGCCAGTTCGACCCAGAAACTGCACCCGGCGGGGATGGCCGCGTCATTGAAATTGTATTGCGGGTGGTGCACATCGGCGCTGTCGCCATTGCCCATAAGGATATAGGCGCCGGGCCGTTCCTCCAGCATATAGGCGAAATCCTCGCCGCCCATGACCAGCGGCGCTGTCGCGCAATCGCCGGACACAGCACGTGCGGCCGCGGCTGCGTGGTCCGTCTCGGTTTCGGAATTGACCATGACCGGATAGCCGCGCCGGTAATCCACATGCGCCTGCGCCCCGAAAGCCGCGGGCATCTGTTCGGCCAGCGCCTTGATCCGCGTCTCTGTCAGGTCACGCACCTCCGGATCCAGCGTGCGGACTGTGCCGCGCAGCGTCACATGCTGCGGGATCACGTTGAAGGCCTGTGATTCGGTCACGAAAGAAGTGACCGAGACGACCGCCTCTTTCGTCGGATCGACATTGCGGCTGACGATTGTCTGCATCGCAACGACCAGATGCGCGGCGACAACAGTCGTATCGATTGTCTGATGGGGTTTGGCGGCATGGCCGCCCTTGCCCTCCAGCTTGATCTCGAACTGGTCGGTCGCCGCAAAGAAGGCACCGGGCCGGATTGCGAAATGCCCAAGCGGATTGCCGGGCCAGTTATGCATGCCATAGACTTCGTGAATGCCGAACCGTTCCATCATGCCGTCGCGGCACATCTCGTCGCCGCCGCCGCCACCTTCTTCGGCGGGCTGGAAGATCACGACCACCGTGCCATCGAAATTGCGCGTTTCGGCCAGATATTTGGCGGCCCCCATCAGCATCGCGGTATGCCCGTCATGACCGCAGGCATGCATCTTGCCCGCTTCTTTCGAGGCATAATCGAGGCCCGTCGCCTCATGAATCGGCAGCGCGTCCATATCGGCGCGCAGCCCGACAACCCGACCGGACGCCGTGGCCTTGCCCCGGATCACCCCCACGACGCCTGTGCGCCCGATCCCTTCGACGACCTCATCGCAGCCGAATTCGCGCAGCTTCTCGGCCACGATCCCGGCGGTGCGGTGGCAGTCGAACAACAATTCGGGATGGCTGTGGAAATCCTGCCGCCAGGCCGTGATCTCTGGCAGCAATTCGGCAAATCGGTTTCGGATCGGCATGTCTATCCCCTGTGACTGACGCAGCATCTGACGGATGATGGCACAAGTGACGCGCCCCCGCCACGGGGCAGGCGCAGAAATATGTCACATGTTCAGGAAACCGCCGCGAATTCGTCGCGATGATAGCCTTGCAGATACAAAAGCGCGCTCAGATCGCCATGATTGATCCGCAGCGCGCATTGCGCGGCGACAACGGGCTTGGCGTGCAGCGCGACACCGGACCCGGCGCGGCCCAGCATACCCAGATCATTCGCCCCATCGCCCACGGCCATCACATCAGCGGCCCCTATCCCCAGCCGCTTCGTGATCTCATCGAGCGCGGTGACCTTGGCCTCGCGCCCCAGAATGGGGTCGGCCACGGTTCCGGTCAGATGGCCGTCCGCGATGCCCAGCAGATTGGCGCGATGTTCGTCAAAGCCCAGATGGTCCGCGACATGGCCGGTAAAGGCCGTGAACCCGCCCGAGACCAGCGCGGCATAGGCCCCGTGCGCGCGCATGGTGGCAACCAGGTCTCGCCCGCCAGGGGTGAATGTGATGCGACGCTCCAGCACGCGGGCAATGGTGCCCTCCGGCAAGCCCCTGAGGCATGCGACACGTTCGCGCAACGCATCCTCGAACTCCAGCTCGCCATTCATGGCGCGCGTGGTGATGGCGGCAACATGGGCACCGACCCCGGCCTCATCGGCCAGCTCGTCTATGCATTCCTGCGCGATCATGGTGCTGTCCATATCGGCCAGCAACATGCGCTTGCGCCGGTTCTCCGCCGGTTGCACGGCCAGATCGATGCCTTGCGCCTGCAGATCCGCCCAGACCTGCCATTGCGTGTCGGGAATGGCGGGGATCTCGAATTCGGCGGCTATGCCGGGATTGAGCCAGCGCGCATCCCCCCCGCCCCAGGCATTGCGCAGCGCCGCGATCACGGGTTGCTCCAGAACGGGTGTGGCGGGATTCACGATCAGGGTGGCGACATACATGGGCTGTGGTCCTTGGCTGCGTCGTTTTTGCGCGGTCAAGCGGCGCTCTAGGACAAAAATCATGCTTGCACCAGCCTCGATCCGGTCGTATGCGCGTCCGTGGGACACCCTTCCCCAACGAAGGGCATATATCTGGAAGGATACCATGACCAAGACTGAAAAACCGGCCACGCGCCCGGTCAATCCGCGCTTTTCTTCTGGCCCCTGCGCCAAGATCCCCACATTCTCGCTCGACAAACTGGCCGACGCGCCGCTGGGCCGGTCGCACCGCGCGGCTGTGGGCAAGGCCAAGCTGAAAGCGGCCATTGATGGCACGCGCGAGATCCTTGGCGTGCCCGACGATTACCGCATCGGGATCGTGCCAGCCTCGGATACCGGCGCGGTAGAGATGGCGATGTGGTCGCTTCTGGGCGCGCGGCCGGTGACAATGGTCGCATGGGAAAGCTTTGGCGCGGGCTGGGTCACTGATGCCGTCAAGCAACTGTAACTGGACGCCGATGTGCGGACCGCCGATTATGGCCGGATCGTCGATATGGCCGGCATCGATTATGACAGCGATGTGGTCTTTACCTGGAACGGCACCACCAGCGGCGT
>REDZ01000160.1 GCA_007695345.1 Paracoccaceae bacterium | reverse complement strand
ACAATTCGTCATAGAAGGGGCGTTCGGCATGGACCTCGTAGAACTTGCCGGCCTGCGCCTTGGTCAGATGGATGCGCTTCTGCGCGACAATGCGCAGGCCCGCTTCCTCGAACTTGGCATTGATCTTGCCGGTCAGGTTGCGGTTGGTCGCGTCGGGTTTGATGATGGAAAGCGTGCGCTCGATGGCCATTTTGATGTCTCCGGATTATCCTGTTCGGGCGGTGCGCCCAAGCCGCGCAGCCTGTATCATGCGACCGCGCCAAGGGGAAGGCTTAAGGTGTAATCTGGCCCCACAGATCATAGTCGCTGGCCTCATCCACCTCGACCGTCACGATATCGCCGACAGACAGCGCGTCTGTCCCCTCATCAATGAACAGATTGCCGTCGATTTCGGGCGCGTCGGCTTTGGTGCGGCAGGTGGCGATGCCGTCGGCGTCGATCTCGTCCACGATGACATCCATCCGCGTCCCGACCTTGGCCGCCAGTTTCGCCGCCGATATCGCCTGCGCCTTTTCCATGAACCGCGCCCAGCGTTCTGCCTTGACCTCGTCCGGCACATGGTCCGGCAGTGCGTTCGAACGTGCGCCCGCCACGTTTTCGTATTGAAAACAGCCCACACGGTCCAATTGCGCTTGGTCCAGCCAGTCCAGCAGATGCTGGAATTCGGCTTCAGTCTCGCCCGGATAGCCGACAATGAAGGTCGAGCGCAGCGTGATCTCGGGGCAGATGGCACGCCATTCCGCGATCCGGTCCAGCGTCTTTTCCCCGGCGGCGGGCCGCGCCATGCGGCGCAGCACATCAGGGTGGGAGTGCTGGAACGGAATGTCCAGATAGGGCAGCACCAGCCCGTCGGCCATCAGCGGGATCAGATCGCGCACATGGGGGTAGGGGTAGATGTAATGCAGCCGCACCCATCCGCCCAGACTGCCCAGATCCCGCGCCAGATCGGTGATATGGGCGCGGTGTCCGCCGGTTTCGGCATGCCTGACATCCACCCCATAGGCCGAGGTGTCCTGGCTGATGACCAGCAGTTCCTTCACCCCGGCCGCGACCAGCTTTTCCGCCTCGCGCAGCACCGCATGGGCGGGGCGCGACACCAGCCGCCCACGCATGTCGGGGATGATGCAGAACTTGCACTTGTGGTTGCAACCTTCTGAAATCTTTAGGTAACTGTAGTGGCGCGGGGTCAGGCTGACGCCCCGCGCGGGCAGCAGGTCGATGAACGGGTCGGGCGCGGGCGGCACAGCGGCATGGACGGCATCGAGCACCTGTTCATACTGGTGCGGGCCAGTCACGGCCAGCACGCGCGGGTGCGCGCCGGTGATATACTCGGGCTCGGCCCCCAGACAGCCTGTGACGATGACGCGGCCATGTTCCGACAGCGCCTCGCCGATCGCGTCCAGGCTTTCGGCCTTGGCGCTGTCCAGAAAACCGCATGTATTGACGATCACGGCGTCGGCGCCCGCGTAATCGGGGCTGATGCCATAGCCTTCGGCGCGCAGCCGGGTCAGGATGCGTTCACTGTCCACCAGCGCCTTGGGGCAGCCAAGGCTGACCATGCCGATGGTGGGCTGGCCGGGGCGGGGGGCATCGCCAAGGCGGGCGCGGGGCGCGATATCGGGGCGCAGGTCAGGGGGATTGGTGCTCATGCGCGGCATATACTCTGCCCATGGGGCGCGGGAAAGCCCCTGCGCACAGTGTTACGCCGCGCGACGAAAGACCGACCCGCCCAGACGCCGCGCCAGACGGAACAGAACCTTGGGGCCCAGATCGGCATAATCCATTTCGCCCGCCAGCAGGCGCAGATAGGTGCGGCTCATGGATGGGTTGCGTTCGACCGCGCGGGGAAAATAGGTCCGGATCGGCCCGGCATAGATCATGGACCGGATGCGCCGCGCGGCGGTGATTTCGCGGTGGATATAGGACAGGCGGCGCTGATAGGCGGCAAGTGCCGT
The DNA here is from genome assembly GCA_007695345.1 of Paracoccaceae bacterium. GTDB lineage: Bacteria > Pseudomonadota > Alphaproteobacteria > Rhodobacterales > Rhodobacteraceae > Roseinatronobacter. The sequence goes on along the minus strand of REDZ01000160.1, from coordinate 9,865 downwards.
GTCGGGTTGGCCGCTGGCCAGTGCCTCAACCGCGGCCTCACCCGCGAACTGGCCAGAACGCATGGCCCAGGCGATCCCTTCGCCTGTGATCGGATCGACCAGACCGGCGGCATCGCCCGCCAGCAGCACCGGCCCGCGCCCCGCGACCTTGCGGAAATCGCCGAAGGGCAGAAACGCGCCCTTGCATTTGATCTTTGCATTATCCGCCAGATGCGGCGCATGGATCGCCAGATAGTTGCGAAAATGCGCTTTCATGTCCGGGTTGCGCACATGGATGCCCCCCACACCCAGCGTGATCGAATCATTCTTGGGAAAGACCCAGCCATAGCCCCATGTGGCCGCGCCCAGATCGATCTCGGTCGTGTTGTCGGCGGTCAGGTCGCGATCCAGCTCGACCTCCAGCCCGAAGCCGATTTCATTGGGGTCAAAGGCGCGCCCGAACACTGCGCGCGCGGTGGCGCTGTTGGCCCCGTCCGCACCGATCAGCAGGCTGCCGCGCAGCACGCGCCCATCGGCCAGCGTGACCGCAGGGGCCGTCGTGTCGATATCGGTGATGCGCACGGGGGCAAACACCTCGGCCCCGGCCTCTCGGGCGCGGTCGTGCAGCATGGCGTCATAGGCGCGGCGCATGGTCATGTAGAGCGTTGGCGCATCCTCCTGCCCGCCGATCCGGCGCCCGGCATAGGTCAGGCGGAACTGGTGGCTGGGCAGGAACAGCCCGTCACTGGCCGGTGCGCCGAAGATCTCGGACAGGTAGCGCGCCGAGCGCCCGGTGATGCCGCCGCCGCACAGCTTGTCGCGCGGAAAGGTGGATTTGTCGATCAGCGCGACCCGCAGACCGGCCTGCGCGGCAATGACCGCCGCGGCAGACCCCGCAGGTCCCGACCCGATAATCAGCAGATCATGTTGCACGCGTGCAGGCTCCGGCAAAGGGTGAAAGGCATATCTCTGTCGGGTCGGGATAGCGCAATCTTCCGGTCTTGGCGACTCCTTTGCCGGTGGTGTCAGGGCGTTGCGCGATTTTTGGGCATGTCCGGTTCCGATGCCAGCGGATGGGCCTGTCCGCGCGCATCGATATGCCAGGCGGCCGGGGGGGCCATGCGCGCGCGTAGGCGCTGCAGGTGCCAGGCCGATTGCACGGGCGCGTAATGCGGGGCCTCGCGCGCGGGGCAGGCGGCCAGATGCCAGCGGCTTTCGACGCCGGGGGTGCCGCCCTTGTCCGGGGTCAGGACCAGCGCATGCAATTGCGCCGCGCGCCCGGCGCTGCGCCGCCGGTCCAGCCCGGTTTCGGCGGCCAGATGCAGGCGGCGCAGCGGGGTCAGCGCGGGCGGCTGGGGCAGTTCCACCACCACCAGCGGCACTGCGCCCGCGCGCAGCGCCTCCTCACTGCAGGCGAGCGCGTCGCTGTCACGCGCAGCGGCGACATGGATCAGCCCTTCGGGGCTGGCCCAGTCGCGCAGCCCCGGCGGATACAGCCTGTCCACCCCCCAGCGCGGAGCAATCCAGATGACCGGTGCCCCGGCGGGCAGTTGCGCCATGACCCAGACCGCCAGCAAGCGCCGCGCCGGACCGCAGATTTCATGCGCGCGGCCCGGACGCAGGCGCAGCAGCGCTTCGACCGGTGTGCCACTGGCAGGCAGCGGGTCCTGATCGGCCAGGTGATGCGGCAGCGGAAAGACAAGGGTCATGGCTGCATGTTCGCATTATGTTCCTGTCCGTGCAAGCAGCTTTCCGCTGTGGGCGTCCGCAAACTCTGGACATTTGGCCCATGTTGCGTTGAGCTTCCCCCCGTTCCAACACATATATCAGGAGGTTTCGCCATGATCCGCGCCATACCGCTTACCTGCGCCCTCGTTGTTCTGGCCGCCTGCATGCAAGAAGAGGCCGCCGCGCCAAGCTGCCCGGCGGACGCGCTTCAACACCATGTCGGCCAGCCCGTGGACCAGATCGACCGTGACAGCCTGCCGCAAGGGCATCGTATCATCGGCCCCGGAATGGCCGTCACCATGGATTTCCGCGAGGACCGCCTGAATATCGAATATGACGATGAAGAGATCGTCACCCGCGTCTATTGCGGCTGAGATCGGGGCTTTCCCCTGCCGCCTGAACCGTTACATTGCGCTGCAACACAGGGGCTGACAGGGAAGCAGGGACCATGCGCAAAATCAGGCTGGGGCAATCGGATCTGACCGTATCGGAATATTGTCTGGGCACGATGACCTATGGCTCGCAGACGGATGAGGCCGATGCCCACCGTCAGCTGGACATGGCGATGGAGGCCGGGATCAACTTTCTGGACGCGGCAGAGATGTATCCGGTCAACCCGGTGACGATGGACACCGCGGGCGACACCGAGGCGATTGTCGGGCGCTGGATTGCGGACCGCAAGCCGCAGGATCTGATTGTGGCGACCAAGATCACGGGCAAGGGGTCGGTCGCGATCAGGGACCGTGCCCCGATCACGGCCGACAGGATGCGCGCGGCGGTCGATGCCTCGCTCAGGCGGATGCAGGTGGAGTGCATCGACATCTATCAGTTGCACTGGCCCAATCGCGGGTCCTATCATTTCCGCCAGCTCTGGGGGTTTGACCCGACCGGGCAGGACCGGGCCGAAACGGTCGCCCATATGACCGAGATCCTGACCCTTGCGCAGGAATTGATCGCCGCAGGCAAGATCCGCCATATCGCGCTGTCGAATGAAACGGCCTGGGGGCTGGGGCTCTGGCTGCAACTGGCAGAGTCGCTGGGGCTGCCGCGCGTGCTGAGTATCCAGAACGAATATTCGTTGCTGTGTCGCTATTTCGACACGGATCTGGCCGAGGCCTGCTGGAACGAGCAGGTCCCGCTTCTGGCGTATTCGCCGCTGGCCGCCGGGCTGCTGACCGGAAAATACGCGGGCAATGTCACGCCCGAGGACTCGCGGCGCGCGCGCAACAGCGATCTGGGCGGGCGGATCACGGGCCGCGTGTTCGAAGCGGTATCGGGCTATCTGGGTATTGCGCAGCAACACGGGCTTGATCCGGTGCATATGGCGGTGCAGTGGACGCTGTCGCGCCCGGTGCCGACCCTGCCCATCATCGGCGCGACGACATCCGGGCAACTGGCGCATCTGCTGGGCGGTGTCGGGGTGGACCTGACGGATGAGGCGAAGGCCGATATCGACCAGTTGCACCGCGCCATCCCGATGGTTTACTGACCCGTGCCGAAAGTGCCGCCCATGGCGTTTGACCGGATCCGCGCTGTCCTGTTCGACAAGGACGGCACCTTGTTCGATTTCGCCGCAAGCTGGACCGACTGGGCCGCGCGGATGCTGGAGGCGCTGTCGCAGGGCGAGCCCGCGCGCAAGGCGCGGCTGGCCGAGGCTCTGCGCTTTGATCCGGGTGGCCGGGGCTTTGCCCCGGATTCGCCCGTGATCGCAGGCACGCTGGACGAGACATCGGCCCTGATCGCGGCCCATGTCTCCATGCCCCGCGAAGAGGTGACGGAGTATCTGTCGCGTGCCTCGGCGCAGGCGCGGATGCAACCTGCGGTGCCGCTGGGGCCGCTGCTGAGCCTGCTGGCCGCGCGCCCGCTGGTACTGGGCGTGGCCACGAATGCCGATGAGCGTGAGGCACATCGTCATCTGCAGGATGCCGGGATTGCGCAGCATTTCCGGGTGATTCTGGGGTGTGACAGCGGGTATACGCCCAAGCCCGCGCCTGACATGCTGCTGGCCTTTGCCACCGCGACAGGCCATGCCCCGGCCGAGGTGGTGATGGTGGGCGATAGCACGCATGACCTGATCGCGGGGCGCGCGGCGGGCATGGCGACCGTGGGTGTGCTGACCGGGATGGCCGCGCCCGAGGTGCTGGCGCCTCATGCCGATATCGTCTTGCCTGATATCGGCCATCTGCCCGATCTGCTGGGTGTGCCGCGCTGACGCAGCGCGAGAGGTGACGGGGTGAGAAAGCGCCCGCTCGGGGTGCCCACCCGCCCGCCCTTGCACGCCTCGCGGGCGCTTGCCCCCTGGCGGGGGCGGGCCTGCTGCCGTTCTCGCGCAGATGTGCGCGCGGGATTGCTGGCTGGGGGCGTGCTATGTGCCTATATGTCCTCCCATGCCACGGCTGATCACATATGCGCTTTGCGCGGCCCTTGCCCTGCCTGCCGGGGTGCAGGCACAGGAGGAGGTCGTGCCGGATCGGCCCGAAACCGAAGAGGCGCCCCTGCTTGAGATGTTCGAGGGGATGCTGCGCGGGTTCATGCGCGACCTGGACCGCGGGCTACAGGATATGGAGCCGGAACTGGAGCGGTTGCTGGACCAGATGCGCGACATGACGCGCTATCATCCGCCCGAGATCCTGCCCAATGGCGATATCCTGATTCGCCGCCGTCAGTCTGATGACGATGATCCGGACGCCCCCGAGGATACGCCCGAATCGTCAGACCCCGCGCCCGCTGTCCCGTTCGAATTGTGAGCGCGGCGCACCCGCGTTTTCGCGCTCGCCCCCATCTGATTGGCCAGCGCCGCAAAGCGCTGCGCGGCCACATCCCCGAACAGCGCCTGTGTCTCACGTTCCAGGATCAGCTCCAGCACGCCCTTTTTGGGGAAATAGCGCAACTCGCCCGCATTCTCCGGCCCGTCCATCGAAAACATCGCCCCGAAGCGCAGCGCGCGGCCCAGCATCTTGGCCTCGGCCAGATCCTTGTCTGACAACAGACCCGCGATCTCCTTGATGCGCGGGCGCATGCCGCTGGTCTTGTAGCGATACATCAGCGCGATCCCCAGATAGACGCGCCCCATATGGTCCAGCCCGCCCAGATTGGCGCGGGTCGTGGTGTCGAAACAGGCATCCGCGCGGTAATCGGGATGCGCGCGCCAGTTCACGTCATGCAACAGACAGGCCGCCCGGATCAGCCGCAGCCGCTCGGGCGGGCGGTTACGATACAAGGGCAGCAGGAAATTGTAGAGCTTCTTGCCAAAGCCCGGCAGGCGGGCGCTGGCATGCTCCATGAAATGGCACGCCTCGATCAGCGGATCACGCGCGCGCAGGGCATCGGGCATCTGTTCATAAAGGATCCCTTCGCGGATCCCGTAGCTGGAGATGTAGACATTGCGCGGCCCGAAGACATGCACAAGCTGGCGCAGCACCTGGCAGGCCAGCGGCACAAGGCTCATGCGTTCTGCGGAAATCCCGCTCATGCGGCGCAGATCGCTTTCGCCCTGCGTGGCGATCCAGTCGATCGTCTTGCGGATGGTCTTGGGCGTCATGGCATATTCATGCAGAACTTTCAGGGGGTAGCCCCGGCGTTCCATATCCAGCCGGGCGATGGCGCGCCACGAGCCGCCCACCAGATAAAGCGCGTCGTGATGGCTGCCGACCTCATCGCGCAGCCCATTCAGGATATCGCCGATATGGGCGCGCAGCCCCTTCTTGCCGCCGCCCACCTGTTGCAGCCGGAACGGACCCAGCGCCGAGGTGACCGCTGCGCGCACCTCGCGCCCGCCGATCACGGCCAGTTCCATGCTGTTGCCGCCAATGTCGCAGACAAGGCCCGTCGCCTCTGGCCAGCCGGTCAGCACGCCCTGCGCGGACAGCCGCGCCTCTTCCGGGCCGTCGATCACGCGCATGCGCAGGCCGGTCACGGCTTCGATCTGGGTGCGGAATTCGGGGCCGTCCTCGGCCTCTCGCATGGCGGCGGTGGCGACCATGGTCAGGTTTGTCAGCCGCATCCCGCGCGCGAGCAGCGCAAAGCGTTTCAGCGTGGCCATCGCGCGTTCGCGCCCTTCGGGGTTCAGCCGTCCGGTTTCGGCCAGCCCGCGTCCCAGCCCGCAAAGCACCTTTTCGTTGAAGAAATAGGCCGGGCTGCGCGCGGCCCCGTCAAACACGACCAGCCGGACCGAGTTTGACCCCACATCGATCACGCCCACATGCGCCAGCGCGCGGGCGGTCGGGTCTGTGAAAACGGGGGTGTCGAACAGGCCCGCAGGCTTGCGGGGGCGGACGCGCGCGCCTGGCGCGGGCGAATTGCCATCCATTAGGGGCAGCTCCTGTGTCTGGCATCCTTGCGATCACACTCTAGCGAGGTCACCCCCCTGTGGTCAATCTGCGCTTTGGTGGCCGCGCGCGGGTGACGTGACGTCGGGCGCCCCTTTTCCCCGCGCGCGTCATGGGGCATAACGCAGGCCAGCCCAGCCATGACGAGAGGGACCATGCACGATATCCGCGCCATCCGCGAGAACCCGGCCGCCTTTGACGCGGCGCTGTCCCGGCGGGGGCTGGCCGCACAGTCGGATGCGATTCTGGCCCGCGACGCGGCCCGCCGCGCCGCCATTGCCGAGGCAGAGACTGCCAGGGCGGCGCAGAATGCCGCGTCGAAAGAAGTGGGTGCCGCCAAGGCGCGCGGGGATGAGGCCGAGTTCGACCGTCTGCGCGCGCTGGTGGCCGAAAAGAAGGCCCGGATCGCGCAGCTGGAGGAAGAGGCGCGCGACGCTGATACCGAGCTGACCGCGATGCTGGACGGGCTGCCCAACCTGCCGCTGGATGAGGTGCCCGAGGGCGCCGATGAGGCCGATAATGTCGAGCTGGACCGCTGGGGCACCCCGCGCAATTTCGAGTTCGACCCGGTCGAGCATTTCGAGATTGCGGGCGTCACGCCGGGCATGGATTTTGCCACGGCCGGCAAGCTCTCGGGGTCGCGTTTCGTGGTGCTGCGCGGGGCGGTGGCGCGGCTGCACCGGGCGCTCGCGCAGTTCATGATTGATCTGCATGTCGAGGAACATGGCATGACCGAGGTCAACAGCCCTGTTCTGGTGCGCGATGCGGCCATGTATGGCACCGGGCAATTGCCCAAATTCGCCGAGGACAGCTATCAGACGACCAATGGCTGGTGGCTGATCCCGACCTCGGAAGTGACGATGACCAATTTCGTCGCGGGCGAGATTGCCGACGGGGCCGCGCTGCCGCTGCGCTTTACCGCGCATACGCTGTGTTTCCGGTCCGAGGCGGGCAGCGCAGGCAAGGACACGACCGGCATGCTGCGTCAGCACCAGTTCGAAAAGGTCGAGATGGTCGCCATCACCCGCCCCGAGGACAGTCTGGCCGAACATGCGCGCATGACCCGCTGCGCCCAGGCTGTGCTGGAGCGGCTGGATCTGCCCTATCGCACCATGGTTCTGTGCACGGGCGATATGGGGTTCGGGGCGCAGAAAACCCATGATATCGAGGTCTGGCTGCCGGGGCAGGGGCGGTATCGCGAAATCTCTTCCGTGTCGGTCTGCGGGGATTTTCAGGCGCGGCGCATGACGGCGCGGTTCCGGCGCGAGGCAGGCGCCAAGCCCGAATTCGTGCATACGCTGAACGGCTCGGGGCTGGCCGTGGGGCGCGCGCTGATCGCAGTGCTGGAAAACGGGCAGCAGGCCGATGGCAGCGTGGATCTGCCCGCCGCATTGCACCCCTATCTGGGCGGGCGCACCCGCATCACCGCCGAGGGTGCGCTGGTCTGAGGGGCGTCACGGGCGCGCCGAATTGCGGCCATGATCCTGTGGCCTGCTGAGACTCCACCGTCATATGAGGAGTTGATGTCATGCCACAGACCCCCCAGCAGGCGCCCCCGCCGCGCGCCCTTTACCGTCGCCCCGGTGCGCAACCGGCCCTGAGCGCCGATTTGCGCCCCGGCCATCCGCGCCATGCCGCCGCGCGCACAGCGCAGACGCGCTTTACCGACTGGGCGTTGATCTGACCCCAAGGCATCTTGTAGGCAAAATCTCGCCGAATGGTGTCGTAGAGCACCAGAAACAACTGGGCGCAACCGCCCCGGCACAGTAGCAGTGACAGGCCCGGCGCAAACGGGCGTTAGCCCCCCGCGTGCCGATGCCGACACCTCTGCGTTCGATCCGAAACCTGGGCCCCGCGATGGAGCGGGCCTTTGCCGAGGTTGGCATTACAAACGCCGAAGACCTGCGCGATCTGGGCACGGATACCGCCTATGCGCGCCTGTTGCGCAATGGCCATCGCCCGCATTTCATTGCCTATTACGTTATCGAGATGGGGCTGCAGGGCCGGCCCTGGAACGATTGCAAGGGCGCCGAGAAAGCCCGCCTGCGCGTGCGCTTCGACCAGCTCAAGGCCGAAAATACGCCTGATATCAACCCAATGGACGCCATTCTTGATGAAATCGGTGTGCGCGATCCTGCTCGCGCGAAAGGATAAGCCATGATCCGACTGTGTCTTGCGCCACTGCTGTGTCTGACGCTTCTGGCCTGCGGTGAACGCGGCCCCGATGTCAGCCGCGCGCCCGCGCCGCAAACCTCGCTCTACCCCGGCGAAACGCCCGAGATGCGGCGCATGGTGCAGGCATTTTCGGCCAAGCACGATCTGCCCGAGGCGCTGTTGCACCGCGTCATTCAGCGCGAAAGCGATTACCGGCCCCGCGCGCGCAATGGTCCCTATTGGGGGCTGATGCAGATTCTGCCCCAGACAGCGCGGCAGATGGGCTTTCGCGGCACGCCCGAGGACTTGCTCGACCCCGAGGTGAACCTGACCTATGCCGGGCGCTATCTGCGCGGGGCATGGAAGGTCGCGGATGGAGATATCGACCGCGCCGTGATGTGGTATGCGCGCGGCTACTACTACGAGGCGCGCGATCGCTGCATGCTGGTGGAAACAGGGCTGCGAACGCGCGAAGTGCGCCGCGACTGTCCAAGCCGCGAGGGGTAAAGGGGGCGCTCACGCCCCCGCCTGGGCCTGCGGTCCGTCGCCATTGTTCTTGACCCAATGGCGCACACTGCCGACCCCCCCGAGGATAGTTGTGCAAAGATGAAAGCGCGGGGTCAGAAGGACCAGACGCGGGCATCCATGTCCATCATCGCGCCCGCCATGGCAGGGGGCTGGGCCACGCCGACACCTTCGATCAGCACGGAGTCATCCGCGCCAAGGCCGGGCAGATAGATGGCGCAGACCTCGACTGTGACGCCCCGATCCATCAGCATTTGCAGCATGCCCTGGGGGCTGGCGTCTTGCGGGGGCTGAGGGGCGGTTGCCGTGTCGGGCGCATCGCTCAGGGCAAGATCGCCGCCCGGACCGCAGAGCAGGATGCGCGCATCCGCGCCCTGTTCGACGGCCTGCGTGGTCAGGACCATCGCCATGAGCTGGGTTTGCGCGTTCTCGGATGTCACGACAGTCACGAGCGACTCGGGGCTGTCGGCAAGGGCCGGGGTGGCAAGGGCCAGAAGGGCGGCGGCTGCCGTGAGGCGGATACTATGGGTCATGAAGACTCTCCTCGTTTAACTGCGCCGGATCAGTCCGGCGGGCGGAGAGTCTCACAGATATTTAATAATTCAGACATGACTATGTGTCGCATGCGCAACCAGTGAAATGCTGTCATTCGAACTGGAACGTGCTCGAATGGGTCACAAAACGCCTACCGGATGGGTGGCAATCCAGATCAAAAAATCGAGATACTGCGCCAGTAGCGTGAGGATAACAGGGCCGCCAACGCAGCACAGCGCCCAGGTCAGGGCGCCCAGCACCGCGAGGGGAATTGTCCAGATCAGGCCCAGTGCAAGGCTTGCGCGCAGCGCATGGAGCGCGGAGGCCGGAGCATCCTCGACCCACTGCGCCACATGCCGGCGGGGCGCGCGCGGCCAGATGCCTTGCAGCCCGAGCAGGCTGAGCAGGGCATGCAGCGCCGTGGGCAGGATGGTCGAAAACAGCATCGCATAGAGCCAGACATAGGCGCCGGGGGTGGTCTGGATGCCATCGAACAGGGTGGGCAGGTCGAGGAAAGGGGTGCCCGCCAGCAGGTTCAGGGCATGGATGGCGGCGACGAGCGTTGCGCCGAGCGCGAGGAACAGGAGGCAGGCCAGCGCGAGATCGGCCAGCCCCCA
>REDZ01000154.1 GCA_007695345.1 Paracoccaceae bacterium | reverse complement strand
CAGCCAACCTGACGGTGTTGCGCGAGGCGGTGCTGGAACTCGGTGCTCGCGGGGCGCAGGACAGCCTTTGCAATGTCGCGATGGTGCGCATCGTTGCGGGCTTTCCATCGGCGCCGCTGCTGGCCGGGCTGGAAGCGCGCGGGATCGACTATGTCGCGCGGCTGAAAGCCAACTGCGCGCTGGACAGGCTGGCAGCTCCCTACATGAAATGGGCGTGTGACCTGCAGATGGACCGCTTCTTTCTGGTCATGTCGCATGACCATGAACAGTTGAAAGGGGACGTCTGGCCTGCAACAGAGTCGGCTGAATGCCCCAATACAGGATTGAGCGGAAAGGCGCATGAAGCCGCGCATGATCGGCCTTCCGCTCCTCTTTGATCCTGACTAGACTGGTGCAATGCAGGACCTGTTCGATCATGCCACCCCGGACCAGGAGCCCGCCGCGACCGCGCGGCCGCTGGCCGACCAGTTGCGTCCGCAATCGCTGGCAGAGGTGATCGGGCAGGCGCAGGCCCTAGGCCCCGATGGCCCGCTCGGGGCGATGCTGGCCGCCGGGCAGCTTGCCTCGCTGATCCTGTGGGGGCCGCCGGGGGTCGGCAAGACCACCATAGCGCGGCTGCTGGCCGATCAGACGGATCTGCAATTCGTCCAGATCAGCGCGATCTTCTCGGGCGTGCCGGAACTGCGCAAGGTGTTCGAACAGGCAAAGCTGCGCCGCCGGAACGGGCGCGGGACGCTGCTGTTCGTCGATGAAATCCATCGTTTCAACAAGGCGCAGCAGGACAGCTTCCTGCCGCATATGGAAGATGGCACCATCATTCTGGTGGGGGCCACGACCGAGAACCCGTCATTCGAGTTGAACGCGGCGCTGATGTCGCGGGCGCAGGTGATCGTGCTGGAGCGCCTGTCGCTGACTGATCTGGAATTGCTGGCCCAACGCGCCGAGCAGGCATTGGGCCATGCGCTGCCCCTGACCGGTCCGGCGCGCGAAGCGCTTCTGGAAATGGCCGATGGCGACGGGCGGGCGCTGTTGAACCTGATTGCGCAGGTGGCGGGCTGGGATATCGGCGACAATCTCGATCCCGAAGGGCTGGGCGCACGGCTGATGCGGCGCGCGGCGCAATATGACAAATCGGGCGACGCGCATTTCAACCTGATCTCGGCCTTGCACAAATCAGTGCGGGGCTCGGACCCCGACGCCGCGCTGTACTGGCTGGCGCGCATGATCGATGGGGGCGAGGACCCGCGCTATCTGGCCCGCAGGCTGACCCGCATGGCGATCGAGGATATTGGCCTGGCCGATCCGCAGGCACAGGCCGTATGTCTGGAGGCCTGGCAGGTCTTTGAGCGGCTGGGCGCGCCGGAGGGCGAACTGGCACTTGCGCAGGCGGTGACCTATCTGGCGCTGGCCCCCAAGTCGAATGCGGGCTATGCCGCGTGGAAGGCGGCGATGCGGCTGGCAAAGGATACGGGATCAAAACCGCCGCCCAAGCATATCCTGAACGCGCCCACAAAGCTGATGAAGGATCAGGGCTATGGTTCGGGCTATGCCTATGACCATGACGCCGAGGACGGGTTTTCGGGGCAGAACTATTTCCCCGATGGCGTCAAGCGCCCGGTGCTCTATCAACCGCTGGAGCGCGGGTTCGAGCGGGAACTCGGCAAACGCGTGGCCTATTTTGCCAAGCTGCGCGCCCGCAGGGCGGAGTAGCGCAGCGCGTTCTCCGCTGGTGCTGCGATCCGCAGCGGGTGGCGGCTTGAGTATTTTTTGCAAGATGAAGCCATGGAGCCTTGCTTGACAAGAGGCGGCTTGCGGGAAATGGAAGGGTGCTGCGGAAAAGGGGCCTTTGAATGAGTGGTGTGCAGACAGTCGAGGTGGGGGCCGAGGAGGGCGATCAGCGGCTTGATCGCTGGCTGAAGCGCCAATTCCCGCAGATCACGCAAGGGCTGATCGAGAAAGCCTGCCGCAAGGGCGAGATCCGCGTGGATGGCGGCCGGGTCAAGGCCTCGACCCGTGTCGAGGCGGGGCAGAGCGTGCGCGTGCCGCCCTTGCCCGAGGGCGCGCCCGCGCCTGCGCCCGTCCGCGCTGGCGTCAGCGCCTCGGATGCCGAGATGATCCAGCGCGCCGTGCTGTGGAAGGATGCGCATATCATCGCGCTGAACAAGCCGCCGGGTCTGCCAAGCCAGGGGGGCAGCGGGCAGGGCGCGCGCCATGTGGACGGGCTGACACAGGCGTTGTGCTTTGGCTACAAGGAACGCCCCGTGCTGGTGCACAGGCTGGACAAGGATACATCGGGCGTGCTGCTTCTGGCGCGCACCCCGCGCGTGGCGCGACGTCTGGCAGAGGCGTTTCGCGCGCGCCAGACCCGCAAGATATACTGGGCGCTGGTCGCAGGTGTCCCCAGCCCGTCAAAGGGCACCATCCGCTACGGGTTGGTCAAGGCGGGCGGACGGGGCGCGGGCGAGAAGATGCGCTGCATCCATCCCGGCGAGGTGGATCAGGTCGAGGGCGCACGGCGCGCGACCACGGATTACGCTGTGCTGGAGCGGCTGGGCGGGCGCGCAGCATGGGTCGGGCTGTCCCCCATCACGGGTCGGACCCATCAGTTGCGCGCGCATATGGCGCAGATCGGCCATCCGATCATCGGTGATGGCAAATATGGCGGCGCGGCGCAGGAAAACATGGGTGACGGCTGGGGCGCGGGGATCGGCGGTGAGGTGCGCCGAGAGTTGCACCTGCACGCGCGCTCGCTGCGGCTGGAGCACCCGATCACAGGCGATTTGCTGTCACTGACCGCACCTTTGCCCGAGCATATGGCGCAAAGCTGGAATCTGTTCGGCTGGCGCGCTGCGGATGTGTCTGATGATCCGTTCGAGGAGGACGGATGACGTTGCGGCTGGTCGTCTTTGATGTCGATGGCACGCTGATCGATTCGCAGGCGCATATCTGCGCCGCGATGGTGCAGGCGTTCGAGGGGCAGGGACTACCCGTACCGCCACGGGGGGAAACTCTGGGGATCGTTGGCCTGTCGCTGCCGCAAGCGATGGCCCGACTGGCGCCCGCGCTCGGCCCGGGCGACCGGATGGCGCTGGTGGAGGCGTATCGCCGGACCTTTGCGCAGATGCGGCAAGCGGGGGTTGCCTCGCCCCTTTTCCCTGGTGCGCGCGATGTGCTGGAAGGGCTGGCGCGGCAGCCCGATCTTCTGTTGGGTATCGCCACGGGCAAATCCCGGCGCGGCCTGACTGCCATGCTGGACGCGCATGATCTGTCGCATCTGTTCACGACGGTGCAGGTTGCGGATGATCACCCGTCCAAACCGCACCCCGCGATGCTGGAGGCGTGTCTGCGCGAAACCGGGGTGGACGCGCGCGATACGGTGATGCTGGGCGACACAAGCTTTGATATGGACATGGCGCGGGCCGCGAGGGTCGGCTGGCTGGGTGTCGCCTGGGGGTATCACCCGCCTTCGGCGCTGGGCGGCAATGTGGTTGCGGATTTCGTGGATCTGCCTGCGGCGCTGGAGGTGATGTGGGCGAGAGAGACAGGGGATGCAGGATGAGCGGTTGGGCCAGAAAGCGGTTCTGGAAAGAGGTTGCGGTCTGCACGGTCGAGGGCGGGTATTCCGTGGCACTGGACGGGCGTGCAGTCCGGACACCGGCCAAGGCCCCGCTGGTCGTGCCGACCCGCGCCTTGGCCCAGATGCTGGCCGAGGAGTGGCGCGCGCAGGGTGATACGCTGCAACCAGAGGCGATGCCCGCGACGCGTGCGGCCAACGCGGCCATCGACAAGGTGCGCGGCCAAATGGGTGAAGTCACCGAATTGCTGGCCGCCTATGGCGACAGCGATCTGGTGTGCTACCGCGCCGAGGCGCCGCAAGCGCTGGTCGAGCGTGAGGCGCGGGCCTGGGACCCGCTGCTGGACTGGGCCGCGCATCGCTACGGGCATCGTCCGGTGGCGCGCGTGGGTGTCATGCATGCCCCGCAACCCAAGCCGTTGCTGGACAGTCTGCAGGCCGATATCGAGCGGCTCAACAGTTTTGAGCTGACGGCGTTTCACGATCTGGTCGCGATGTCGGGCTCGTTGATCATCGGGCTGGCGGTGTTGGACCGGTATGCGGGCCCAGCGGAGTTGTGGCAGGCCTCTCGCATCGACGAGGATTGGCAGATCGCGCAATGGGGCGAGGATGAAGAGGCCGCCGCGCTGGCCGAGGGGCGGCGTGCGAGTTTCCTGAATGCCGCACGGTTCTATTTTGCCTTGCAGCCCGGTGTGGCGCGGCTTGGGTCCAGCACTGGCTGACGGCCGGCCCGCGCGGTGAGGGAAACCGCTGCGCTCAGTGTCAGGTGCCGGATGCCTTTCGGGGGCTGTAAAGCCGTGCCTCGCGGTGCGACGTGTCAGGCGAAGGCCAGGCCTCAACTGAACTGCTTGGGCTTTGCTTTGTGAGTGCCGCTTGATCGCGGGATGCAGCGGACCGTCGGCAGATGCAAACTACGGAAATATATGCAGCTTACCTTGTTCCGACTCGCCGATCTGATTCCGGGTCCGCCGGTAAGCTTTAATGTGGCGGGGGCACTATTTCAAAATTCACGAAGAGGATGCACTCCTGAAGGATCAGCTTGCCGATTGGATGTCACGTAGGCACAGGCTGTACGGCGTGACACTCTTATCGGACACCCGATCATGACCGACACCAAAGACTTTGGGCAAATGGCGCGTCCGGGAAGATTCGAACTCCCGACCCCCAGATTCGTAGTCTGGTGCTCTATCCAGCTGAGCTACGGACGCGGCACAGGCGACATATCGCCCCTGTCAGACCAATGCAAGGGGGCGCGGTGCGGGAAATGCGGATTTTGCCGACAAAGCTATGTCTGTCCGGCGCCGGGCAGCCAGATACGGAATTCCGTGCCGTGTTCATCACTGCGGATCAACTCCAGCGTGCCGCCATGGCCGCGCACAAGTTCTGCCGCGATTGCCAGGCCAAGCCCCACGCCACCCTTGCGCGCGCCACCCTGAAACGCCTCGAACAGGTGGTCCTTGGCCTTGGCGGGCAGGCCGGGCCCGGTATCGCCGACCCGGATGATGACCCCTTCGGTCGCGCCCTGTCTGGTGGCAGAGACCACAATCTCGATCACGCCGGGCTGTTTGGTTGCCTCGATCGCCTGCCGGGCATTTCGGACAAGATTGCTGAGCACGCGGAAGATCTGTTCGTTGTCCACGCGCAGCATCAGGTCGCGGGGCACATCAGTCAGGAACGAAATCTCGGCAGGCCCGGCGAGCGCCAGTTTCTCGCTTTCCACCACATCCTCGACCAGCGTGGCCGCGCGCATGGGCGCAAGTTTGGGGGGCGGATCTTCGGCCTTGCCAAAGGTGAGCGTTGACTCGCACAGCCGGATGGCGCGGGACAGCGAGTTGACCAGCTTGGGCGCGGCGCGCTTGACGCTGGGGTCCTTGCTCATCTCCATCCGGTCGGCAAGCATGGAGGCCGTGGTCAGCATGTTGCGCAGATCGTGGCTGATGCGCGCAACGGACCCGCCAAGCTGCGCCAGACGGTCCTTCTGGCGCAGCAGGCCGGTCAGGTCGGTCTGCATCTGGTGCAGCGCCTCTTCTGCCGCGCGCAATTCGCGCACGCCAGAGCGCGGGGTGATGATGCGATTGGCGTCCTGCGGCGCATCGGCATAATCCGACATCGACCGGATGACCCGCTGCATGGGCGCGACCACCAGCGCCTGGATCGAGATATAGAGCAGCAGCGCGGTGACGCCCGAAATCACCAGTGACACCAGCAGAATGCGCCTGCCGTATTCCCATAACTCGGCCTGCAGGTTTTCGGTATCCAGCGTGATCTCGATCAGGAGCCCGGCCTCGCGCACCGGTTCTCCGATCACGCGGATGATCCTGGGTTCGTCGCGCATCATTTCCTGCAGGGCATCGCGTGTCAGGGTGAAGGCATTGGCATTGCGCAGGTCATAGGTTTCGTCAATCGGGGCGGGGATGGGCGAGGACAGGATCAACTCGCGCACCGCGTCGCGGCGCAGCACGACGTTGAACACGCCCGCGTTTTCCAGCAGCTCCTCGGCCAGCTCCCCCGCGATGGACCCGTCAGAGGCCAGAAGCGCAAGCGAGGCGATCTGCGCCCGTTCCAGACGCGCCAGCAGGTAATCCTCGCGAAACCGCGAAACTGACGGCACAAAGATCAGCACCTCGGCCAGCAGGACGAAGATGACGACAAGCCACAGGAACCGCGATGACAAACTGTTCGAGAACATGCCCCAGACCTAAACTGCGCGGATTAGGGCATCCAGCGCTGAACAGCCCCGACAACGCGCTTCACATTTATGTTACCAAAGAGTTTCGGTGAGAAATAGGCCCCTGCAACACGTTTGTTCACTTCTGATAACGTCGGATAGGGCAGGACGGTTCCGGCAATCGCCGAAAGTTTCAGTCGCGCGCTGATCGCAAGCGCGTAGGGCGCGATCAATTCACCTGCCTGTGCGCCCACGATTGTCACCCCCACGGGCCGCCCCCGCACGACCATCAGCTTGATGAATCCGTCGGTGCGCCCATCGGCCTGCGCGCGGTCGATCTGGTCGAAGCCGACCTTGTGGACACTCAGCGCCGCGCCATGGCGCTTGCGCGCCTCTGCCTCTGTCAGACCAATCTGCGCCAGTTCCGGATCGGTATAGGTGACACGCGGGATATGATCATGCCGGGCCCTGGCAGGCAGGCCAAGGACGGCGCGGCGAATCACGATGCCGGCGTGATAGCCTGCCAGATGAGTGAATTGCCCGTGCCCGGCGACATCGCCAATCGCAAGGACACGCCGGTTCGATGTCCGCAATCCCGCATCCACATGGATGGCGGTTGTGTCATGTTTCACGCCTGCGCGGTCCAGATCCAGCCGCTCCAGATTGGGGGTGCGGCCTGCCGCGACCAGCAGATGCGTGCCCGCAAAGATCGTGCCGCCCTTGACCTGCACCTCTATCGCGCCGGCATGGCCCCCCACGCGTTCGATCTGCACATCCTCGACAATCTCGACCCCGTCTGCGCGCAGCGCGTCCAGCACCACAGATGCCGCGTCCGGGTCCTCGCGGCCCATTGCGCGCGCGCCCTCGATCACGGTGACGCGGGCGCCCAGCCTGCGATGCGCCTGCGCCATTTCCAATCCGATGGGGCCACCGCCGATGATCAGCAGATGGCCGGGTTGCTCTGTCAGGTCGAACAGAGTTTCATTTGTCAGATATGGCACATCATCCAGCCCTGCGATGGGGGGCTTGGACGCGCGAGAGCCGGTGGCGATGACAAAGCGGCGCGCACGGATGCGCTGGCCTGCGACCTCGATTTCGGTCGGGCTGGTGAAATGTGCGAAGCCCTGAACCACCTGCACGCCCAGCCCTTCGAACCGCTCAACGGAATCGTGCGGCGCGATGGCGGCGATGGTGGCATGGACATGCGCCATGGCATCTGCGAAATCGCCCGGCTCTGCGCGCGTATGCGCCGCTTTTGCCTGGGCCAGCAACGCCTTGGACGGCACACAGCCATAATTCAGGCAATCGCCGCCCATCTTGTGCCCTTCGACCAGCACGACGCGCGCGCCCATCTGCACGGCCCCCGCGGCAACGGACAGCCCGCCGGACCCTGCGCCGATGACACAGATATCAGTCCTGATCAGGCTCATTCCACAGGCCCCTTGCCGCCGCGCATGGCCTTGACCGCGATCGGCATCAGCGACAAGAGCGCGATGCCCAGGATAGGCCCCAGAATATTCGGTTCGAATATCACGCCAAGATCAGGGGTTTCGTCACGGGCAAAGACCTCTCCCAGACCCGCGCCGACCCATGTATAGACAAATCCGCCCGGAATGATGCCGAAAAAGGTGGTGGCGGCGAAGACGCTCAGCCGAACCCCGATCAGGGCAGGCAGCACATTCATCAGGAAAAACGGCATGACGGGCATCAGGCGCAGTGACAGCAGGACCGGGATTTCATTCGCGCGGATGGCGCGGGTCAGCAGGGCGATCTTGCCGCCACTGGCATCGATCCGCGCGGCGATCTGGCGCCCAAACCCGGCGCGCACGGCGGAAAAGATGATGATCGCCCCGGTGGTCGAGGCGATGACATTGAAAAGCGCGCCGGGAATCAGCCCGAACAGAAAACCCCCTGTCATCGTCACCAGGATCGCACCGGGCATCGAGAACGAAACCATTGCGATGTAGGTCACGACAAAGACCACTGCCGTCGCTGCATAATTGGCATCGCGAAAGGCAACCAGCGCCTCGCGGTTGTCGCGCAGCGCCTCGAACGTGATGTAATCGCGCACGGTCAGCGCCCCGATCAGGGCGACCAGCGCGATCACGATGACCGGAATGCGCTGGCGCCAGACCGGGTTTGGTGGGGCAGGGGTGGTCATGCGTGCTGGTCCTGTTATCGGTCGTGTCCTGGGTGTGATACGTTGAAACCGAAGCGATGTTTTCGCCGAGTGTCGCAGTATCACGAGAGAGTGATGGGTGCAGCCCCGATCCGCCGCTAGCCGGGCCCGCCTGTCTTGCTGCTCAACATAGCGGTTTTGCACCGATTTGCGAATTGACTTGCGGTGCCGGGGCAGGTAATCGGCGGGCTTGAACAGGTTTGGGCAGCCGAATCCGGCCGGATGGCGGTTGCCGTGAGTGAAGGAACGGAGCGATGAAACGCACCTATCAGCCCAGCAATCTGGTCCGCAAGCGGCGTCACGGGTTCCGTGCGCGCATGTCCACCAAGGCGGGCCGCAAGATTCTGAACGCGCGCCGCCGCATGGGCCGCAAGAAGCTGTCGGCCTGATCCGATGGCCTGCGCCCGCAGGCCGGAGATGAGTGTCGTGACACCGCCGGGGGCAAAAATGGCAAGGCAAAGCGCCGAAGCCATCGCGCCTGCGGCGGTTTTGTCTAGCCTGCGCCCCGAGGTTCTGAAGAAACGCGCCGATTTCCTGCGTGCCGCCCGCGCCGGGCGCACGCCCACACCCGGGTTTCTGCTGCAGGCGCGGGCACGGGGTTCGGGGGGCGCCATGCGCGTTGGCTTTACCTGTTCGAAAAAGCTGGGCAATGCCGTCACGCGCAACCGCGCCAAGCGGCGTCTGCGCGCCGTGGTGCAGCAAGTGCTGCCTGTGCATGGGCGTGCTGGCTGGGATTATGTGCTGGTGGGACGCCCCGGCACGACTGTCACGCATGATTTTGCAACCATGTGCCGCGATCTGGAACGCGCATTGGCCAAGCTGCACAAGCAGCATGGGGGGCGGGCATGACACCGCTGGCCTGGGTTTTTTCGCTGCCCGTGCGGGCCTATCGCATCCTGTTCAGTCCCTGGGTCGGGTTCAACTGCCGCTATCAGCCCACCTGTTCGGCCTATGCGCTGGAGGCGCTGGAGCGTCATGGCGCGATCCGGGGCGCATGGCTGGCGGCGCGGCGCATCGGGCGCTGCCATCCATGGGGGAATTCGGGTTATGACCCGGTGCCCGGTGCCGACCCCACGCATGACGCCTGCAAGCAGAAGGGCCACGATCATGCTGGATGACACGGATCTGCCACTGATATTGCGGGATGCGCCTGACACGACCGAATTCCGCAAGCTGCGCAAACGCATCATCCGCGAAACCCGTGCGGTGATCGACCAGTACGGCATGGTGGAGCCCGGCGCGCGCTGGCTGGTCTGCCTGTCGGGGGGCAAGGACAGCTACACGCTGCTGGCCGCGCTGACAGAGTTGCAATGGCGCGGGCTGTTGCCAGTCGATCTGCTGGCCTGCAATCTGGATCAGGGGCAGCCCGGTTTTCCGGCAACTGTCTTGCCGGAATTCCTGAGCAGGATGCAGATACGTCACCGGATCGAATATCAGGACACCTATTCCATCGTCATGGACAAGGTGCCGCAGGGCCGGACCTATTGCGCGCTCTGCTCGCGGCTGCGGCGCGGCAATCTGTATCGGATCGCGCGCGAAGAAGGGTGCAGCGCCGTGGTGTTGGGTCATCATCGCGACGACCTGCTGGAAACATTTTTCATGAATCTGTTTCATGGTGGCAGGCTGGCCACCATGCCGCCCAAGCTGGTGAATGAAGAGGGGGATCTGTTCGTCTATCGCCCGCTGGCTTTCGTCGCGGAAGAAGATTGCGACCGTTTCGCCCGCGCGATGGACTATCCCATCATCCCCTGTGATCTGTGCGGGTCGCAGGACGGGCTGCAACGCATGCAGGTCAAGGCCCTTCTGGATGAGTGGGAGCGTCGCAGCCCCGGACGGCGCAACGTGATGTTCCGCGCGCTGATGAATGTCCGCCCCTCGCATCTGCCCGATGCGGCGCTGTTCGATTTTCTGGCGCTTGCGAGGGGTGGTTCCGGCACGGATGCTGAAAACTTGTGATGGCGGCAGCGGCCGGCGACGGGGAAAATCGCTTGACCTTTGGGCGGGGCTTCTGTTGAACCGGGCGCGACACTTGATGTGACAGGATATACGCTTCCTCATGGATGATCAGAACAGAAATCTGCTGCTGGCCTTTGCGCTCAGCCTTCTGGTGCTTGTGGGCTGGATGTGGATGTTTCCGCCACCCGAGCCGCAGCCGCAGGACGAAGCCGATATAACCGAGCTGCCTTCTGCGTTGGATGACGGCGAGGCGCAGGCCATGGGCGATGCCGAAGAGGCAATCGCCGAGGAACTGCCCCGCATCGAGATTGACACCCCGCGCCTGACCGGGTCGATCAACCTCTTGGGCGGGCGCATCGATGAATTGTCGCTGCGCGACTATTTCGAGACGACCGATCCGGATTCGGATATCGTCCAGTTTCTGACCCCCGAGGGCGAGAACGAAGCCTTTTACGCGCTTTATGGCTGGCGTCCGGGGCGTGACATGGACTGGGATGACGTGCCCGGTGCGAACACCCCTTGGGAGCTGTCCCAGGGGGATCGGCTGGCCGTGGGCAGCCCCGTTGTCCTGAGCTGGACCAATGATCTGGGGATGGAGTTCACCCAGCGCTTCGAGATTGACGAGAACTTCATGTTCACCGTCACGCAAGGGGTCGAGAATGCGGGCGACATGACTGCGCGCATGGCGCCCTACGGTTTGATCTCGCGCCATGGCGAACCCTCGGATCTGGAGAATTTCTTCATCAGCCACGAAGGCTTCATTCAGGTAGCCGACGGGCGTCTGGATGAGGACAGCTACCGAAATGTCCGCAATTTCAGCACTCATGATCAGGAGCGCACGAATGCGCGCGTGACCGAGGTCGCCGAGAATGGCTGGCTGGGTATTGCCGACAAGTACTGGATGGCGACACTGGTGCCGGAACCGGGGCAGGGTTTCACCGCCGTGTCGCGCTACGTGCCCTCGCGCGATGTGTTTCAGACCCGCGCCGACCTGCCCACGATCACAGTGGGGCCGGGTGAGCGCGATGAAGTGCAGACCATGTTCTTTGCCGGTGCCAAGGAATGGAGCGTTATCCGCGGATACGAGCGCGAACTTGGGATTGACCGCTTCATCGACGCGATCGACTGGGGCTGGTTCTTCTTCCTGACCAAGCCGATCTTTGCGACGCTCTATTTCATCAATGGCATTATCGGCAATATGGGCTGGTCGATCATCACCCTGACCCTGCTGATCAAGGCTGTTCTGCTGCCGCTGGCGTGGAAATCCTATGTCAGCATGGCCAAGATGAAAGAGCTGCAGCCAGAGATGATGGCCCTGAAAGAGCGTGCGGGTGATGACCGCCAGATGATGCAGCAAGAGATGATGAAGCTCTACAAGGAGAAGAAGGTGAACCCCGCTGCGGGCTGCCTGCCGATCCTGTTGCAGATCCCGATCTTCTTCTCGCTCTACAAGGTGATCT
>REDZ01000153.1 GCA_007695345.1 Paracoccaceae bacterium | reverse complement strand
ACCAATTGATTAACAGTCAACTGCTCTACCGCTGAGCTACGCCGGAACACGAGGGCGACATAACAAGAGTTCGCAGCAAGGTCCAGAGCCATTCGCGACGTTGCGCCCAGGAATTTTTGCAGTCGTGGCACACGCCTTTTCAGCGCTGCGAGGAGATGTCTGCGACCGCAGGTGCCTTGATCTGGGACAAGGCGAATCGTCTGACCTTTCTGGCACAATAGTCAGGGTGAAAACTGGCTTGAGGGGCGGCATGCAGATAGCTCTACTGTTCGAGACGGCCGAAGGTCAGACCCGCAAGATTGCGGACTTCATCGCCGACCGGTTACACGCGGCCGGGCACAAGATCACGGTGATCGATGCGGCTGATATCTCGGCAACCCCGTCAATCGAAGGCGCGGACAAGGTCATCCTCGCAGCCCCGGTCCATGA
The DNA here is from genome assembly GCA_007695345.1 of Paracoccaceae bacterium. Lineage (GTDB taxonomy): Bacteria > Pseudomonadota > Alphaproteobacteria > Rhodobacterales > Rhodobacteraceae > Roseinatronobacter. The sequence goes on along the minus strand of REDZ01000153.1, from coordinate 11,553 downwards.
ACGCCGCCACCCACCCGCCTTCGAGGCCACGATCAGCGCGTTGCGGACCGCTATTGCGACGCGCCCGACGCTGATGCTGTCGGTCAGCCTCAAGGCCGCCTTTGCCGACGGCCTGAACGAGGCGCGGGACTACCTGGCCGAGATGAAGATGCGCACGGGGATATCGCCCAGCGAAGAGGCAATGGTGGCCGGGGCCGTGCGCATGGGCAGCTATGACTATTTCGAACGTCAGATCCTGCGCCATGTCGTGCTGCAGGGCCATGAGATTGCCCTGAATGACGGGCCACATGAATTCACCGACTGGGACGCGCTGGCCGCAGTGGTGGACGCCTTCGTGCAAGCGTGAAACTGCCCTATGGCGCGCGCCCGCCAATCGCCTCGGTCACGGACAGGGCCGCGCGGGCAACCAGGGTGCCCATCTCTTCGGCGCGCTCCAGGGTCAGGCGGAATACCGGCCCCGAAATCGACAGCCCCGCTATCGCCTCGGCATGCGTGTTGAAGACAGGGGCGGCGATGCAGCGCATGCCCTCGGTGCGTTCCTCATTGTCGATGGCATAGCCGCGCGCGCGGGTCTGATGCAGATCGCGTTCCAGCGCCGCCATATCGGTCAGGGAGGCTGGCGTGAAACCCGGCAGGTCGGGCGTGGATAGGTCCAGAAGCTGTTCGATCGGGGTATAGGCCATCAGCGCCTTGCCGATGCCCGAGACATGCAGCGGGCTGCGCGTGCCAGGGGGGAAGAAGGCGCGGATGGCCTCATGCGTTTCGATCTGGGTCAGAAAAAGCACCTCGCCCTTGGTCGCAACGCCCAGATTGGCGGTCTCGCCGCTTTCGCGCATCAGCCATTGCATCGGCCCGCGCGCCCGGTCCACCAGCGTTGTGCGCCGCAAAAAGGCCGATCCTGTGCGAAACGCGCCCGCGCCGATATGCCAGCGTTGGGATGCCGGGTCGAGTTCGACAAAACCATGCGCCTGATAGGTGCTGAGCACGCGGTAGACTGTCGGCGCGGCCTGTCCGGCGGCCTGCGCCAGTTCGGTCAATGTGCGCCCGTCGCCCTGCGCCAGCACCTGCAGGATCGTCAGGGCCCGGTCGAGTGACTGGACCGTGTTCTGCGCGCTCTTGTCATGAAAGGCGCGGGGGCGGCCACGGGGGCGGGGATCGGTCATGGAACACTCCGTCTGACAAGGGTTGGAACCGGCTTTCATGTGCTGAAAAAAGAAAAGATCATTCAGATCAGGGACTCGCACACATTTTTCATATGATAAAAATCAATTTCAAAAAAATTGCAAGTGCGGGGCTGGAGCGCTAAAACTCAAGGACCATAGGAGGAGGCCCGCCATGTCCCTGCAGAACCCGGTGTTCATCCCAGGTCCGACAAATATCCCAGAGGCGATACGCAAGGCGTGCGACATGCCGACGCTGGACCATCGCAGCCCGGAATTCGCCAAGGTGTTCAACCCCGCAGTGTCGGGCGTGCGCCGGGTGCTGAACATGGATGAGGGCGAGGTGATCCTGCTGCCCGCGACCGGGACGGGCGGCTGGGAAGCGGCGATCACCAACACATTGTCGCGCGGCGACCGGGTGCTGGCGGCGCGGTTCGGGATGTTCAGCCATCGCTGGATCGACATGTGCCAGCGCCACGGGCTGGATGTGCAGGTGATCGAGGCACCCTGGGGGCAGGGCGCCCCCCTGGCCGAGATCGAGGCTGCCCTGCGCGCCGATACGGCGCATGCGATCAAGGTCGTGCTCGCCACGCATAATGAGACGGCAACGGGCGTGCGCTCGGATATCGCGGGCATCCGCCGTGCGCTGGATGCAGCGGGCCACCCGGCGCTGCTGTTCGTGGATGGCGTGTCCTCCATCGGGTCGATGCCGTTCGACATGGCCGGATGGGGGGTCGATGTCGCGGTGGCGGGGTCGCAGAAAGGGTTCATGCTGCCTGCCGGGCTGGCGATCCTGGGCGTGTCGCCCAAGGCGCTGTCGGCGATGGCGAATGCGGACCTGCCACGCACATTCCTTGATTTCCGCGACATGACAAAAGCCTATGCCGCAGGTGGCTTTCCCTATACCCCGCCTGTCGGGCTGATCGCGGGGCTGGCGAAATCCATCGAGTTGCTGGAAGCCGAAGGGCTGGATGCGGTCTATGCCCGCCACGCCCGCTTTGCCGAAGCAACGCGCCGTGCCGTGGCCGCCTGGGGCATGCGCCCGTGTGCGGCGTCGCCTGATCTGTATTCGGATACCGTGACGGCGATTGTCGTGCCCGACGGGTGTGACGGCACCGAACTGGTCACGCTGGCGGCCACGAAATACGGCATGGCCTTTGGTGTCGGGCTGGGCGACGTTGCGGGCAAGGTCTTCCGCATCGGGCATCTGGGCATGCTGACGGATGCCATGTTGCTGTCGGGGCTGGCCGTGGCCGAAATGTGCATGGCCGATCTGGGCTGGGATACACGGCTGGGATCGGGCGTGGCGGCAGCGCAGGACTATCTGCGCGCCACCCCGTCAGCCGTGCTGGACGCGGCGGCGTAAGGGGGCGCTGCCCCCGCCGCGCTTCGCGCGACTCCCCCGGGATATTTGGGCAAAGATGAAATGAGGATGTGATGAAGGATCTGGGCGACATGATCATTCCGACCTATGCCGATGTCGAGGCCGCGCATGCGCGGATTGCACCGCATATTCACCGCACACCGGTTCTGACATCGGAGTATCTGAACGCGTTGACCGGTGCGGAGCTGTTCTTCAAATGCGAAAATTTCCAGAAGGCAGGGGCGTTCAAGGTCAGGGGCGCATCGAATGCGGTGTTCGGTCTGTCAGATGAGATGGCTGACAAGGGCGTCGCCACGCATTCGAGCGGCAATCACGCGCTGTCGCTGAGCTATGCGGCGGGGCGGCGGGGCATTCCCTGCCATGTGGTGATGCCGCGCACCGCACCCGCGGCCAAGAAGGACGCCGTGCGCGGCTATGGCGGGATCATCACGGAATGCGCGCCCTCGACCACATCGCGCGAGGAGGTATTCGCGCAGGTGCAGGCCGAGACAGGCGCCGAGTTCGTGCACCCCTATAATGATCCGCGCGTGGTGGCCGGGCAAGCGACCTGTTCGCGCGAGTTGATGGATCAGGTCACGGGGCTGGATGCCGTGATCGCGCCGATCGGCGGGGGCGGGATGGTGTCGGGCACCTGCCTGACCCTGTCGAACATCGCGCCGGGGGTGGAGATTTATGCCGCCGAGCCCGAGCAGGCGGATGACGCGTATCGCAGCCTGAAAGCGGGGCATATCATCGCGGATGATGCGCCGGTGACAGTGGCGGACGGGTTGAAAGTGCCGCTGAAGGAACTGACCTGGCATTTCGTGTCCAACCATGTGACGGACATCCTGACCGCGTCGGAGGATGAAATCGTCGATGCGATGAAGCTGACCTGGCAGCGCATGAAGATCGTGATCGAGCCAAGCTGCGCCGTGCCGCTGGCCACGATCCTGAAGAATCGCGACATCTTTGCCGGCAAGCGTGTCGGCGTCATCATCACCGGCGGCAATGTCGATCTGGACACACTGCCCTGGATCAAGGCGTAAGGAGATAGGACCATGAACGCACCTGTGACATTCGATGATCTGGAAGTGGGCTATGATGTGCCCGCCCTGCCGGGGATGGATGCGGCCGATATCCAGACGCCCTGTCTGATCCTCGATCTGGACGCGCTGGAGCGCAATATCCGCAAGATGGGGGAGTATGCAAAGGCCCATGGCATGCGCCACCGCGTGCATGGCAAGATGCATAAATCGGTCGATGTTGCAAAACTGCAAGAATCTTTGGGCGGCGCTTGCGGGGTCTGTTGCCAGAAGGTCAGCGAGGCCGAGGTGTTCGCACGCGGCGGCATCAAGGATGTTCTTGTTTCAAATCAAGTGCGTGACCCGGCCAAGATTGATCGTCTTGCGCGGTTGCCGAAGCTGGGCGCGCGCGCGATCTGCTGTGTGGATGACACGGCCAATGTTGCAGATCTGTCAGAAGCCGCGCAGCGACATGGCACCGAAATCGAATGTCTGGTCGAGATCGATTGCGGTGCGGGCCGCTGCGGGGTGACCACCACGCCCGATGTGGTGGCGATTGCCAAGGCGATTGACGCTGCGCCAGGGCTGAAATTTTCCGGGCTGCAGGCCTATCAGGGCGCGATGCAGCACATGGACAGCTACGAGGACCGCAAGGCCAAGATCGATGTGGCCGTGGCGATGGTCAAGGACGCGGTCGATGCGCTGAAAGCCGAAGGGCTGGAATGTGACATCGTCGGCGGTGGCGGCACGGGCAGCTATTATTTCGAGAGCACCTCGGGCGTCTATAACGAGCTGCAATGCGGCTCTTACGCCTTCATGGATGCCGATTACGGGCGCATCCTAGACAAGGACGGCAAGCGCATCGATCAGGGCGAATGGGAGAACGCGCTCTTCATCCTGACATCCGTGATGAGCCACGCCAAGCCCGGCAAGGCGATTGTCGATGCGGGGCTGAAGGCGCAATCGGTCGATAGCGGCCTGCCGGTGATCTTTGGCCGCGATGATGTCACCTATGTCAAATGCTCGGATGAACATGGTGTGGTCGAGGATACGGACAATGTCTTGAGCGTGAATGATAAGCTGCGGCTGGTGCCGGGGCATTGCGACCCGACCTGCAATGTCCATGACTGGTATGTGGGTGTGCGCGGCGACAAGGTCGAAACGCTCTGGCCCGTCTCGGCGCGCGGCAAAGCTTATTGAGCATGGCGGCCCCGGCCGGGGCCCCATCCCCCTGAAAAGACAAAGGATACCCCCATGTGGATCGTTCCCGAATCCGCCATTGCCGGACTTGTCGATGAGCAATCGGCCTTTGACGCTGTCGAGGCCACTTTCGCCGCCATGTCGCGCGGTGACGCCTATAACTTTCCAGTCGTGCGCGAGGGCCTGGGTGAGGGGCGGCAATATGGCTTCAAGTCGGGGCTGGACCGGGTGGGCAATCTGCTTGGCGTGAAATCGGGGGGGTATTTTCCCGGCAATGCCGCGCGCGGCATCCCGAACCACCAGAGCACGGTGTTTCTGTTCGACCCCGATAGCGGGCGGCCCACGGCGATGGTGGGGGGCAATCTGCTGACGGCGCTGCGCACAGCGGCGGCATCCAGCATCTCGGTCGCGCGGCTGGCGCGCGCAGATGCGAAAGTGCTGGGCATGGTGGGCGCAGGACATCAGAGCGCATTTCAGATGCGCGCGGCGGTACGACAGCGCGATTTCGAAAAGGTCATCGGCTGGAACCTGCATCCCGACATGCTGTCGCGGCTGGCAGAAACTGCGCAGGACCTGGGCCTGCCCTTCGAGGCGGTGGAACTGGACCAGCTGGGTGCAGAGGCGGATGTGATCATCACCATCACATCAAGTGACAAGCCGATCCTGCAGGATGCGCATATCCGGCCCGGAACGCATCTGGCCTGTATGGGGACCGACACCATCGGCAAGCAGGAGGTGGCGGCAGAGATTCTGGGCCGCGCCACGGTCTTTACCGATGAGGTGGCGCAATCCGTCACTCTGGGCGAGGCGCAGCATGCTGTCGCGGCCGGGTTGCTGGCGCAGGAGGCGATCACCGAGATAGGGGCTGTGATCAATGGTGGGCATCCGGGTCGGTCCAGTGCCGACGAGATCACGGTTTTTGACGGCACCGGGGTCGGGTTGCAGGATCTGGCCGTGGCATCGAAAGCTGTTGAACTGGCGATCGCGCGCGGGCTTGCGCAAGAGGTGGCGGTCTGATCTGGGAGACGGCCGTCGCCGCGGCGCATGATCCGGGCGGGGTTCAGCGCCCGCTCGGGGTCCCCACCCGCCCGCCCATGACCCGCTCGCGGGCGCTGGCCCCTGCCTGTGGCAGGGGCGATGGACTGCAAACGCAACCGATTGGCGCTGATCGGATGGTGTGATGTCCTGACAGCGGCCTGCCCACTACTGGCTGCGCGCCTTCAGTTCCAGCCGCCGGCGATGCAGCACCGGCTCGGTATAGCCCGAGGGTTGCTCGCGCCCGTCAAACACCAGATCGCAGGCCGCCTGAAAGGCGATGCCGTCAAAGCCCGGCGCCATGGGGCTGTAGGCCGGGTCATCCGCGTTCTGGCGGTCCACCACTTCGGCCATCTGGCGCATGATCGATGTCACCTCATCGCGGCTGACAACGCCATGGTGCAGCCAGTTTGCGATATGCTGCGCCGAGATGCGGCAGGTGGCGCGATCCTCCATGAGGGCGACATCATTGATGTCGGGCACCTTGGAACAGCCGATCCCCTGATCGATCCAGCGCACGACATAGCCGAGGATGCCTTGCGCGTTATTCTCGACCTCGCGGCGGATCTGGTCTGGCGTCCATTTGCGATAGGCGGCCAGTGGAATATCCAGCAACGCATCGACATAGGCGCGCCGCCCGCCACGCGCCAGCTCGGCCTGCACGGCCAGCACATCGACCTTGTGGTAATGCGTGGCATGCAGCGTTGCCGCCGTGGGGCTGGGCACCCAGGCACAATTCGCGCCCGCGCGGGGGTGTTCGATCTTGGCCTCCAGCATCGCGGCCATACGGTCGGGCACGGCCCACATGCCCTTGCCGATCTGCGCACGTCCCGACAGTCCGCATTCCAGCCCGATATCGACATTCTGGTTTTCATAGGCCGTGATCCAGCCTTTGCGCTTGATGAAATCCTTGCGCGAAAACGGACCCGCCTCCATCGAGGTGTGGATCTCGTCGCCGGTGCGATCCAGAAAGCCGGTATTGATGAAACAGACCCGGTGACGGGCCGCGCGGATACATTCCTTCAGGTTGACGCTGGTGCGGCGTTCCTCATCCATGATGCCCAGCTTGACCGTGTGGCGCGGCAGGCCCAGCACATCCTCGACCCGCGCCATGACTGCATCGGCAAAGGCCACCTCTTCAGGGCCGTGCATCTTGGGTTTGACCACATAGACCGAGCCCTGAGTCGTGTTGCGCGGGCCGCTGGTCTTGTTCAGGTCATGCATGGCAATCAGGACGGACAGCATGGCATCCATCAGCCCCTCATATACCTCTTGGCCATCGGGGGTGTGAATGGCTGGATTGGTCATCAGGTGGCCGACATTGCGCACCAATAGAAGCGCGCGGCCCTTCAGCGACAGCGTGCTGCCATCTGGGGCGGTATAGCCGCGGTCAGGATGCAGGCGGCGGGTGATCGTCTTGCCACCCTTGTCAAAGCGCTCTTCCAGATCGCCCTTCATCAGGCCCAGCCAGTTGCGATAGGCCAGCACCTTGTCTTCGGCATCGACACAGGCGACCGAGTCTTCCAGATCGACAATGGCAGAAATGGCCGATTCCATCTGTACATCTGCCAGACCCGAGGGCGCGTTGCGCCCGATCGGATGCGAGCGGTCAAAGACCAGTTCGACATGCAGCCCGTGATTGCGCAGCAGCACGGAGTCGGGCGCGGCCGCGTCCCCACGATAGCCGACAAATGCAGACGGGTCGCGCAGGGGCGATCCATCTACTTGCAGCGCGCCGTCCGTTACGCTGTATTCCGCGGCATTGGCGTGGCTGCCGCCATCCAGCGGAAAGATCTCATCCAGAAAGACAGCCGCGCGCGCGACCACGCGCGCGGCGCGCCCGGCATCGAACCCGCCCTGCGGGGCCGTGCCATCCACGGCATCGGTGCCATAAAGGCAATCATAGAGGCTGCCCCAACGCGCATTGGCCGCGTTCAGGACAAAGCGCGCATTGGTCGAGGGGACCACCAGTTGCGGGCCGGGGACCGTGGCGATTTCGGGGTCGGTGTTTTCGGTCGCGATCTGAAAATCATCGCCTTCGGGGACAAGATAGCCGATCTCATGCAGGAATGCCTTGTAGCCGTCGCGGTCATGCGGGCGGTCGCGATTGTCACGGTGCCAGGTGTCGATCTGGCGTTGGATGGTCGCGCGCTTTTCCAGAAGCGCGCGGTTTTGCGGGGTGAAATCCTGCAGCAGCCCCGCCAGCCCGGACCAGAGCTGGTCCGCCGTGATGTCCAGGCCGGGCAACACCTCTTGCTCGATGAAGCGTTGCAGTTCGGGGGCGATGGTCAGGTCGGACTGGGGCATGATCTCTCCTTGCACAAGCTGGGCCGCAGTATACGGCTGCACACAATATGGGTGTTGCCTTGTGTTCTAGCAGAAAATCCCCCGCCGTCATTCTTGAAAACCGAAAAGAAGTTTCAGGCGCAGGCGGGGCAATCCCCGCCTGCGCATGGCTCTAGCGGTCGGGGCTCAGATCCTCGGCCTTGGGCGGGTCACCCATCTGCACGGCCGAGATATCCTCGCTCAGCAGGGCCTTGACCAGCGCAAACAGCATCGCAAAGACCATAATGAAGATCGGCAGACCCACTACAGTGATGACCTGTTGCAGCGCGACCAGCCCGGCCTCACCAGCCAGCACGATCAGCATGGCCGCAACAGCCCCTTCGGACACGCCCCAGAACACGCGCTGGCGTACAGGGCCGGGCTGTGTGTCACCCGTGCACAGCATGTCCACCACCAGCGAGGCCGAGTCCGACGAGGTGGCGAAAAAGATCGCCACGATCACCACGGCAAGACCCTGGATCAACTGTGTCGCGGGGTAGTTCTCGAAAAACGCGAACATGGCGAATTCCGGCCCGCGCTCCACCGCCGAGGCGATCTGGCCTGCGCCATCGCCAAGGGCCGCGCGCGCCGCCTCGCCGATGCCGTCGATTTCCATGGCCGACCATCCAAAGATCGCGAACCACACCAGCGTGAAGAGCGATGGCGCCAGCAGCACGCCCAGGACGAATTCGCGGATCGTGCGCCCGCGCGAGATGCGCGCGACAAAGATGCCGATAAAGGGCGACCAGGTCACCGTCCAGGCCCAGTAGAACACGGTCCAGCCGCCCTGCCAGCCCCAGCCGTCATCATTGGTATAGCTGGCCATCATGTCGTTCCAGAAGGCCATGGGAAAGATGTTCGAGGCATAGATGCCCACTGTCTCGATGATCCCGCGCAGCAGGAACACGGTGGACCCTGTCAGCAGAACGAACACCATCAGCCCGGTCGCCATGCCGATATTGATGTTCGACAGGACCTTGACGCCCTTGTCCAGCCCCACGACGATCGATCCTGTGGCTACGGCTGTCAGCACGATGATGATGATGACCTTGGCCGTCACATTATCCGGCACGCCCATCAGTTCAGACAGCCCGGCATTGATCTGACTGGTGCCCAGCCCGATCGACACGGCCACCCCGAACAGTGTGCCAAGAATCGCGGCAATGTCGATGGCCTTGCCGATGGGGCCGTGAATGCCTGCGCCCAGAAACGGGTAGAAGACCGAACTCACCCGGATCGGCAGGTTGTAGCGGTAGATGAAATAGGCAAATGCCAGGCCCGGCAGGGTAAAGATCGTCCAGGTATGCAGGCCCAGATGGTAGAGCGAAAAGCCCATCGCCTCGCGCGCGGCCTGGACCGAATGGGGGTCGGTTTCGGTATAGGGCGGGGCCGAGAAATGCAGGATCGGTTCGGCGACGCCCCAGAACATCAGCACCGTGCCGATCCCGCCTGCAAACAGCATGGTGAACCATGACAGGTTCGAATAATCCGGTTTTGCGTCATCGCCACCAAGGCGGATATTGCCGTATTTGCTGAGCGCGATCCAGACCAGGAAGATCAGCCAGACATTGACCCCCATGATGAAGAACCAGCCCAGATTGGTCACGATCCATGCGCGGGCATCGGCAAATAGTGCGCCGATGGCCTCGGGTGCGATGACAAGCGCCAGAAGGAACAGGATCATCAGACTTGCCGATGTGAAAAAGATGGTCGGGTTCGTGCGAAGCCCCAATTGTCGTGCAAGCTGTTCCATGACGCCCTCCGGTAAACTACAGACAAATACTCCTGACCGGCGCGCGACGCGCAAACCCGGCATGTGCTGCGACGCCCCCGGGGCCGGATCACGCAATGTGACGGGCGGGGCACCCGATTGATCTATCGGATCAGGCTGGCAGAGCTTGAAACATGCCGCAAGGATAAATCTTTAATGACACTCAGGTTTTCCCGGTTCCGGCGGGCAAGGACGGATTTCCGACCACTGACGCGGGCGGGTTCAGATGATCTTGCCTTCGGGCAGAAAGCGCTGGGTCAGCACGGTTTCCTGCGCCCGCATCAGCCGATGGGCGTTGTGCATATGCTCGGCCAGTATCCGGCGCGCGCCGTCCTTGTCGCCCTTGCGCAACGCCGCGACCAGGCGCGACTGATAGTCCAGCCCCGTGGACCACAGCTCGCGATTGGGCTGGGCATAGAGTTTGCGCGACACTGTGATATCGGCCAGCATGTTGGCGATGAAGCGGATCAGAAAGCGCAAGAGCGGATTGCCCGACATCTCGGCCAGCATGGCGTGAAAGCGCAGCGAGGCGATATGCTGCGCGCGCTCTTCCTCGGGCGTGGTGGCAGGTTCGCTGTAGCAGGTCATCACATCTTCCAGCGCGCGCAGTTGCGGATCGGATAACTCACCGGCAAGGCTGGCGGCCAGTTCCGGCTCCAGCGCGGCGCGGATCTGATAGACATCGTCGATGGTCAGGTGCTGGAAGTAGAAGTAATTGCCCAGCAGGGCGGTCGCGCGTTCCTCGGATACGCGGTGCACGAACACGCCCCCGCCGGGGCCGGTGCGCGATTTGACCAGCCCCTGCGCTTCCAGAATGCGGATCGCTTCGCGGATCGTGCCCTTGGCCATGGCGAAGCGGTCGATCAGCTCCGCCTCGGATGGCAAGCGGTCGCCGGGCCCCCAGCCGCGGGCCACGACCCAGGACTTGATCGCTTCGGCCACCTGCTGGGGCCGGGACAGGCGCTCAGGGTTCGCGCGGGTGGTGGCAGGCGGCAAACTGATCTCCCTCGATCCGGCGCAGGGCGGGCACCTCTTTGCGGCAGAGGTCCGATGCGCGCGGGCAGCGGCTGGCAAAGGCGCAACCGGGCGGTGGGTTCAGCGGGTCGGGCAACTCGCCCGCTTGCGCGCCCCCAAGCGGCTTGCCCACTACAGGCGCCGAATCCGCCAGCAGCTTGGTATAGGGATGGCGCGGCGCTGCAAAGACCTTTTCCGCGGGGCCGGTTTCCACGACGGACCCGAAATACAGCACGGCGATGCGGTCGCTGACCGCCTCGACCACGGCGAGATCATGGCTGATGAACAGGTAGGTCAGGTTGAATTCTGCCTTCAGTTCGCCCAGCAGGTTCAGCACCTGCGCCTGAACCGACACATCCAGCGCCGAGACAGGTTCATCCAGGATCAGGATGCGCGGGCGCGCCGCCAGCGCCCGCGCGATCCCGATACGCTGCGCCTGGCCGCCTGAAAACTCATGCGGGTAGCGGTCCAGAAATTCGGGGCGCAGGTTCACGGCATCGAACAGCTCGGATACCCGTTCGTCCAGCGCGTGCCCCCGCATCCCGTACAGACGCCGCAACGGCGTTTCCATGATCTGACGGATCGTCTTGCGCGGGTTCAGGCTGGACACCGGGTCCTGAAACACATACTGGATCAGCCGCCCGAAGGCGGCGGGGTCAGCCC
>REDZ01000152.1 GCA_007695345.1 Paracoccaceae bacterium | reverse complement strand
GGGGGGCGCGCGGGGGGGCGGGGGGGGGGGCGCGGGGGGGCGCCCCCGCCCCCGGCCGGGGGCGCTGGCCGGGCCATCACACCCCGTCGCGAAATTCGCCAATCAGGGCGCGCACCACGGCGCACAGCGCCTCGCGCGGCTCCGCCCCATCGTCCAGCGCACGCGCATGAACGGCACGCTGACGATCGGCGCTGGTGCCCATGGCCAGAATATCCTGCGCGCCGCGCAATTCGTTCAGGCAGCCCAGCACCATGGCATCGGCCTCCAGCAGCTCGATCAGCTCATTGACCAGTTGCGCCATGTCGACCAACTCGCCCTTGCCGATATCCAGCAGCCCCGCGCGCGTGCCATAGCGTTGCGCGCGCCAGCGGTTCTCGGCGATCAGGAAACGGTCATAGATCCGCCAGCGCTGGTTGCGGCGGCGCAATTCGACCAGCATCCGCGTGATGGATTGCACGAGTGCGGCAATGGTCAGCGTGTGTTCCATCAGCGGCATGACATCGCAGATCCGCGCCTCGAGCGTCGGAAACCGTGCCGAGGGGCGGATATCCCACCAGATCTTGGTCGTATCCTCGATCAGCCCGGCCTCGATGATCGTATCGACCGAGCGGCGATATTCACCATAGCTTACGAAATCGGGCGGCAGGCCGGTGCGCGGCAGATTGTCGAACACGGTCAGCCGGTAGCTGGACAGACCCGTGTCCTGCCCGCCCCAGAAGGGCGAGGAGGTCGAGAGCGCCAGCAGATGCGGCAGGAAATAGGTGATCTGGCGCATGATATCGATGCGCAGATCATCATCGGGCAGGCCCACATGCACATGTGTTCCCGAAATCAGCATCCGCCGCACCACGCCGGCCAGATCGCGCGCCAGATCATTGTAGCGCTGCTTTTCGGTGTGTTTGCGGCTGTGCCAATCCTCGAACGGGTGGCAGGACACGGCCAGGGGTGCCAGCCCGTATTGCGCCGCGCAATCGGCGATGGTGCGGCGCAGATGGCCAAGATCGGCGCGCGCTTCGGCGATATTGGCGCAGACACCGGTGCCAACCTCGATCTGGCAGGCGAGAAATTCGGGCGACACCTTGTCGCCCAGCGCCTGCGCGCAATCGCGCATCAGCGCATCGGGGACATCCGCCAAGGCACATGTCTCGGTATCGACCAGAAGATACTCTTCCTCGATGCCCAGCGTGTAATCGGGGAGTGGCTCACTCATCAAAGTATCGTATCGCGCGCGGGCCATCCCGCAAGCAGAAATTGACGCCGCGCGCGCCGCCGCTTACCGATGACGCATGGCCATCCTGCACACCCACCTGCCCTATGCCCCCTGGACGCGCGCGCATGCGCAGCGCCTGCCCGGCACCATGGCGCTGCCGCGCGCCGAGTGGCTGTTGGTGGACGCGGCCTACGCCGGCCAGATGCGTGAACGCGCGCGGCTGCTGGCAGAGCGGCCTGCCGAGGTGCTGGCCATCCGGCCCGACGCGCAGGACGCAGCATACGAATTGCTGGAAGAGGTCGTGGACGACCTGCCGCGCCTTGGCTTTGAGTGCGACGGGGACCAGGTGCACTGCCCTGACAGGCGACGGGTCACGCTGGACAGGGCGCGCCCGCTCTGGACATTGGGCCATCTGCTGCAGGCCGATTTCTGTCTGCTGCAAAAGCCCCCCGGTGCAGCGGAACATGTGCTGACCGGTGCGGTGCTGTGCTTCCCCTCAAGCTGGACATTGGCCGAAAAGCTGGGCCATCCATTGATGCGCATTCACCAGCCCGTCGATAGCTATGATACCGCGATGGGCGCGCGGGTGCAGCGCATGTTCGACCTGATCCGCCCTGAACAGCCCATGTGGCGGGTCAATCTGCTGGAATATGCCGATCCCACTCTGTTCCAGCCGCGCCGCGAAGCCGACCCGAAGGACCGGGACGGGGCGGGACAATACCTGCGTTCGGAACGGCAATGCCTGCTGAAACTGCGCCATAGCGGGGCTGTGGTGTTTTCCATCCATACCGCGATGATCCATCGCGACAGCCTGACACCCGAGCAGGCTGCTGCCCTGCCCGCGCATCTGCGTTCAGCGCAGGCGCCCCTCTGAGCGCTCCATCCGGCGGCGGTCATCAGGGGCGATGACCGGCCCGCGCAAGCCCTGCGCGCGGGCGCGCAAGGCAGCGGCGCGCGCGTCATCACCCTCGGTCAGGCGCGCGGTGTGCGGCCCGTCGCCGCGCTGGGCCAGCAGGTCAGCGATGGGCAGCAAGTCGGGCGCTGCGCTGGCCGGGACGGCCTGACGCTCGGGCAAGTCCGGCGGCAGGCCCAGACAGGCCGCAAGCGCCAGCGGCGCCAGCAGAACAGCTAGACCTTGTTGCACCCGTTTCATGCACACCTGACACCGACCTACTCCGTGGCAGAGTGCGCCAGAACAAGGCCATGCGCAAGCATGGCGTCAGATGCCGTCGTCCAGATCGGGGTCCTGGGTCCCGCAGATGACGCCGGGGTCATCACAAGTCGGGAATGTCGTGCCAATGACGCCCGTGCCATCGTCAAAGCGCAACTGCGGCGAAAACCGGGGGCGCGAGACGATCAGCTTGTTCAGCACCTGCGGGCGCAGCACCAGCCCCACCAGCGGCAGCGATTCCAGCACCGGGACGAACCCCACCGAGGTTTCGGTCAGGAAAACCGACTCGCGCGATTGCTGCCCGTCCGCACGCTCCAGAACCGGCAGCCGCGCAATCAGTTCCGGGGTCAGTGTCTCTGTGGTCAGCGGTGTGCCGTCATTGGTCGCATAGGACCAGACAACATTGTATTCCTCATCAATCGGGTTCCAGATGATGCTGCTGACACGCAGTCGGGTATTCGGCTGATTGCGGGCCAGATACGAAAATATCCGGTTGTAGCTGTCCAGATCATCGGGTGTCAGGGCCGTATTCTGCTGCCGGCCAATGGAATCCGAGATCGTGTAGGCGGCGCGTTCGGCCGCCGTCCTGCTGGAAAAGGCGTCAAAAAAGACGAAGGTCGCCAGAAAGGCCCAGAGCACTACGGGCAGGATCAGTAACATCTCGATTGTTACCGAACCTTCATCCTCTGACCGGAATCGACGCAGCCTGTGCGAGAGCGGGGAAACCATGATCATGTCTCTGGCTCATTGATATAAAGGGAAAAGGCCATCATCTGAAAGCCGCCCTGGCTGTCCGTGGCCAGGTTCAGGCCCAGGCGGCTGGTCGGAAACATCAGATCGACGATCATGCAGGCACGCACCAGAGTCGGGCGCAACTGCCCGGCCTGGGTAAAGGAATTGACCGGCGCGATATCGGTATCACGGTCCACACAGGCAACAGCCTCGGAGGGCGGCGCCCAGTTATCCAGCGTGACCGATGTCAGTTCCAACGCAAGGTTGCTGCTGCAATTGGGCAGCAGAAAGGCGTTTTCGCATAGCCGGTCGCGCACATCCTCGAACTCGGGCTGTGCGCCCAGATGGCCCAGCCGCAGATCGCGGATCGTCATGTCAAGCGCGCGGTCCAGCATAACCTGCCGCAGGTTCACGACACCGGCTTCCATGCCCATGATGAAGATCGACAGCAGGATCGGCACCGAAATCGCGAATTCGATGGTGGCAGCGCCATCTTCGCGGCGCAGTAACCGCCGGGAGCGGGCAAGAATCTTGCGCGGGATTGCGAGAAACCGGGTCATTCGGTCAACCTCAGCCGTTGGATGGACCCTGCGATCGTGCGGAATGCCTGCTCGATCTCCAGCCCGTCAACATCGAAGAAATGGTTTTCGGTATAGGCACAGCGACGCATGGCCTCGACCCCGTTTGGCGGTGCCTCGAACGCGACGGCATAGACCCGCACCCCCTGCGCCCGCAGCCGGTCGCAGATATTGTACAGACGGTCGTTCTTCGCGGCCGGTGCCAGGCTGCTGATGCGCTGGTCGATCCAGTTCCAGTAGTTCTGGATGCCCGGATAGTGGTACAGATAGGCCCCCACCCAGCGCACCGGCAACGTGGCCCAGAGTTCCCGATGGTCCAGTTCCTGAAGGATCCAGTTGTTGCAGGCGTAGAACCGGAAAGGTGTGCGTTGCGCCACAGGACGGTTCGGCCCGTATTCAACGCAGCTGCTGTCATGACGGTCAGGAAATTGCGACCAGGTGCCACTCGTGGGGTTGGCAGTGTTGCGCGCGGGGATGAAATACTGGCTCTGGCTCCACCAGTTTGCCGTATGGTCGTGAACCGACAGGCGCGTGCCAACAGGTTGGGGATCGGGCTTGTCCGGCCATTTGAATGCTGGACCATGCGCACCCTGTGCGACCAGTTGGGAAATAATCGCATTTGCGTTTGCGGGGCGCTCGAACGAGTGCCAGACCCGAGACGGTCCTTGCTTGAAGGGGTCGGCCATGCGCCATTCATCCCAATTCTCGCCATCCGTCATCAGCACGATGGTCTTGACGGCATCAGGGTCGTCATATTCGAACGGGCGGTTATCGAATTCGCTGTTCACATCGCCCTGCGAAATCAGGTCCTGAATGATCCCGTCTGCGCTTGGGTCCATCAGCGCGGCGGCCCATTTCATCCCGATTTCGATCGAGGTGTTCCCATCGGCGATCAGACTGCGCATGCGCCGGCGCAGCGCGTCGGGATCATCTTCCATGATCATGATTTCTGCCGTGTCCACATGCATCGGTTCGAAATCATCCGCGCTGGTTGTCAGCCCCATCGAGGCTGCATATTGCGCGAATTGGGTGGAATTCATGGTCCCACGGATGCCGCCGGGATGATTGGGGCAAAACGACATGAAAGCATTGCGATCCATGTGCCATGGATCAAAATGCCCTGCCCCGGTCAGCTCTGCCGTTTGCGACAGGGCAAGCTGATTGTAATCCGACCCGTTGAACAGGGCACAGGCCGAATAGGGGTGGTCGTAAGTCGTGTTGAAATACCCCAGCAGTTGATGCCCGGCATTCACCTGCCCGGTATAGGGCACGACCGACACGGAAATCCGGTCCTCGGCTCCTGGATTGCCCTCGGCATTCTCATAGAGCGTGGTGATGAATTCCTCGCCGGCAATGCGCAGATTCTCGATCCGGTCGAACTGGTTCATCGAGTTGGAGAGGTCGAGAACCATCGTCACCTCGACATCGCTCACGCGTTCTTCGGCGCGGCTGACCACGGCTGATTCGAGCCGGTTCAGACCGATCCACTGCGTGAACAGCGACGGTATCGCCGCACGCGTCACGACCCGGACCTCGCGCATGTTGAGTGTGTTGTCGCCGGGATCGACCTCGACCAGATATTGCAGCAACCCCTCACGCTCGAAATAATCCTCGACCACGGCCTGAATGTCCTGCGGTTGGGTCAGGCTGGCGGCGGCAAGCACCGCGCGGTCGGAAACCGATTGAATCTGAACACGTTTCTGTTCGTGGCGGATCAGGTCAACCGATATCCCGGCGACCATCAGGATCAGCACGAAAAAGATCAGCCCCAGCACCATCAGGCTGCCATCCTCGCGGCGCATGTAGCGGCGGGCTACTTGCCGCAAGGCGCGCCGGTTGGTAACGTTAATGCCTTTTTCCATTACTCCGCGTCTCCGATCTGGCGCGGGCCAGTTCTTGCGCCCCGCACGGATGAGGTTTCTGCATTCTCTTGCTAGCAGGGCCGCATGGCAGCATTTGGGCGCAGCGCGCCGCAAAAGCGCCGTAATCCCAGTGGGAAAAGACAAAAGAATTCGCATCCGGTGGTGGACGCGCGCCCGGATTTGCGCGAGTGTCGGAGCGTGCGGGTGCGACATTTTTGCGCAACTGCCAAGAATGACATCGTTCAGGGAGGACAGGATGCTGGATATCAAGGAACCCGGATTTCGCGAGAATGTGGATCTCATGTTCCGCCGCGCGGTGGCGCATCTCGATCTGCCGCCCGGGCTGGCCGAGAAGATCCAGATCTGCAACTCGACCTATACCGTGCGGTTCGGCGTGCGCCTGCGCGGAAAGATCGAGACATTCGTGGGATACCGCTCGGTCCATTCCGAACATATGGAACCCGTCAAGGGCGGCATCCGCTACGCGCCCGAGGTCAATCAGAACGAGGTCGAAGCGCTGGCCGCCCTGATGACCTATAAATGTGCGCTTGTGGAAACGCCCTTTGGCGGATCAAAGGGCGGCTTGTGCATCGACCCGCGCAAATACGAGGAACACGAACTGGAACAGATCACCCGGCGCTTCGCCTATGAACTGGCCAAGCGCGACCTGATCCACCCCGCCCAGAACGTCCCCGCCCCCGACATGGGTACAAGCGAGCGGGAAATGGCGTGGATATCAGACCAGTATCAGCGCATGAACACCACCGATATCAATGCGCGCGCCTGTGTGACCGGCAAGCCGCTGAATGCAGGCGGGATCAAGGGCCGGGTCGAGGCGACGGGCCGCGGCGTGCAATTCGCGCTACGCGAGTTTTTCCGCCATCCGGACGATATGGCCAAGGCCGGGCTTACCGGTTCGCTGGCCGGCAAGCGCATCATCGTGCAGGGCCTGGGCAATGTGGGCTATCACGCTGCCAAGTTCCTGCGCGAAGAGGATGACGCCCGCATCATCGGCGTGATCGAGCGTGATGGGGCGCTGGTCAACCCGGCAGGCATGGACCCGGATGCCGTGCGCGACTGGATCATCCAGACCGGGGGCGTCAAGGGGTTTGACGGGGCGGAATATGTCACGGACGGGACCTCGGTCCTGGAAGAAGAGTGCGACATCCTGATCCCGGCCGCGCTGGAAGGGGTGATCAACCTGGGCAATGCCGAACGCATCAGGGCGCCGCTGATCATCGAGGCCGCCAATGGCCCCATCACCGCCAGTGCCGATGACATCCTGCGCGAAAAGGGAACGGTCATCATCCCCGATCTTTATGCCAATGCGGGCGGTGTGACTGTATCCTATTTCGAATGGGTCAAGAACCTCAGCCATATCCGCTTTGGCCGGATGCAGCGCCGGAACGAGGAAGCCCATGCGATGCTGCTGGTGCGCGAGCTGGAACGCCTGTCTGCGGATCGAGAACTGGGATGGGAACTCGCGCCCGATTTCAAGCGCCGTTACCTGCAAGGGGCGGACGAGTTGCAGCTTGTGCGCTCGGGTCTGGATGACACGATGCGCACGGCGTATCAGTCCTTCTCCGAAGAATGGCATCGCCGCGATGACGTACAGGATCTGCGTACGGCTGCGTTCATCGTGGCGATTGAGCGGGTGGCGGCCAGTTACCGCGCCAAGGGGCTTTAGGGCAGCGCACCCATCGGTCCCCGCCGCGGGCTAGGCGGTATGTGTCTGCGCTTCGCGCTGCACGGCCTGCCGTGCAAAGGCCGATTCACGATCCGCCAGCCCCAGCAAGCTGGAGACAAGCCGCATCAGCCCGTCCTCTTCGGCATGGCGTGCGCCGTCGGCCAGGATCACGCGCCAGATGTCGCGCAACAGTTCGGGGCGATCATCCAGCGGCACCAGGTCCTTGACCGCGCGTGTCAGGTGCACGGTGTCGCCGGTCCGGGCCTCGAATGTTTCTGCGGCGCTGCGCAACGCGTTCGATTGCGCAGCGCCTATCCCGAGGCGTCGGCTCAGAACGGACTCGATCATCGCGACCTGACGCGGGTCGTAGTCGCTGTTGGATCGCGCGGCCCGCACAAGCAATGCCGCCAGCGGAGCCTGGGCGCGCAGCGGATCATCCGCCCCGTCATCCTTGACCGGGCCGCGCAGCCCCTCGAGTGCCGATTTCAGAAATTTCATCATGCCGCGATCAGGCCCCCACCGGCAGCCCTTCGACCTCGCCCGTGGCGTCAGGGGTAAAGGTCATGGCCAGCCCGTTGATGCAGTGGCGCTTGCCTGTTGGCGCGGGGCCATCATCAAAGATATGGCCCAGGTGCCCGCCGCAATTGGCGCAATGCACCTCGGTCCGCACCATGAAGAAGCTGCGATCCTCCTGCGTGCCAACGGCGCCCTCGATCGCGTCCCAATAGCTGGGCCAGCCCGTGCGGCTGTCATATTTGGTTTCCGACCGGTAAACCCCGTTGCCGCAACCTGCGCAATTATAGGTGCCTTTGCGCGCATTCTCCAGCAGGGGTGAGCGTTCGCCATGCAATGTGTTGGTGAAGGCGCGTTCGGTCGCATGGTCGCGCAGCACCGCGAATTGCGCGCGCGTCAGCCGCTCGCGCCATTCCTCCTCGGACAGGGTGTAGGGAAATTCGCCATCGCTGGCATGGGCGGCCCTGCCCGCCATCAGCGCCAGCCCCGTGGTCACTAGAAATGAGCGTCGATTGAACATCCGGTCCTCCTGTGTGATGTAGTCTGTGCTACGACATCACGCTTGCTGCAGTTTCAGATATAGTGTGGCTGCGTATCGCGACTTCAACAAGCTTCCGTGATCTGGCATTGTGAACGACATGAGTCTGCCCCCCGGTTTTCTGGATGAACTGCGCAACCGTGTTCCGATCTCGTCCATTGTGGGGCGCAAGGTCACATGGGATTTGCGCAAATCCAACCAGTCACGCGGCGATTTCTGGGCACCCTGCCCGTTCCATCAGGAAAAGACCGCCTCTTTTCACGTCGATGACCGCAAGGGATTCTACTATTGCTTTGGCTGTCATGCCAAGGGTGACGCGCTGAGCTTTCTGCGCGAGACCGAGAATATGGGGTTCATGGAAGCGGTCGAGGTGATGGCGCGCGAGGCAGGCATGACCATGCCCGCCCGCGACCCGATGGCCGCGCAAAAGGCCGACCGCCTGGGCGAACTGGCGCAGGTGATGGAGGCCGCGACGACATTCTATCGCAGCCAGCTTGGCAGCAGCCCGGCCAGTGCGGCGCGCGACTATCTGGCCGGGCGCGGGCTGACGCAGCCCACGCTGGAGCGTTTCGAGATCGGGTTCGCGCCCAATGCGCGACAGGCGCTCTGGGGGCATCTGACTGGCGCGGGCATTGCGCCCGACAAGATCATCGAAGCCGGTTTGGCCATCGCGCCCGATGACGGATCGGCCCCTTATGACCGGTTTCGCGGGCGCATCATCTTTCCCATTCGCGACATGCGCGGGCGCTGCATCGCCTTTGGCGGGCGGGCGATGGACCCGAATGCGCGGGCGAAATACCTCAACTCGCCGGAAACGCCGCTGTTCGACAAGGGCCGCGCGCTTTACAATGCAGGCCCCGCGCGCAGTGCAGGGTCCAAAGGCGCCGCGCTTGTCGTGGCCGAAGGGTATATGGATGTCATCGCGCTGGTGGCAGCGGGGTTCGAGGCTGCCGTGGCGCCCCTGGGCACCGCGATCACCGAGGATCAGCTGCGCCTGATCTGGCGGCTGAACCCCGAGCCCGTGATCGCGCTCGATGGGGACACGGCGGGCCTGCGCGCAGGCTACCGGCTGATCGATATGGCCCTGCCAATGCTGGGGCCGGAACAATCGCTGCGCTTTTGTCTGCTGCCGGAAAAGATGGACCCCGATGATGTTCTGCGCTCCAGCGGTGCCGGCGCGATGCGCAAGCTGATCGAGGGAGCGGTGCCGCTGGTGCAACTCTTGTGGCAGCGCGAGACCGAGGCCAAGGTCTTCGACAGCCCCGAGCGGCGCGCCGCGCTGGACCGCAAGCTGCGCAGCGCCCTTGCCCGCATTCAGGACCCCGGCCTGCGCAGTCATTACGCCGAGGAATTGCGCAACCTGCGCGCCGAATTCTTCCGCCCCGCGGGCCGGTCCGGCGGGCGCGGCGGCAAGCCATGGGGCCGACCGGCCCTGCCGACGAAACCCTTGCCCAGCACGCGCGCCACGCTCCTGGCCACTGGCGACAGCCCCGATATCGCCGAGCAGATGCGCGAAGAGATCATTCTGGCCATCCTGCTGACCCATCCCGCTCTGGTCGCGGAATTCGAGGATGCACTGGACCGCACCGATCTGCGCGGCCCCGGCCACGAGTTGTTGCGCCATGCCCTTCTGTCGGGCACGGACGTGACCGACGGCGAGGCGGGTGCAGTCGCGCAGCGCCTGCTGACACTGGGCCATGTCGGCATTGCCCCCCCGGTGCGCCAGCGCGACAACCCCGATCTGGCACGGCATTGCCTGCAAGAGGAATTTGCCAAGCTGTTCACCCGGCGCGGCGCCGCGTCAGAGTTGCAGGACGCCACCGAGGACATGGAAGCGCTGGCCGATGAGGGGCTGACCTGGCGGCTGCGCCAGGCCGCGGAAATGCGCAATCGCGCCGAGCGCTCGCGATTGTCGGATTCGGCCGATCTGGGCGAAGATCGCGGCGAATTGTCGGGCCAGCTGGACCGGCTGATCGAATCACAGGTCTGGATCAAGCGGAAAAAGTGACCCGACCGTGACATCCGCGCACGCTGTGTCGCGTGAATCTTGCCTTGGGAACTGGAAAAGACGCGCATCCTTCCCTACATAGCCCCTATCGGGATCACCATGCGCATGATTCGCCGAAGTGATTCGCGTGCATGAGAGATATGCAGTTTCGGGAGCATCCATGGCCGCCAAAGATACCGACGACACGCGCAGCACTGATCAGGACACCGAGACAGGCCAGGCTGTCAGCCAGGCCTCGATCAAGAAGATGATCGCGCAGGCCAAGGAACGCGGCTTCATTACCTATGAACAGCTCAATCAGGCGTTGCCGCCTGATCAGGTATCCTCGGAACAGATCGAGGATGTGATGTCGATGCTGTCAGAGATGGGCATCAACATCATCGAGGACGATGAGGACAGCGACGAGCCTGACGCCAAGGGCGGTGCATTGGTAGAGGCCAGCACCTCGCGCGAGGTGGCCGTCTCCACCAGCAGCGAGGAAAAGCTGGACCGCACCGATGATCCGGTGCGCATGTATCTGCGCGAGATGGGCTCGGTCGAGTTGTTGTCGCGCGAGGGCGAAATCGCGATCGCCAAGCGGATCGAGGCCGGGCGCAACACCATGATCGCCGGGCTGTGCGAAAGCCCGCTGACCTTTCAGGCGATCACGATCTGGCGCGACGAGCTTCTGAACGAAGATGTGCTGCTGCGCGACGTGATCGACCTCGAGACAACCTTTGGCAATGCGATGGAAGATGACGAGGACAATGTCCCCGTCACCGAAGGGCTGGCCCCTGTCACCCCGGCCACCCCGGCCGCCAAACAAGAACGCAGCGCCGAGCCGGAACTGGATGCCGATGGCAACCCCATCGAGCGCGCGGATGATGACGAGGACGAGGACGACCAGTCCAACCTGTCGCTCGCCGCGATGGAAAACGCGCTCAAGCCGCGTGTCCTGGAAACGCTTGACCGGATTGCCGATGATTTCCAGCGTCTGGAACAGATGCAGGAATTGCGGATGCACGCCACGCTGCAAGAGGGCGGGGCCTTCAGCGACGGGCAGGAAAGCCAGTATCAGAAACTGCGCGCCGAGATCGTGACGCTGGTCAATTCGTTGCATTTGCACAATAACCGGATCGAGGCGCTGGTCGATCAGCTTTACGGGATCAACAAGCGGATCATGGCCATCGACAGCGCCATGGTGAAGCTGGCGGACAAGGCGCGCATCAACCGGCGCGAATTCATCGAGGCGTATCGCGGCTGTGAACTGGACCCGACCTGGTGCGACCGCATGGCCGAAAAGCCCGGTCGCGGCTGGCAGTCGCTGATGGAACGGTCGCGCGACAAGGTCGATGAATTGCGCATCGAGATGGCACAGGTCGGCCAGTATATCGGCGTCGATATCGAGGAATTCCGCCGCATCGTCGGTCAGGTTCAGAAGGGCGAGAAAGAGGCCGCGCAGGCCAAGAAGGAAATGGTCGAGGCCAATCTGCGCCTCGTGATCTCGATTGCCAAGAAATACACGAACCGCGGCCTGCAATTCCTTGATCTTATTCAGGAAGGCAATATCGGGCTGATGAAGGCCGTGGACAAGTTCGAGTATCGGCGCGGCTACAAGTTCAGCACATATGCGACCTGGTGGATCCGCCAGGCGATCACCCGCTCCATCGCGGATCAGGCGCGCACGATCCGCATCCCGGTCCATATGATCGAGACGATCAACAAGCTGGTGCGCACCGGGCGTCAGATGCTGCATGAGATCGGGCGCGAGCCGACCTCGGAAGAGCTGGCCGAGAAGCTGCAGATGCCGCTCGACAAGGTGCGCAAGGTGATGAAGATCGCCAAGGAGC
>REDZ01000150.1 GCA_007695345.1 Paracoccaceae bacterium | reverse complement strand
GGCTTGGCATCACGGCACCTTGACCGTCCGCACATTTGTACATACATTATGATCAGCTTCGACTGGGATACCGGCAACAGCGCCAAATGTGAGAAGCACGGCCTGACCCGCGCCCAGATCGAGGCCATGTTCCGCGAAGGGCTTCACGTTGCCCCCGACCCGGAACATTCTACCGATGCCGAACAGCGGTTCATCGCAGTCGGCATGACGCCCGAAGGACGCCCGGCCTTCATCGCCTTTTGCTGGCGGGACGGGAAAATCCGCCCCATCAGCGCCCGCTACATGCATGCCCGCGAGGTTGCCCGCCATGCCCAAGCCATCCCCGAAATCCGTCCCCGTCCTGACCACTGACAAGGACGCCGAGGATTTCCTCGATCAAGACCTCTCGGCCCTGGATTTCACGCAGTTCAAACCCATGCGCTTTGAAACCCTGCCGAAATCCGCCCGCATCACCATGCGCCTGCCCGAACCCCTGATCGCGGCGCTGAAAGCGAAAGCGAAGGCACGCGGCATCCCCTATCAGCGCCTGATCCGCGAAGCGCTGGAACGCGCGCTTGACGAAATCTGACCGCTGCGCACGCCCCGGATACCAAAATTTATCTTTTATTAACAACGACTTAGTGTTTCACGTGAAACATAATTCATACCGCGCATCCACCCCCAGCGCAGGCCGCGCCACGACCCGCCCGCGCCCCTCCAGATCGATCAGATGCGCGAACACATTGCGCGCCGCCGCCCCATGCATCGCCACCGGCACATCGGCATAGACCACCGCCACAATCTCCGCCACGCTCCGCGCCCCATCCGCCAGCGCCTGCAAGATCGCCGCCTCGCGCCCCAGCCGATGCGCCCGCAACGCCGCAATCCGCGCCCCGGGCTCCGTCACCGGATCCCCATGCCCGGCGTACAGCACCCGCGCCCCCTCCCCCTCCAGCCGGTCGAGTGCGCGCATATAGGCCCCGATATCCCCATCAGGCGGCGACACGAATGTGCTGGACCAGCCCATGACATGATCGCCGCTGAACACGGCGCCGCGCCACGCGAAACACAGATGATTGCCGAAATGCCCCGGTGTCCAGATCGCGCGTATCCGCTCATCCCCCAGCACCAGCTCTTCCCCGTCCCCCAGCCAATGGTCGGGGCGAAAGGCGGCATCCACCCCCTCACCCCCGCCCGCGGCTTCCCCCAGCCCCGCCATCCGCGCCGACCGTCCCGCGCGGGCATCACCAAAGGCATGAACCGGCGCATCAAAGGCCCGCGCCAGCGGCGAATGATCCAGATGCGCATGGGTCACCAGCACGCCCGCGACATCTGCCCCCCCGATCGCCGCGCGGATCGCCGCCAGATGGCGCGCATCCTCGGGGCCCGGATCGATGATCACGATCTCTCGCTGCCCCAGCAGATAGGTATTCGTCCCCGGCCCCGTCATGGGCGAGGGGTTGGGCGCCAGAATGACGCGCAGATCAGGCTCCAGCTCACGCATCCCGCCACCCTATCCCAGCCGCCCCGCACAGCCCAGCCCCCACCCCGCACCGGCGCGAGGCAGTCTGCCCGGAACGGGCAGGCTGCCGACGGGTGGGTGGGCGGGCGCCGGTGCGGGGTGGGGGCGCAGGCGCAACGCCGCTTGTCGCCCCGGCCCGAAACGCATACGCTCTCGCCATGCGCCCGAGCTTGCCGAAAACCTTCTTTCCTGCCAGTTTCTACGGGCGCGCCGTGCTGATCCTGATCATGCCGGTCATCGTGATCCAGATCGTCCTGTCGGTCGTCTTCATCCAGCGCCATTACGAACGCGTCACCACCCAGATGACGACCAATGTCCTGCGCGACATCCGCTTTCTGACCGATCGGATCAACGCGGCCGAGACGCCGGACACCGTGCTCGCCGATCTGTCGGACCTGATCGACGCGCTGGATATCCGCATCACCACCACCGCCGACCCCGCCCCTTACAGCGAATCGCAGGTCGAACGCTTCGATCTGGCCGGGCATGAGATCCTGCGCGTCCTCGACTCCCGGATGCCAGGATTCCTGATCGCAGATCTCATGCATCATCGCGGCGAGGTCCGCATCTGGCTGGACAGTCGGCACGGCCTGTTGCGCATCGATCTGTCGCGCCAGCTTGTTGCCGCGACCAACCCGCATCAGTTGCTGGTCATCGTGTTTCTGGCCTCGGTCCTGATGACGCTGATCGCCTTTCAGTTCCTGCGCCTGCAGATCCGCCCCATCCGCCGCCTTGGTGCCGCCGCCGAAGCCTATGGCCGCGGGGAAACAGTGCCGTTCCGCGCCTCTGGTGCGCGCGAGATGCGGGCAGCGGGGCATGCCTTTCTCGACATGCGCAACCGGATCGAGCGGCAGCGCGCGCAGCAACGGGTGATGCTGTCAGGCGTCAGCCATGACATGCGCACCCCCCTGACGCGCATGCGGCTGATCCTGTCGATGATGGACGAGTCCGAGGATCGCAGCGCGCTGGAGGCCGAGATTGCCGATCTGGAATCCCGTCTGGACGGATTTCTGGATTTCACCCGCGGTCAGATCGCCGAACCGGTCACCGAGGTCGATCTGACACACCTTGTCGAAAGGCTTGTCGAACGCTACCGGACGGTCGGTCACGCGATCGAATTCCGCCCCTGCAGCAAGCCGGTTCCGCCGCTACCCTTGCAATCAGGCCAGATCACCCGTGCGCTGGACAATCTGATCAGCAACGGGTTGCGGCATGGGCAAAGGGTCGAGGTCAGCCTGACATGCGGGCACACCTCCATCGAGATCGCGGTCGAGGATGACGGCCCCGGCATCGCGCCTGAGCATCGCGCCGTCGCAGTCGAGCCCTTCACCCGGCTGGATGATGCGCGCAATGCCGCAAGTGGCGGGGTGGGGCTGGGGCTGGCGATTGCGACCGAGGTCATGCGCGCCCATGGTGGCAGATTGTCGCTGACTCACAGTCAGCGGCTTGGGGGGTTGCGGGCCGTGCTGCATCTGGATCTGCGCGCCCGCAGGCCGGGCTGATCGGGGCGCACGCTGCGTTAACCGGGCAATGCAACCACAGTGGAATTGCGCGCGGGGCCGACCGGGCAGTCGCGCAGCCGGGCGGCCATGTCTGGAACGGGGGGCCTTTGCGCCCCGACACCGGGGCGTTCAGTGACAGGGCAGGATGACTGAAAAACACGCGCCCTCACCTACCCTGGAGCGCACGACCAGCCGTCCGCGATGCCGCACCAGGATATGCTTGACGATGGCCAGCCCCAGCCCGGTGCCGCCTGCATCGCGCGAGCGCGCCTTGTCCACACGGTAGAAGCGTTCGGTCAGCCTGGGCACATGTTCCGGGTCGATCCCGTCGCCATAATCGCGCACGCAAACGCGTAGCACTGGCCCTGCGATACCGGGATAAGAGGGCAGCTTTTCTGCAGAAACCTCCAGCCGGCCGCCGCCACCATAATTCACGCCATTCTCGATCAGGTTGTGAAACACCTGCGCAAGCTGGTCGGCATCACCCGGAATCTCGGGCAGATCCGGTGGGATGTCGCAATGCAGTTCCAACCCCCGGGACTCGATCTGCGGGCGCAGCGCGGCCAGCGTTCCCGCGATCACACGGTCAATCGCCACCGGATCACGCGGACGGATGCGTTCAACTGCTTCCACGCGCGCGAGCGAAAGCAGATCCTTGACCAGCCCGGTCATGCGTGCGGATTGTTCGGCCATGATGCCCAGAAACTCTGCCCGCGCGGCCGGATCATCACCCGCCGGGCCGCGCAGGGTTTCGATGAACCCGGCCAGCACAGTCAGGGGCGAGCGCAGTTCATGGCTGACATTGGCCACGAAATCACGGCGCTGGGCCTCGGCGCTCTCGATATCAGACACGTCCTGCATCGACAGCAGGATATGTGCGCGATCAATGCGGCGGGCATCCACCCGCCAGACGATTTCCTGACTGGCGGTTGCCGTCACGAATGGGGCCGAGCCATCGGACTGGCCGCCGAACACCCGCTCCAGCATCGCGGCGACAGCGGGTTGGCGCAGATGGGCGCGGATATTGCTGACCCCCATCTTGCGGCCAAACAGTTCGATCGCCGCAGGGTTCGCGTGAATCACCAGCCCCTCATTATCGATCATCACCACGGGCTGGGGCAGCGCGGCGATCAGCGTCGCAGGACGGATACTCGGCATTCGGGCGAAATCCAGTGTTCAGATGACAGACTTTCGCGCTTGTAGATCGTTTCTGTCACAGTTCCAAAACAGTTCTGTGACAGCGCGCTGCCGTCACGCTGCCTTCCACTTGATCGAGCAGCCCATCGAGGGCGTCTGTTCACGCGGCCCCGCACCTGTCTGCGCGATCTGGCGCATCGCCTCGAACAATTCCCGCCTTGCCCCGTCGGGGGCCGGGTTGCGCCCCGACGCATCCAGCCGGCCGCGATATTGCAGGGCGCCATCGGCGTTCAGGCCAAAGAAGTCAGGCGTGCAGGCCGCGCCCCAGGCGCGCGCGACATCCTGGCTTTCGTCATGCAGGTAGGGAAAGGGGAAGCCATGCTTTTCGGCCATGGCGCGCATGTTGTCGAAACTGTCATCCGGGTGGGTCGTGGCATCATTCGCGCAGATCGCCGCCACGCCCACGCCCAGCCCCTGCAGATCGCGCGCATCGCGCAGGATCCGGTCCAGAACCGCCAGCACATAGGGGCAATGGTTGCAGATGAACATGACCAGCGTGCCATCGGCCCCCGCGATATCGGCCAGCGCGTAGGTCCGGCCATCGGTCGCAGGCAGGGTGAAATCCGGGGCGTTCCAGCCGAAATCGCAAACGGGGGGTGTGGCAGCCATCGGGAACCTCCTTGTCGTGTGGCGGCAGGCGTGGCGTCAGACAAGCGTGCCTTCGGCGGCCACGCGGATCGCCCGGATATTCGCACCATAGACCTCCGCGCTGTCAACAGAGCCGCCCTTGAACACGGCAGAGCCTGCGACCAGCACATCCGCGCCGGCCTGCGCGACCAGCGGCGCGGTCCGGGGCGTTACCCCGCCATCGATCTGGATGTGGATGGGACGGTCGCCGATCATGGCGCGCAACGCGCGGATCTTGCCTGTCAGGTCGATGAAACTCTGCCCGCCGAAGCCGGGATTGACCGTCATCACGCAGACCAGATCGACCATGTCCAGCAGATGCGCCACCGACTCCGCCGGGGTGCCGGGGTTCAGCGCGACCCCCGCTTTCATGCCCGCAGCCCGGATCGCCTGTAGCGTGCGGTGGATATGGGGCCCGGCCTCGACATGCGCGGTCAGGATATCGGCGCCGGCCTGCGCATAGGCGTCGATATAGGGGTCCACGGGCGCGATCATCAGATGCACATCCATGACGGTCTGCACATGGCGGCGAAAGGCGGCGACTGCGGGCGGGCCAAAGGTCAGGTTGGGCACGAAATGCCCGTCCATCACATCGACATGCACCCAATCAGCGCCCTGCGCCTCTATTGCGCGGATCTCGCGCCCGAAATCCGCGAAATCTGCCGACAGGATCGACGGTGCGATCCTGATCTTGCGGTTGAAGCCCATCGCTGTCGTCCTCTGGCTGCGTCACGACCGGCTGCATACCCGGTCTGACGCGCCATGCAACCCTTTCGCGTGGTCAGCCCAGTTTGCCCATCGCCACGGCAGTATCGGCCATGCGGCACGAAAAGCCCCATTCATTGTCATACCATGACAGGATGCGGACCATCCGCCCTTCCATCACCTTGGTCTCTGGCGTGTGAAAGACCGAGGAATGCGGATCATGGTTGAAATCGACCGACACGTTCTTGCGGTCGGTATAGCCCAGAACGCCTTTCATCGGGCCATCGGCGGCGGCACGGATCGCGGCGTTGATCTCATCGGCGCTGGTGTCGCGCGCGGCTTCGAACACCAGATCGACAGCAGAAACATTGGGCGTGGGCACGCGGATCGCGACGCCGTCCAGCTTGCCCGCCAGTTCCGGCAGCACCAGCCCCACGGCCTTGGCCGCGCCGGTCGAGGTGGGGATCATGCTGAGCGCTGCGGCGCGCGCGCGGTAGAGGTCCTTGTGCATCGTGTCCAGCGTGGGCTGATCGCCCGTGTAGCTGTGGATCGTGGTCATGAACCCGCGCGAGATACCCACGGCGTCATTCAGCACCTTGGCCACGGGCGCAAGGCAGTTCGTGGTGCAGGAGGCGTTCGAGACGACGGTATCCTCGGCGGTCAGAACATCCTGGTTGACACCGTACACCACCGTCTTGTCCGCACCTGCCGCCGGGGCCGAGACAAGCACGCGCTTCGAGCCGTTCTTCAGGTGCAGCGCGGCCGTGTCACGCGAATTGAAAATACCCGTGCATTCCAGCGCGATATCGACATCGGCCCAGGGCAGTTCCTCGGGCGTGCGAATGGCCGTGACCCTGATCTTGCCGCGCCCGGCGTCGATCCAGTCCTCGCCGGTGGTGACCGTGCCGGGAAAACGGCCATGGACCGAATCGAATTCCAGCAGATGCGCGTTGAACTCGACCGGACCCAGATCGTTGATCGCCACGATCTCGATATCGGTGCGGCCGGATTCGATGACAGCCCGCAGCACGTTGCGCCCGATGCGTCCGAAGCCGTTGATGGCTACCTTGACGGTCATGTGAAGTCTCCTCTCTCCAGAGTCTGTTCCTGTGCGGTTGCCCGACAGCAAAGCCCGGATGGCCCGCCCGATGAACCGTGAAAATCCCTTATGTCAGCGCTAACATCGTAAACCCCTGTTCGGGGCATGTAAATCCATCCTGCATCTGCCAGCGCGAGAAACCATACGGCACAGGGCGTGTTCAGGGCAACAGCGCGCGCAAGGTGTCCAGCCTGTCCGCTTGGGACGCGGGTTTGTCGTCGCGCAGGCGCGAGATGCGGGGAAAGCGCATTGCGACCCCGGATTTATGGCGGGTGGAACGGTTGAGCCCTTCGAACGCGACCTCGACCACCCTGGTGGGTGCGACCGCGCGGACGGGGCCGTAGCGATCCACCGTGTTGTTGCGCACGAAACGGTCCAGATCGCGCAATTCGGCATCGGTAAATCCGAAATACGCCTTGCCCACGGGGACAAGCTGGTCGCCATCCCACAGGCCAAAGGTGAAATCGGAATAATAGCCCGAGCGTTTGCCATGCCCGCGCTGCGCATAGAGCAGCACGGCATCGACCAGCATGGGATCGCGCTTCCATTTGAACCAGTGTCCCTTGATCCGACCCGCCAGATAGGGGCTGTCGCGATGCTTGATCATCAACCCCTCGATCACGGCCTCTGGCGGGTCGGCGCGCAGGGCGGCCAGCGCGTCCCAGTCATCAAAAGGCAGCAGGGGCGAGAGGTCCATGCGCGCGGGGTCAAGGCGGGCTGTGGCGCGTTCCAGAACCGCGCGGCGCCGGCTGAGCGGCTGGTCGCGCAGGTCCGCCCCGTCCCAAAGCAAAACATCGTAAAGCCGCAGCGCCGCCGGATGACTGTCCAGCATCTTGCGGCTGACAGTCTTGCGCCCCAGCCGCGTCTGCAGATCGTTGAAGGGGGCCACCTGATCGCCCCGCCGCACCAGCAACTCGCCATCGAGCGCGCCCTCGAATTCCATCGCGGCGATGATATCGGGAAAGGCCGCCGAGATGTCATCGCCAGTGCGGGAATAGAGCTTGCGCGTGCCCGCCTCTGCCACGGCCTGCACGCGGATGCCGTCCCATTTCCATTCGGCGATACAGGTTTTCGGGTCCAGCGGGCGCAGCGCGTCCAGATCAGTGGGCGTGGACAGCATGACCGGGCGAAACGGCGCGCGGGCCGCGGAGACGGGCTTTTCCCCGCCCTCGGCCCAGGCAAACAGCGCGGTATAGGGCGGGGTCAGGCCGTGCCAGATCTCCTCGACCTCTGCCAGATCAATCGCGCCGAATTCCGCCAGCGCCTGACGGGCCAGCCGCGCCGACACCCCCACGCGCAGCCCCCCCGTCGCGAGTTTGAGATAGGCATGGCGTTCGGTCGGGCGCATCTGATCGAGGCGCGTGGCAATGCGCGCGGGCAGATCGGCTTTCTTCGTCACCTGCAACTCGGCGACCAGATCGGGCAGGGTCGCATCGCTCTCGGCCCCCTGCCCCGGCCAGATCAGCGCAATGGTTTCGGCCAGATCGCCCACGAAATCATAGCTGATGGCGAACAAGTCTGCATCGACGCGCGCGCGCACCATCTCGCGCAGCATCGAGGGGGTGACACTGCGCAATTCCAGATCGCCCGTCAGCGCGGCCAGTGCCAGCCCGCGTTCGGGGTCGGGGCGCGTGGCAAAGAACTGCACCAGATGCGCCAGCTTGCGCTTGCGCTGCGGGGTAAAGGCCAGCCGCTCCAGCAACTCGGCGAACCCGGCGATCATTCGGGTTCATCCTCATAGCCGACCAGCGCGAGGGGGCGGGCGGCACGGCCCGTCAGCGCGCACCAGCGCAGAATCGCATCCTCGCGGCCATGGGTGACCCAGGTTTCCGCCGGGTCCAGTTCGGTGATGGTCTGCGTGAGTTGCGGCCAGTCCACGTGATCGGAAATCACCAGCGGCAATTCAACGCCGCGCTGCCGTGCCCGCGCGCGCACCTGCATCCAGCCAGAGGCAAAGGCGATCACCGGGTCGGGAAAGCGCTGCGCCCAGGTCGCGGCAAAGGCCGAGGGCGGTGCGAGGATGATCGCGCCTGCGAAATCGCCCTTGCGCCCGCGCGCGACTGTGGCGGGGCGCAGGTCGCCCAGCGCGATCCCTTCGGCGATGTGGTAGTCGCAGAGCTTCTGCAATGCGCCATGAATGTAGATCGGCGCATCATAGCCCGCCGCGCGCAACAGCATGATCACCCGCTGCGCCTTGCCCAGCGCATAGGCGCCCACCAGATGCGCCCGGTCCGGGAATGCGCGAACCGAGGCCAGCAGTTTCGCGATCTCCTCCATCGGGTCGGGGTGGCGAAAGACCGGCAGGGCAAAGGTCGCCTCGGTCACCAGAATGTCGCAGGGCACAGGCTGCCATTGCGCGCAGGCGGCGTTGGGGGTGCGCGTATAGTCGCCGGTGATGGTGATGCGCTGGCCGCGTGTCGCCAGCGCGATCTGGGCAGAGCCCAGGACATGGCCTGCCGGGTGAAACGCGACTGTCACCCCGTTGATGCGTGTGGGGCCATCGGCGATCTGGCGGCTGGCTGCGAAATCCGCGCCATAGCGCAGCGCCATGATGTCGAGCGTCTGGCGCGTGGCCATCACTGCGCCATGGCCTGCGCGGGCGTGATCGGCATGGCCATGGGTGATGAGCGCCCGCGCGACCGGGCGCACGGGATCGATGTGGAAATCCCCCTCGGGGCAATAGAGCCCCTCGGGGCGGGGGATCAACGGGGCGTCGGTCTGCATGTCCTGTCAGGCTTGCATGGCATTACCCGACAGGATAGCGCCATTCCCGGCGCGGCCAAGCGCGCCTCGCGTCAGACCGAGGGTTTCGAGGCCGAGCTGTCCGACAGTTTCCCGGCCTGCGCGATCCAGTCATCCCGCTCGATCCGGCCCTTGAAGTTCAGATGCTCTTCGACCCAGGCGATCTCCGTGTCGGTCCAGTTCGCGATCTGCCAGAAATGGTAGATGCCCAGATCGTTCAGCTTGCCTTCGAGCACGGGGCCGACGCCGGTGATCTGCTTGAGGTCATCGGCCTTGCCCTGCGGGGCATCCAGCGGTTTGGGCTTGCCGCCTTCGCCGGCGGGTGCGTCGGTGGGTTTGGCCTCTGACGCTGTAGCGGCTGCAGGCGCGGCCGCCGCTGCTGCGGCGGGTGCAGGCGCGCGGTTGGTGCTGGCAGGCACGGTCGGGGCCTCGCCCGGTCCCTTGGCGGGTGGGGCGGGGCGTTCGGCGACAGTGAAGATCGTGCCCACGATCAGAGCAACCACGGCGCCAATGAACACCGACCCGTTGCCTTCGATCCCGACCAGCAGCAGCGACACGCCAAAGGCCACCGCCCCCACACCGGTCGCAATGGCCCAGCCATAGAGGGGTGGCGCATTCTTCATTTCGGATTGGGGCATACGGTAGACTCCTTGTGCTAGCGGTTATCGTCCTAATCAACAGATGTGGCATTCGCGCGCCGGGGCAAGCTGTCGATGCCCAGCGCACGCAGCGCGGTTGTCGCGATGTCATCGGCTGTCAGGCCCGCGTCGCGATACATCGCCGCCGGGCTGGCCTGTTCGATGAACCGGTCCGGCAAGGTCATTGTGCGCAGCACCAGGCCGCGGTCAAGCGCGCCGGTATTGGCCAGATGATGCAGCACATGCGCGCCAAAGCCCCCCTCCGCCCCCTGTTCGACCGTGATCAGGGCGGCGTGATGCGCGGCCAGTTGGCCGATCAGATCCGTGTCGAGCGGTTTGGCAAAGCGGGCATCCGCGATGGTGCAGGATATCCCGCGCGCAGCAAGCGCTTCGGCCGCCAGCCGCACCTCGGCCAGATGCGCGCCAAAGGACAGGAACGCCACGCTGTCCCCTTCCGCCACGACCCGGCCCTTGCCGATCTCGAGCACCTGACCGCGTTCGGGCAGGTCCACGCCCGCGCCCTCGCCGCGCGGGTAGCGGAAGGCGATGGGGCCCGCGTCATGGGCGGCGGCGGTCGCGACCATATGGACCAGTTCGGCCTCGTCGCCTGCGGCCATGACGACCATGCCGGGCAGGTTGGTCATGTAGCCCACGTCAAAGGCACCCGCGTGGGTGGCACCATCGGCACCAACAAGCCCGGCGCGGTCGATGGCAAAGCGCACGGGCAGCCCCTGCAGCGCAACGTCATGCACGATCTGGTCATAGCCACGTTGCAGGAATGTCGAGTAGATCGCGCAGAAGGGTTTGAGCCCGCTCGCGGCCATTCCTGCAGCAAAAGTCACGGCATGCTGTTCCGCGATGCCCACATCGAATACCCGGCGCGCAAAGCGTTTGCCCATGATATCGACGCCCGTGCCGCCCGGCATGGCCGCGCTGACGGCGACGATATTGGGGTCGCGCGCGGCCTCTTCGGTCAGCGCCTTGCCGAACACGCTGGTATAGCTGGGCGCATTGGCCCGCCCCTTGGATTGCGTGCCTGAAGCCACATCGAACTTCGCGACCCCATGGTAGCAGCAATCGGCAGCTTCGGCAGGGGCGTAGCCCTTGCCCTTGACCGTGCGCACATGGATCAGCACCGGCCCTTCGGCGCGGGCATGGGCCATGCGCAAGGTGGCCAGCAGGTCGGGCATGGAATGGCCGTCGATCGGGCCGATATAGGTAAAGCCCAGATGCTCGAACATCGTGGCATCGGGCGGGCCGCCACAGGCGCGGGCGCGCGCGGCGAGCGCCTGTTCGCGCAGGGATTGCGGCAGGGCGGCGATAAAGCCCTGCGCGACCTCTGACAGCGAGGCATGGGGCGCGTTCAGCCGGTTCAGATAGGTGTTCATCGCGCCCACGGGCGGGGCAATGGACATGTCATTGTCATTGAGGATGACAAACAGCCGCCGCCCTTCGGCCCCGGCATTGTTCAGCCCCTCATAAGCCATGCCGGCCGTGATCGAGCCATCGCCGATCACGGCGACGGCATCGCCCGTGGGCTGGCCCATGTCGCGCCCGATGGTAAAACCCAGCGCCGCCGAAATGCTGGTAGAGCTATGGGCCGCGCCGAACGGGTCGAAATCACTCTCGGAGCGTTTGGTAAAGCCTGACAGCCCGCCCTCTTGACGCAGCGTGTGCATCCGGTGGCGGCGCCCTGTCAGGATCTTGTGGGGATAGCACTGGTGGCTGACATCCCAGATCAGCTTGTCAAAGGGGGTGCGGAACACGGCATGCAAGGCGACAGTCAGTTCCACCACGCCAAGAGAGGACCCCAGATGCCCGCCGGTGCGGCTGACAATGTCGATCGTTTCCTGCCGCAATTCGCGGGCCAGCGCATTCAGTTCGGCATCGTCCAGATCGCGCAGATCGGCAGGGCCTGCCACGCGGTCAAGATGCGGGGTCTGTGACTGTTCCATCGGGTTCCCTTTTCTCTTTGCCGTCCTGCAGACGGAGGTCTGACCCTTCATCGCCTGCCACAAACTGCGTGGGCAGGATAAAAAAGGTGCCGTGGGGTTGCCCCGCACGGCACCAGTTTCCTGTTGCCAACAGGAAAGGGAACCGGGCGTCACAAGCCCGCGTTCGGACCGGCTATGTGG
>REDZ01000033.1 GCA_007695345.1 Paracoccaceae bacterium | reverse complement strand
CGGGAGCGCCGTCCGCATCGGGCGCAGCCTCGGACGCCGCATCGGGCTCTGCTGTGTCTGGCGCAGTCTCGGTCACATCCGTTGCAGCCGGTTTCCGCCCCCGTCCGCGCCGTACGCGCTTGGGCGCGGCCGGCGCATCTGCCTCTGCAGTTTCCGGGGGCGCTTCTGGGGCGGCCTCAGCCTCCTCCGCGGGCACAGCAGCGGGACCGGTGTCTTGCGCGTCTCCGGCGCTGCTGGTGTCCTGCGCATCATCCGCGCCATTCTCCTTGCCACCCCGCCGACGCCGCCGCCGACGGCGCTTCTTGCGCGGCTGTTCCTCCTCGCCCTGCGGTGCGGCCGGGGCCTCTTCCGCCTCTGCGGGCTCGATCACCTCTTCCTCGACCGGCGCGGCCATCAGATCGGCGGTGATCGAGATCACTTCGGCCTTCTGCACCGGCACCCGCGTCGCGGTCTTGAATTTTTCGATGGTGAAATCGGGGCTGACCATCAAGGGGTCGGCTTCCAGCCGCACGGCCATGCCGTAGCGCGATTCGATCTGCGCCAGATGCTCGCGCTTCTGGTTGATCACGAAATTCACCACCGCTGCCGGGGCGCGCACCAGCACTTCCCGGGATTTGCCGCGCGTGCCCTCTTCCTCGATCTGGCGCAGCACGGTCAGACCCATGTTGTCATCCGACCGAATCAGCCCCGTGCCGTGGCAATGCGGACAAGGCTGGGTCGTGGCTTCCAGCATGCCGGGGCGCAAGCGCTGGCGCGACATCTCCATCAGGCCAAAGCCCGAGATGCGGCCCACCTGGATCCGCGCGCGGTCGGATTTCAGCTTGTCCTTCAGCATCTTCTCGACAGCGGCGTTATTCTTGCGCTCTTCCATGTCGATGAAGTCGATCACGATCAGCCCGGCCAGATCGCGCAGCCGCAACTGGCGCGCGATCTCGGCAGCCGCCTCAAGATTGGTCTTGAGCGCCGTGTCCTCGATCGAACCTTCGCGCGTGGCGCGGCCGGAGTTGATGTCGATGGCGACCAGCGCCTCGGTTATTCCGATCACGATATACCCGCCCGAGGGCAGTTGCACCGTGGGGTTGAACATCGCGGCCAGATAGCCTTCGACCTGATAGCGCGCAAACAGCGGCAGCGGGTCGGAATAGAGCTTCACGTTCTTGGCATGCGAGGGCATGATCATCTTCATGAAGTTCTTGGCGACACGGTAACCCGCGTCCCCCTCGACCAGTACCTCGTCGATCTGCTTGTTATACAGATCGCGGATCGAGCGCTTGATCAGATCACCCTCTTCATAGATCGGGGTGGGGGCGATGGATTTCAGCGTCAGGTCGCGGATCTGTTCCCACAGGCGCAGCAGATAATCATAGTCGCGCTTGATCTCTGCCCTGGTGCGGTTGGCACCTGCCGTGCGGATGATCAGCCCCGCGCCTTCGGGCACCTCGATCTCATTTGCGATGGCCTTGAGCTTCTGGCGGTCGGCGGCATTGGTGATCTTGCGGCTGATCCCGCCGCCGCGTGCAGTGTTGGGCATGAGAACGCAATAGCGCCCGGCCAGCGACAGATAGGTGGTCAGCGCGGCACCCTTGTTGCCGCGTTCCTCGCGCACGACCTGCACCAGCATGATCTGGCGCACCTTGACGACTTCCTGAATCTTGTAGCGGCGCATCCGGGGCTTGCGGCGCGGGCGCTCTTCCTCGACCGGGTCGCCGCCATCGGACACGGCCTCGATCCGGTCATCGAGCTCGGTCGCATGGTCAGCGGCGCGGTAAGGTTCATCCTGATCGCCATTGCCATTGGCGTCGCCATTGGGCCCGGCGTTGTCCTGGCTGTCGCCGGGGGCATCTGATGCGCTGCCATCGGTTTCATCGCTGCGGGGGTCATCATCACCCTCAGGGTCCAGAATGGCCATGCCTGCGACATCGCCACTCTGGGTCTGGTCATCAGAGTCAACCGCCGCGGCCCTGGCCGCAGGCTTGCGCCGGGACGAACTGCGGCGCACCTTCTTGCCCTTGGGGCTGTCCTTGGCGCCCTGCGCGGACTCGTCATCCTCTTCCGCGGCCTCGGCGCTCAGCGCGCGTTCCTCGGCCAGCAGCTCCGCACGGTCGGCAGCGGGGATCTGGTAATAATCGGGATGTATCTCGTTGAAGGCGAGGAACCCGTGCCGGTTGCCGCCATAATCGACAAAGGCCGCCTGAAGCGACGGCTCGACCCGCGTTACCTTGGCAAGATAGATGTTGCCGGCGAGTTGACGGCGCGCAGCCGTTTCGAAATCGAATTCCTCGACCTTGTTTCCGTCCACCACGACAACGCGGGTCTCTTCCGCATGGGTGGCATCGATAAGCATTTTCTGAGCCATGTATGTCCAATGCACGCCAGCGGCTGCGGGCCCCACCGTGAGGGTGGCGCCAAAGGCAGGCTGACGTGACTTGTCTGAGCGTCCGAGCGGCTGGCGTACCCCATTTGCCCTGCACGGCGCACCGCAGGGGTGCTGGTCCGGTCCGGGGGCAGTGTGCGTCTTGCAGCCGTCATTGCAGTTCCTGTTGTACCGCGCGAGCCGCGCGGCCTGTGTCGTTCGCCCGGTATTTCGATTGAGGAAATCGCGAGCATATGCAGCCTTGCGGCCGATCCATCTGCGCTGGGCGACACGGGAACTGGCCCGCAGGTCTGCCCGGAGCAGCTAAATTCATGCAGGGCCGCCCCGGTTCGGCCGGATATACCCTGTCACCGCAACCATAGAGGTGTTTTGGCGCAAATTACAATCACCAATTTCGCAGCCCATGCGACTGGGGGCCATCATGCGTTCAAAACCGGGGGTCGGGCGGGCGACCAGGTTGGGACACCAAATTTCTGAGTATTTCTGTCAGTTATATCTTGTGCCCTGCCCTGCGCATGTCTAGGGTTCGGTCAGACGCGAATGGGGCCAGAACATGCCGATATCTGCCCGCCCGCTTCCGACACAAGACACAGCAACGCCCGATCCTGCATTGGCGATGCTTCGCCTGCTGATGCGGCGCTGCCGGGCCAAGGCACGGATCGAGGCGTTCGAGGCGTGCAGATTGTTGCGCCATAGCCCGCGCGAGGGGGCGCAGGATTACGCCGATGCCTTGCTGCGCATCCTGGGTCTGGCCCTGCCCGGCGGCCCGGTCATCCACGATCTGCGCGCACAGGACCGATCCTTTGACGAGAGCTGGCTGCTTGCGCTTTTCGCCGCCCTGTCCCGCGACGACCATGCCAGTGCCCGGTTCCTGTTGCGCGCGCGTCTGCCGCACCATCTGCGCCGCCCCATCGGCTGGCTGGCCGGTGAGCTGGCCACCCGGATGGATACCATCGGGGCCACAGATTAGAATTCTTCTAAAACTATCTTGTCAGACCGCCAGCGGCACCCTATCTCTGAGGTATCGGATAGCCAGCCAGATGCCAGCGAATTCCGTGTTGCCCTAATCCAATCCCGATTCAGACAGGAGGGGTCATGACTCAGACAGCAGCACATCTAGCACCGGGCGCCAAGGACGCGATCTGCGAGGCGTTGAACCAGTCGGTTGCGGAAACCGCCATCACCACCATGCTGGCGCAGAACTTTCACTGGAACGTTACCGGCATGGCCTTTGGGCCGCTGCATGACCTGTTCCAGAAGATCTATGAGGATCATTTCACTGCTCAGGATGATCTGGCCGAACGGAT
The DNA here is from genome assembly GCA_007695345.1 of Paracoccaceae bacterium. GTDB lineage: Bacteria > Pseudomonadota > Alphaproteobacteria > Rhodobacterales > Rhodobacteraceae > Roseinatronobacter. The sequence goes on along the minus strand of REDZ01000033.1, from coordinate 8,701 downwards.
CAAGGCGCTGGGCGGCCATGCCGAAGGGCAGCTTGCCCGGATGCTCGACCGTTCCAAGGTCAGCGAACATGACGGCCATGCCAGCGACACGGACATGATCGCAGCCATGGTCAGCGCGCAGGACACGCTGGCGGCCACGCTGGCCGGAACCGCCGCCATTGCCGAGGAACATGGCGATCTGCTGACGCAGGACATGGCCATCGCACGCGGACAGGTGCACGAAAAATTTGCTTGGCTGCTGCGCGCCCATCTCGGCTGAACCGGCGCGCGCGCCCTGCCCCCGGCACTGGAACGCCACGCGCGCCCCCATTGACGCACCAGCCCGCCGACCCGGCAGGCAGGTGCGTTTTTCGTCACCCCTGCAATAACCACATCGCGATCAATGCCACGCCCCCTGCGAATGAACGGGGCAAGGCCAGTACCGTGACTATAGTGTTCCCCGGACCGCGCCGCGACGGCCCCCGTCGCGCATGAAACTCGGCCCGACAGAACGGGCCAACGGACTGAAAGGGAACGACTCATGTGGGATTTTTCGTTTGGACGCGGCATCGGCCTGATGGTCCAGACCCTGCCCTTTGTACTGCTGCGCATGGCTGTCTATTTCGGCGCAGCACTGGCCTATGTGCTGGTCACGGGCACCGGCGCAGGCATCGGCTGGGGCGTGGGGGCCCTGGGCGATGACGGGTTTCGCGCCTCGGCCACATTCTTTGGCGGGGTGACGGGGTTCGGTGTCGTGCTGATCGTCATGTACTGGCTGCGTGAATACATCCTCTATCTGGTCAAGGCCGGGCATATCGCGGTCATGGTCGAACTGATCGATGGCCGCCCCATGCCCGAGGGGCGCAGCCAGATCGGTCATGCCCAGGCCATGGTGCGCGAACGCTTTGCCGAAGCCAGCACCCTCTTTGCGGTTGATCAGCTTATCAAGGGCGTGCTGCGCGCGATCACCGGGCTGGTCCGCGGCGTGTTCACGCTGCTGCCGATCCCCGGCGTGCGCCAGCTTGTCACCATCCTGCGTGCCTTTCTGCGCGTCGCCGTGGGCTTTATCGATGAGGTCATCCTGGCCTATGGCCTGCGCACCCGCGCCACGGACCCCTGGGATTCGGCGCGCACGGCGCTGGTTCTCTATGCGCAGAATTACAAACCCATGCTGAAAAACGCCGCCTGGATCACGCTGTTTGTCTATGGGCTGATGGCGCTGTTGTTTCTGGTGATGCTGGCCCCGGCGGCGCTGATCACCAATCTGTATCCTGGCGGCATGTCGGCCATGGGCGTGGTCATCGCGTTCATTCTGGCCTGGTCGGTCAAGCAGGCCGTGCTGGAGCCGCTGGCCGTGGCCTGCCTGCTGCAGGCCTATTTCCGCACGATCGAAGGGCAGACACCCGATCCCGAATGGGACGCGAAGCTGCAAGGCATGTCCGACAAGTTCGGCAAGATCAAGGACCGCGCGATGCCATCGCAACTGCGCGCGCAGCCGCTATGATCGGGCGCGCGCTTGCCCTCTGGGCGGTGATGGCCCTGCCCGCCGCTGCCGGGCATTTCACCCATGACCGCACCATCGGCTTTTCCGAGGACGGGCGCTATTTCGCGTTCAAGACCTATGGTCTGCAACGCGGGTCGGGCCTGCCTTTTGCCAATGTCTTCGTCGTTGATCTGGGGCGCAACGCCTGGGTGCAGGGCAGCCCCTTCCGCGCCTCTCGTGGCGAAGAGGATATGGCCGCGGTCGAGGCCGCGCCCTTTGCCGCGCTGGAGGTCGTGCGCCGCGATGCGCTGGACGCTGCCGCCCCGATGCTGGGCGATCTGCACATCCGCCGCCCGGCGACCGTGCTCCATGCTCAGGGGATCGGGCAGGCCTATCAGGCCGATGAGCAGACCCGCATCCGCGTCCCGCATCCCGACACACCCACCAATGCGGAACCATGGGGCGAGTTTACACTGACGCTGGGACATGAACAGGTGCCTGCCGCATCCGAATTCTGCACCCGCCCCGACGATCTGCGCGGCTACCGGTTGGAGATTGCCTTTCCCGATGGTGACAGCCAGACGCTGCACCAGGACACGCGTATTCCCGCCTCGCGCGGCTGCGCCGAAAGCTACCGGCTGGATGCGGTCCTCTCGGCCGGGTTTCCGCAGGATGGCACGCCCATGGTCGCGCTGATTTCGGTCTGGCAACAGGGGTTCGAGGGTCTGGACCGTCATGTCATCGCAGCCCCCCTGCCGCCCCATCAGCCCCGCGAAGGGCGCGCGCCTGCGCCGGGCAGCATGCCGGCGCCCGACAGTATGGATGCGGCGCTTGCCGGTTTCCTGCAGGGGTTTGATCCGCAGGACCCCGAAGCGCTGGAGGCGGCACTGCCCGCGCGCCAGAACGCCGATCCTGCATCGCTGCGCTGGCCCGACGCCGATCTGCCGCCCGTTGCGCGCGCGGCAGAGGTCTTTGCCGCCCAAACCGGATTTGCGCGGCACGGGCGTTTGCACATCACGCAAGAGGATATCGAGCTCACGCCCGACGGCGCTGGCGGCCCCTTCACCCTGTCGCTGATCCGGCTGCGCGCGGTCAATCTGGGCGCGGCACGGCGCGCCGATCTGGCCGAGATCTTTGGCAGCGACAACGTCGCCCCGCCCGAGGAATTCGGCATCGGCCCGCATGTGGAATGGCGCTTTGCCATGCGCCCGGTGCAGGGCATGCGCGCCGATATCGTGGCCGCCGGATCGCGCGAGATCAGCGAGAGCGATCTGGCCGATTGCGGCCCCCTGCCCTGCGACGCACCCGATGCGCTGGACCCCGATGCCGCCGGTCTGGATTGCGCGGAACTCGGCAATGCCGAGACGCCCGGCACGGCAACGCGCGCGGGCGCGGCATTGGGTGATCTGCAGGATGCTGCGCCGGCCACCGAATGGCTGGTCGAGCACGGGTTGTGGCAGACCGACGCCATGCAGATTGTCACGCTGGAGAATGGCCGCGCCACGTCCTGCCACTGGACAATGGCCTCACCGAAGTGACCACATGGATAGGACATGACCCATGACCAAGCCTGTTTTCCGCCCCGCATTCAGCGCTGCTCTTCTGGTCCTGGGCATGGCCGCCCCTGCCGCCGCGCAAGACCCGCTTGACCGTTATGAACGGCTGAAATCAGAGGCCGAACGCGGTGACACCGACGCGATCTATGATCTGGGCGTCATCTATTATCTGGGCACCATGGCCCGGCACGGCGGCCCCGAACGCGATGAAGAGCGCGGGTTGGAACTGTTCCGCCCGCTTGCCGAGGCAGGCCATGCACAGGCGCAATGGCGGCTGGGCTGGGCCTATGAAATGGGCAGCGGGGTCGAGCGTGACGCGGAAACCGCCTATCGTCTGTACACGGAAGCGGCGGCGCAAGGGTTCATCCATGCCAAGCAGACGCTGGGCAAGCTGTATATTGACGGGCGCGGCACGGAACCTGATTACGACCGCGCCTACGACCTGCTGCGCGCGGCCGCCGATGCCGATGTCGTGCGCGCCATGATCGATCTGGCGCGGCTTTATCAGGACCCGGATCGCGGCCCTGTCCATGACCCGGAACGCGCCATCCACTGGCTGCGCATGTCGGCCGAGAACAACCAGCCCACCGCGGTCAGAGAGCTGTCAAACGCCTATCTGAACGGCATCGGGGTCGAACGCGACCCGGTCGCGGCGCTGCGCGTCTATGTCGAGTATGAGGACCGGACCGGGCGCGAGCAGACCACCGCGCTGCTGCGTGTCCTGTCGCAACTGAGCGCCGAGGACCGCATCATCGTCGATCAGGTCGCCGAGGCCGAAAACTGGCTTGCCGATGACTGACGCGCTGAGCTTGCTGCAATAACTTCAGCACATGGGCCAGAAATCGCGCCTCCCCCTCTGTTCGGAGGGGGAAGTGACTGCAGCTTCGCCCTATCCTGTGTCGATCTTCAGGTGCAAAGGACAGTGACATGATCCGACACGGCTTTCCGGTATTGATCACATGCTTGTGGGTTGCGCTTGGCGCAGCCTTTTTCGCATCCCCGGCGGCGGCGCGCGGGATCGAGGGGGCGATGCCCCATCCCATGGTGCCCCTGCCCGCAGAGGGTTATGTGATACGCGACGATTTCACCGATTTCGCCGAGATCGAGTTCCTCGCCTCGCCCCATCCCGGCGGGCGCGATCCCGAATTCGAGGAAACGCTCGAGGTCGAAGGCGCATGGCGGCAGATGGCCTATGAGGTGGACGGGCTGGAACTGTCGCTCTTGCGTCTCTATCGCGGGTATCTGCAACATTTCGAAAGCTCCGGCTTCGAGATCCTGTTCAGCGGCATGGGCGATGAATTGAGCGGCGGGAACGGTCAGACCTTTCTGAACTACAAGAGTCGCCTTATGCCATTCGGCGCAACATCGGGCGTGGACATGAATGCCTACATCCTTACGCGGAATGAGGCTGCGGATACCGTGATCGCGCTGTCCTTCATCGCGCGAAGTGGACGGCGGATCATGGTGGTGAACGCTGTCGAGATCGAGGATATGGCCCCGCTTGACCTGTTCGCCCCCGAACCGCAAGCCGAACCGGAACCCGATGCCGCGGCAGAGCCAGAGGTCGAGGTGGTCGCGGAACCGGAGGCAGCCCCTGAACCTGAGGTTCCGCTGGTCCAGCAAGCAGTCGAGGAACTGGAATCGGGGCTGGTCCAGGATGGGCGTGTGATCGTGAATGCGATCCTGTTCGAATTCGACCGCTCCGACATCCTGCCCGAGTCGGCGGAAGCATTGGCGACGGTTGCCGAGTTGATGGAAGGCAATGCCGACCTGAAACTGCTTGTCGTTGGTCACACGGATGGCGTGGGCAGCTTTGACTATAACCTGCGTCTGTCAGTGGATCGCGCACAATCGGTCGTGGCCTGGCTGGGCGAACGTCACGGGATCGACGGGTCGCGCCTGCGCCCGGCGGGTGCAGGTCCGATGTCACCCGTCACGACCAACCGGACCGAAGCCGGGCGCGCGCAGAATCGCCGCGTCGAACTGGTCGAAGTGATCGAGTAACGAGAAACGGCCCCCGCCTGCGCGGGGGTCGTTCCTTTCAGACGTAATCCGACCGGACCAGCCCGAACTTGGCCATTTTCTCGTTCAGAGTCCGGCGCGGCAGGCGCAATTCTTCCATCACCGCCGTGATCGAGCCCTTGTGCCGGCGCATCGTATTGTCGATCAGCATGCGCTCGAATGCCTCGACATGGTCTTTCAGCGGCTTGCCCTCGATGGTCAGCGCCTCGGTCGCAGCCTCGTTATCGGCCATGATCAGCGACATCAGCGCCCCTTCCTCGCGCCGGGTCTGCAACACGGCGCGTTCGGCAATATTGACCAGCTGGCGCACATTGCCCGGCCAGGGCGCCTGCAGCAGTTGCGCCGCCTCCGGCATCGAGACATCGGGCACCGGGCAGCCATATTCATCCGCGAACTGTTCCAGATAGGTGTTGAACAGTGCCAGAATATCCTCGCCCCGGCTGCGCAGCGGCGGCAGGGTAATCTTGTGTCCGGTCAGGCGAAAGAACAGATCGGGGCGCAGCGCATCCTCTATGGTCTGATCGGCGCGATGGGTGTTGCAGATCGCCATGACCCGAGTCTCGGGCGGGGTGCCGATGGTGTTCAGCCAGCCCAGAAGCCGCGCCTGCATCGGCTCTGACAGGCATTCGATATCCTCGATGACCAGAGTGCCGCCGCGCGCGGCCTCGGTCAGCGGTTTGGGCTGCCCGTCAGGCGCGGGGCCGAACAGGCGCTGCGCCAGATCCGCGTCCGACAGGCCCGCGCAACTGATCGAGACCAGGCTGCGCCCGGCGCGCGGCCCTACAGCATGAAGCGCATGGGCCACCAGCGTCTTGCCCGTGCCGGTTTCGCCATCCAGCAGCACATGCCCGTCGGCCTGACCGATATCGAGGATATCCTCGCGCAGGCGCTGCATTTCATCCGACGCGCCGACCAGACGGCGCATGATCGTGGTGCCATCGGCCAGTTCGCTGCGCAGCGCGCGCGCCTCCAGCGCCATGCTGCGCTTGCGCACGGCCTTTTCAGCGAGCGCCATCATCTTTTCGGGATCGAAGGGCTTTTCCAGAAAATCGAACGCGCCAAGCCGCATCGCCTCGACCGCGATGGGCACATCGCCATGCCCGGTGATCATGATGACCGGGATCGCCGAATCCAGCGCCACCAGCCGTTTCAGAAGCGCCATGCCATCCATGTTCGGCATGCGGATATCGGTAATCACGACACCGGGGAAATCGGCCGTGATCGCAGACAGCGCTTCGTGCCCGTCGGAATAGGTTTCGGTGGTAAAGCCAGACAACGACAGCCATTGGCTGATCGACTGGCGCATATCCTGTTCATCATCGACAATGGCGACACGCATCTGACGGCTCATGCCCTGTTTTCCTTCTTCTCTTGCGGCCCGGTCCCTGTTTCGGCCCGGATGTTCAGTCATGCGACGCAACAGCCGCGCGACCCATTATTCGGCAGCATCGCGCCGGATGCCGTGGCGCGGGAATTCCACCTCGAAGACGGCACCGCCCTCGGCGGCGTTCAATGCAGTCAATCGCCCGCCATGATCGGTGACAATGCCCGAGGAAATCGCCAGTCCCAGCCCCACGCCCTTGCCTGCGGGTTTGGTGGTGTAGAAAGGTTCGAACAGGCTGTCGATATCGTCAATCCCTTCGCCATTGTCGCGCACGGTCAGCTTTGCCGTCTCTCCCTGAGAGATCAGGATATCGATCTGCGGCGACGGCACTGCGCGTGTCGCATCGACCGCATTGCGCACCAGATTCAGGATCACCTGTTCCACGCGCACTGTGTCGCCCAGGATCATCACAGGCTCTGGCGGGACCGTGCGGACGACCAGCACGCGGCTGTCGCGCAGCATCGGCTCCATCATCGTCAACGCATCGGCCAGGCAGGTGCGCAGGTCGATGGGCGCGAACGCCTCGCCGCCCTTGCGGGCAAAGGATTTCAGCGTGCGCGCGATGGACCCCATGCGGTCCAGCAGATCATCGATGCGCTGGAAGGCGGCCAGCGCCTCATCCGGGCGCTTGCGCTTGAGCAGCAGCCGCGCCCCGGCCAGATAGGTCTTCATCGCCGCAAGGGGCTGGTTCAGCTCATGACTGATCGAGGCCGACATCTCGCCCAGGCTTGCCAGCTTGGCAGATTGCGCGATGGTCTGTTCAGCCACGGCCAGATCCTTCTGCACCCGTACCCGCGCTGCAATCTCGCGTTGCAACCGGGCGTTCAGCGCACGCAGATCCTCGGATTCCTGCTGGAACACGGCCGATTGCGACCAGGCCCGTCGGCTGAGGATGTAAAAGACCAGCGCCAGCAAGAGCGCAAACACCGTCAGCACCAGCGCCAGCACGGCATTCACGCTTTCGCGCACCGAATCGTAGCGGGTGAAGCTGACCAGCCGCCAGCCGCGAAACGGCACGCGCACTTCCGATTGCAGCACGGCCTCACCGCGCACGAACCCGTCCGCTGTGGGCTGCGCCCAGTCCGCCGTCGCGCGCAGCGCGCGCGCAATCGCGCTGGACGGGTCCTGCAGCGCCAACGCATCCTCCAGCGTTCGCCCGCGCCAGCGCGGTTCGGTCGCCAGAATGATGCGCCCGCCTGAATCCATCAGCGCCACGGCATCGGCGAACCCGGCCCAGCTGCGTTCGAACTTGGAAAGATCGGCGGAAACCTGCACCACGCCCAGCACCTCGCTGCCGCGCCGGACCGAGCGTGAAAAGCTGAAGCCGAAGCCGCCACTGTCCAGTTCCTGCACCAGAAAAGAGGTGTCGGAACTGCGCCGCGCATCGACAAAGGCGGGGTCGTTGCTGCGGTTCTTGCCCAACTGGTTGCGATCGGTCGCAGCCACGACGCGGCCATTCTGGTCCATCAGCTCGATCGCGGCGGCCCCGATTTCACCCTGCAGATCGATCAGCCGCTGCGAGGTGGTGGCGAAGCTGCCGTCCTGCAATGAGGTTATCAGTTCCGGGTCGCGTGACAGCAACAACGGCACGACCGAATTGCGCTGCAACTCGGACTGGATATTGCCGGAATAGAGCACCAGCCGCAGCTCTGCGCGATTGCGCGTGGAATCGGCGAAATTCTCGGACAGGAAACTGTTCAGGAACCAGGCCGTCACCCCCGCCGCAACGCACAAGACAACGATCACCACCCGGCCCCAGAATGGGATGCCGAGAATGCTCGTGCGGCGGTTGTCCAGATCAGACGGCGATACCATCATGGCAGAATATGGCGAACCGCGCGCGCGCTCAAGCGCACAGGCATCACGCGGGCGCGAAAGCGCTTATCAGCCCGTCGAAGAGAACGCGGCCATCAGCGCTGCCCTGCAGGGCGGAGAGCGCGCGTTCGGGATGCGGCATCATGCCCAGCACGCGGCCATTTTCGGACAGGATACCCGCGATGTCATCGGCAGAGCCATTGGGGTTGTCGAGATAGCGAAACGCCACGCGGCCAGTATCACGCAGATGCGCCAATGTGTCGGGACTGGCAGTGTAGTTGCCGTCATGATGGGCCACGGGGATGCGGATGTCAGCGCCCGCGCCGTAGCCAGCGGTAAAGGAGCTGGCGTCAGAGGCGACCCGCAGGCCAACTGTCTTGCAGGTATATTTCAGATGTGCATTGCGCAGCAGCGCACCGGGCAGCAGCCCCATTTCCAGAAGCACCTGAAACCCGTTGCAAA
>REDZ01000054.1 GCA_007695345.1 Paracoccaceae bacterium | reverse complement strand
CGGTTTTCGCTGCCCATGTTCCCGGTGGCGTCCGACATCTTCGCACCGCTGGTGTTGTGGCTGTCGGCCATTGCCATTGTCTATACCAGCCTTGTCGCGCTGATGCAGGAGGACATGAAGAAGCTCATCGCCTATTCCTCGGTCGCGCATATGGGCTTTGTGACCATGGGCATCTTTGCGGCGAACCAGCAGGGGCTGGATGGCGCGATCTTCCAGATGATCAGCCACGGCTTCATCTCGGGTGCGCTGTTTCTGGCGGTGGGCGTGATCTATGACCGGATGCACACGCGCGAGATTGCGGCCTATGGCGGACTGATCAACCGGATGCCGGTTTATGCCGCGATCTTCCTGTTGTTCACCATGGCCAATGTCGGCCTGCCGGGCACATCGGGGTTCGTGGGTGAATTCCTGACCTTCCTGGGTGTGTTTCAGGTCAATACATGGGTCGCGTTCTTTGCAGCGACGGGCGTTATCCTGTCGGCGGGCTACGCGCTGTGGCTGTTCCGCCGCGTGGTGATGGGGGAACTCATCAAGGAATCGCTGAAATCCATCAAGGATATGGACCGCCGCGAGAAAACGCTGATGGCGCCACTGGTGGTGATGACCCTGCTCCTCGGCGTCTATCCGGCGCTGGTTACCGATATCATCGGCCCCTCGGTCGCCGCATTGGTCGACGGGCATGATCTGGCGTTGCAGGCCCATGAGGCTGCATCCCGGATGGCACAGAACTGAAAGGCCTTGCGATGATCGCAGCAGATCTGACAACAGCACTTCCCGAGATCGTTCTTGCGCTCTTTGCCATGGCCGCGCTGATGGTCGGGGTTTACGGCGGCAAGGACAAGCTGGCAGAGCCGATCCTCTGGGCCACCGCCGCATTGATGGTGCTGCTGGCGCTGTTCGTGGGCTCCAAGGGGTTGGAGGAACAGACCGCGTTCAACGGGATGTATCTGGCCGATGCCTTTGCGCATTTCTCCAAGATGATTATCCTGATCTCGGCGGCAGTGGTGCTGGTCATGGGCCAGAGCTACATGGCGGCACGCGGGTTGCTGCGCTTCGAATACCCCATCCTGATCGCGCTGTCGGTCGTCGGCATGATGCTGATGGTGTCCTCGGGCGATCTGATCGCGCTCTATATGGGCCTGGAGCTGCAATCGCTGGCGCTTTACGTCGTGGCCACGATGAACCGCGACTCGCTGCGCTCGACCGAGGCCGGGCTGAAATACTTCATCCTCGGCGCGCTGGCTTCGGGCCTGCTGCTCTATGGCGCGTCGCTCACCTATGGCTATGCGGGCACGACGCTCTATGCGGGCATCATCTCGACCATTTCCGAGGATGGCATGTCGGTCGGGCTGCTGATGGGTCTGGCCTTCATGCTGGCAGGGCTTGCGTTCAAGGTGTCGGCCGTGCCGTTCCATATGTGGACCCCGGATGTCTATGAGGGCGCGCCCACCCCTGTCACGGCGTTTTTCGCCACAGCACCCAAGGTTGCCGCCATGGCGCTGATCGCGCGCCTGGTGCATGAGGCGTTTGGCGTGGTCCCCGGTGACTGGTCGCAGATCATTGCGTTCCTGGCCGTCGCGTCCATGTTCGTGGGCGCCATCGCGGCGATCGGGCAGCGCGATATCAAGCGGCTGATGGCCTATTCCTCGATTTCCCATATGGGTTTTGCGCTGGTCGGGCTGGCGGCAGGCACGGCGCAGGGCGTGCAGGGGATGCTGGTCTATATGGCGATCTATGTGACGATGAATATCGGGGTGTTCGCCTTTATCCTGACCATGTCGCGCGATGGCCGCGCCGTGGCCGAGATCGACAGCCTGCGCCAGTATTCCAAGGCCGAACCGCTGCGCGCGCTTGCGTTGCTGGTGCTGATGTTCAGCCTTGCAGGCGTGCCCCCGCTGGTAGGCTTCTTCGGCAAGTTCTATGTGCTCTGGGCCGCAGTCGAGGCCGGGCTGAGCTGGCTGGCCGTGGCCGGTGTGATCGCATCCGTGATCGGGGCATTCTACTATCTGCGCATCGTCTATTACATGTATTTCGGCGATGAGATCGAGCCGCTGGACAGCGTGCGTGCGCCCGTGCAGGCGACCTTGCTGGTGGCCTCTGCCGCGATCATGGTGCTGGGGGTGATCAACCTGTTCGGCATCGAGGGGCTGGCCGCTCTTGCCGCAGACGCGCTTGTCAACTGAGTGGCCCAAGGGCGTCGGGCGGGTTATCCTGCCCGAGATCGACAGCACCAATTCCGAGGCCGCGCGCCGTGCGGGCGCCCGTGGCGGCCCTGTCTGGATACTGGCCCTGCGGCAGACACAGGGGCGCGGGCGGCGCGGGCGGGAATGGCGCGACCCGGCGGGCAATTTCGCCGCGACCTATCTGTCGCGCCCGGACGGTCCGCCGTCGCAGGTCGCGCTGCGATCCTTCGTTGCCGCGCTGGCGCTGCATGAAGCGCTGGTCATGGCCACCGCGCGACCGGAAAGTTTCGCGCTGAAATGGCCCAATGACGTGTTGCTGAACGGCGGCAAGCTGGCGGGTATCCTGCTGGAAAGTGTGGGGCAGGGCGCGGGGGCGGGGCATCTGGCCATCGGTATCGGTGTGAACCTGCGCACGGCCCCGCCGCCCGAGGAGGGCGCAATGCCCCCGGTCGATCTGATGTCCGAGACCGGCTGTCAGGTCGCGCCCGAGGAATTGCTGGACCTGCTGGCCCCGGCCTATGCGAAATGGGACCGGCAATTGCGCACCTATGGCTTTGCGCCGGTCCGCACGGCCTGGCTGGCCCGCGCCGCGCGGCTGGGCAGTGTCATCACCGCCCGAACCCAGACCGAGGCCCATACCGGCACATATGAGGGGATTGACGCGACCGGCGCGCTGATCCTGCGCACGGGCAGCGGGCGCATCGCGATCCCGGCGGCTGATGTCTATTTCGCATGAACGGGCAGGGGGCAGGCATGTTGCTGACCATTGATTGCGGCAATACAAATACCGTCTTCGCGGTCTGGGACGGGACGCAATGCCTGGCGACCTGGCGCACTGCGACCGAGGCCGTGCGCACGGCGGACCAGTATTTCGTCTGGCTGTCGAGCCTGATGGACCTGACCGGCATCTATGCCGATATCAGCGATGTCATCATCGCTGCGACCGTGCCGCGCGTGGTGTTCAATCTGCGGGTGTTGTGCGATCGCTATTTCGGCACGCGCCCGCTGGTCGTGGGCAAGCCCGACTGCCTGCTGCCCACCGCTCCGCGGGTCGAGGCCGGTGTCCGCCCCGGACCCGACCGGCTGGCCAATGCAGCCGGAGCGTTTGACCGCCATGGCGGCGATGTGGTGGTGGTCGATTTCGGCACGGCCACGAATTTCGACGTGGTGGCCGTGGATGGTGCCTATGTGGGCGGCGTGATCGCGCCGGGCGTGAACCTGAGCCTGGAGGCGCTGCATCAGGGCGCAGCGGCGCTGCCACATGTCGATATCTCGCGCCCCGACAAGGTGATCGGCACCAATACGGTCGAATGTATCCAGTCGGGCGTGTTCTGGGGCTATGCCGGGCTGATCGAAGGGATCACCACGCGCATCAAGCGTGAATACGGCCGCCCCATGACCGTGATCGGGACAGGCGGGCTGGCGCCGCTATTTGCGCAGGCCGAGAACCTGTTTGACAGGGTCGAGGATGATCTGACATTGCATGGCCTTCGCGTCATTCACGACTACAACAAAGAAAACGGTGTCAAGGAGCAGGCATGAGCAAGGATCGGCTGATCTATATTCCCCTCGGGGGCGCGGGCGAGGTGGGTATGAATGCCTATGTCTTCGGCTACGGCCCGAAGGGTCGCGAACGGCTGATCCTGGTCGATCTGGGCGTGACCTTTGGCGAGATGTCCTCGACCCCCGGCGTCGACCTGATTCTGCCGGATCTGCGCTGGCTGGAAGAGCGCCGCGACCGGCTGGAGGCGATCCTGATCACCCATGCGCATGAGGATCATGTCGGCGCGCTTGGGCTGACGTGGGACAAGCTGCAGGCCCCGGTCTATGCGCGCGATTTCACCGCCCGGATCGCGCGGCTGAAGATGGAAGACGCAGGTCAGGACCCCGAACAGGTCATCACTGTGGACAAGGTCCCCGAAGCGCTGGATCTGGGTCCGTTCCGGGTGCAGTTCTTTCCGGTCGCGCATTCGCTGCCCGAGGCATCGGGACTGATCATCGACACGCCTGCGGGGCGGGTGGTGCATACGGGCGATTTCAAGACCGACCTGACCCCCACTGTGGGCGAGGCGCATGACCCCGAGATGCTGGCGGCTATCGGCAAGACCGGGGTGAAGGCGCTGCTATGCGACAGCACCAATGTGATGAACCCCGCTCCCGGACGGTCCGAGGCGACGCTGGTCGAGCCGATCACCGACCTGATGCGCGCGGCAAAGGGGATGGTGGTGGCGACGACATTCGCCTCGAACGTGGCACGGCTGAAGACGCTGGCGCAGGCGGGGCAGGATGCCGGGCGTTCGGTCTGCCTGATGGGGCGCGCGATGTTGCGCATGACGCAAGTGGCCAGCGATGCCGGCATCCTGACCGACATGCCGCCCACGATCAGCCCAGAGGCGGCCAAGGATGTCCCGCGCGAGAACCTGCTGTTGATCGTGACAGGCTCGCAGGGAGAGCGGCGCGCGGCCTCGGCGCAACTGGCGCGGGGCAGCTATATGGGCATGCAGATGAAAGAGGGGGATACGTTCCTGTTTTCGTCCATGACGATCCCTGGCAATGAGCGCGAAGTGGGCTGGGTGGTCAATGCACTGTCGGAACAGGGCGTGGATGTGCTGGACAATGCCGCGCGGCTTTATCATGTGTCGGGCCATGCGAACCGGCCCGATCTGGAAGCAATGCATGATCTGATGGCGCCCGAAATGGTGATTCCGATGCATGGCGAACACCGGATGCTGCGCGAGCACACGAAACTGGCGCTGGCCGCGGGTCGGCGGGCGGCGGTGGTGCCCAATGGCTCGGTCGTTGATCTTACGGGCGATGCGCCGGTCATGGTGGATGAGGTTCCGACGGGCCGTGTCTATCTGGATGGCAGCCGTCTGGTCGGTGCGATGGACGGGGTGTTGCGCGACCGGATCCGCATGGCGATCGGCGGACATGTCTTTGTCACGCTGATCCTTGATGAAGAGAATGAGGCGCTTGGCGCCCCCTGGGCCGAGATCGCGGGTCTGCGTGCGGAGGCGCGCGGCGGCGAGGCGTTGAACGAGGTGATCGAGGCGGAACTTGAAGATTACATCGACCGCGCGGGCCATAAGGTCCTGGCCGATGATGACCGACTGAATGACGGGATGCGCCGCGTGGTCCGCCAGGTGGTGATGGAAGAGATCGGCAAGAAGCCCGAGGTGACGATTGTCGTCAGCCGTCTGATGGGTGAGTAGGCGTTACCTTGCGGTGACCTTCGGTCAGGTTTTCAGTGTGTATGGGGGCTGCCGCCCCCATGCCCCCGCGAGTATTTTCTGCAAGATGAAAGGCGCTGATCAGCGCCAGAGCCAGGTCTGGCTGGACAACAGGCCCTGCAGTTTCGCAAGCGCGCGCAGCGCCGGTTTGCGGGGCAGCGGGCCTGTGATCAGGCGTTCAAGGGCCACTTCGGGTGGGCAGGGGCAGTTCGTCAGGGGGTCGTGATAGCGCGGATAGGCGATCAGCGCGGCATGGATGAATTCCGCCCGCGTGGGTCGGGCGGTGCGGCGTTCGGGGATGGGACCGAGATCGCGGGTCAGGCCCCAGCCGGCATAGAACGGTGCGCCGAGTGTGGTGACGGGGATATCGCGCAGGAGCGCCTCGAACCCGAGGGTTGAGGTGATCGTCCAGACCTCATCGACCATTGGCAGAAGCTGGGCGGGGTTGGTACGTCCGACGATATGATCGGCATGGGCGCGCGCGAGATCGGGGGGGATGGCACCAGGGCGCAGCCCGGCCTCGACATCGGGGTGGGGTTTGTAGAGGATCACGGCATCGGGATTCTGGCGCCGCGTTTCCTGCAAGAGTGCGAGATTGGTGCGGTTATCGCCTGCGCCCAGGCGGATCGAGGCATCATCCTCGACCTGGCCGGGCACGAGGATACGGTGGCCGGTGGGCAGGTCGGGGGGGGAGCCTGCGAGGTTGTATTTGCTTATGCCTGCGTCAACGATCCGGGTGATCAGTGCTTCGGCGCGGGCCGTCGCGCCGGGTGGGGGCGGGGTGGCGATCAGCGCTTCCAGTCGCGAGGGATGCGCGGGGTCGTAATAGAGGCCGGTGTCATCGGCGACGAGCGACAGGGGCGGGGTCAGTTCGGCCCCCAGCCCGCGCGAGCGCAGGAAACCATCCTCGATGCGAATGCTGCGGCCCGTCGCCGGGGTGGGGGCCGCGCCCCATATCAGGTTGGGGCGGTCGGGATCGGGCGCGCGGGCAAAGCGCAGGCGTTTCCATTGTCCGAAGAAGGCCTGCAGATGCGGGCGTTTCCAGAGCCGCATGTCGAGTGCGGTATAGCCGTGGCGATCCTCGCGCCAGGCACGGGTCCGGGCCTCGAGATGATCAAGGGCATCCTCGAACGGGCAGAGGCGGTCACCACAGGGATCATACCACAGCGGGTAGAGCAGCATCGCGGCCGCGAAAAGCTGCGCGCGGGTCAGTCTGCGGCCCCGGCGCGGGTGGGGCGTGGTGTCCTGCGTCAAGTCCCAGCCCGCATAGAAAGGCAGCCCGAAGACGCGGGGTTTGTGGCCCGCCAGGATGGCCTCGAACCCCAGTTGGGACGAGACGGTGTAGACCGCCAGCGCGCCCTCGAGCAGGTCCCAGGGCGAGACGGGCGTATCGCAGAGCGTGATATGGGGGGCATCCGCATCCTGCGCAGTGAAATGGCCCTGCCGGTGGCCGCCCGTGGTTTCGGGATGGGTGCGGATGACGATGCGCGCGCCCGGCCAGTCGAGCTGCGCCTGCACCAGCATCTCGCGGAACAGATGCGGCGGCAGCGGTCCGTCCAGCCCGCCATGGGTGAGCGAGGCATCGCCCTTCACCTGATCCACGATCAGCACATAGCCGGGCGGGGGTGGGGGGCAATCGGGGTCATGGGCGCTGTATTTCGACAGGCCCGCGTGTTTCATCCGGGCCATGCCCAGCCGCGCGCGATCCAGAAGCGCGTGATCATCCAGCGGGTGCGTGGCCAGCAGGGTTTCCAGATCCGAGGGGCGGGCGGGGTTGAAATGGATGCCTGTGCGATCCAGCAGCAGGCCCAGCGTGGGCTCGCCCGCGCGGCCGGGAAAGAGCGAGCGGAGAAAGGCATCCTCGGCGCGGACAAGCGCCGCGCCACTGCGCCGCGCGACATATTCGGCCCGCGCGGCGCGGGGGCTGTGGCCCCAGGCGATGACCTGACCATCGGCGCGGGGCCAGCCTGTTCGCACGGGCTGATCCGCCAGCGCAAGGATGCGGCGGATGCGCCGGGCCTTCTGCCCCGGCCCCAGAAACCCGCCCGAAAAGGCATGCAGCGGCCCTGGGGCTGACATCGGGCGGATCAGTCGCCGTCAGTGAGGATGGAATCGATCGCTGTCGCGGCCGTCAGCGACCCGGTCAGTGCAGCGATCTGGCGCGACCAGCGCGAGGCCGGTGCCTCGGTCACGAAGATCGTGTCACCATCGCGCACCTTGAAATCACGGGCATTGAACATGCCGGTGGGTGCGGTCAGGTCCAGCACATAGACAAAACGCACATCGGTCACGAATTTGCCGAAGCCCAGGATTTCGGTCGCGACCTCGGGGCGTTCATCGCGAAAGACGAACACACCTGTCGGATCGGCGCGCAGCGGGTCCAGCCCGCCGACCATGGCCAGCGCGTCGATGGTCGAGATCTCGCGCTCCTCGAATGTCATGCGACTGGTCGAGCCGGTGGCGCCCAGCACGCTGAAGGCGCGCGCATCCTCGCGCACCAGCACGCGGTCCCCGCCGCGCATCGCGATATCGAGCGTCGGGTTGGAATAGATATCCTGCAGCCAGGCGCTGTCCTGCCGGTTGCCGCGCGTGACCAGAACCTGCGCGGTTTCCAGCGGCACATCGATCCCGCCGGCCGTCGCGATCATGGAACTGAGCCGGTTCGAAGCGCGGGTAACCGGATAGACGCCCTGCGATGTGACCCCGCCTGTGACCGACACGGTCGCCCCGTCGCCCTGTTCGCGCGACACGACGACTTGCGGATCAGGCGTCTGTTCGTCCAGCGAACTGGTCAGGATACGGCGCAGCGCGTCCGGTGTCTGGCCCGCAGCCCGGATGCGGCCTGCATAGGGCACGAAGATAAAGCCCGCGTCATCGACCTGCAATTCCTCGACGATTGCGTTATTGGCCGTCTCCGGGGCCAGCAGGCCCTCGGGCACATTTTCATAGACATTGATCGCGATGGTATCGCCGGGGCGGATCGTATCGCCGCCCAGCAGCGCGCCCGACCGCAGCGCATGGCTGAACCCCAGCGCCTCTGGCCGGTTCGCGGCATGGCTGACGCGTTTGTTCACCATCACGATATGTGCATCGCCCGAACGCAGAACCGATCCTTCGAAAATCTGGCTTCTGGTCGGGCCGTCGGTGGGGATCGCACAGGATGCGACAACTGCCGCAGCCGCACACAGAAGGGCCGTCCTGCGGCCCAGGGTCATCAAATTCGCCAACACTGCTCGGGCTCCTGCTCGGGATTGCCTCGGGATATTTTTTTTACAACATACAGGCATGGGGCGATTTCGCCAAGCCTTGAAATAGGTTAGCCCTTAGCGCACCATCCGCAACTGTTGCCTATGTGCCGCGTCCCCCTGCATCATGGCGGTGTAGGGATCACGCGGGGCCAGCATCATATCTACCAGATGGCGCATCAACTGGCGCCGCCCCCCCAAGGAATAGTAGCCACCGGGTACCTGAGAGGTTTCGAGCAGAAAATGCCGATAGTCGCGATAGGCGCGGGCATCGGGCCGTTTCGGGCGTGCGAAAAAGGCATCCATCGGCTGTTTCGACACGAATTCGGGCTTGTCATAGACGGCGCGGCCAAAGATTTTCAGCGGCATGCCCCGCCACAGCACCTGTTGCGCCGCTGTTGAATTGACTGTCACCGCCGAGCGCGCGTGGTTGAGCAGCGCGGCCAACTTGCCGCCGCGCAGGTAATGTACCCGGCCTTGCAGCCCATGGCGTTCGGTCAACTCGGTGATGGTCTGGCGCAGGGGGGCGCGGCCATCTTCCAACGGGTGGGCCTTGATCACCAGATGATGGTGGGGGGCCGCGCCACGGGCGAACCCCTCGAACACGATCTGCAGAAACTCGGTCTGGCTGTCGAAGGGGCCATGCGCGCGGAAGCTGGAATCATGTTCAAGCTGCAACAGCACCAGATGATAGGGAAAGCCGCCATTGCGCACGCGCCATGTCGTCACGCGCCGTTGCAGCGAATGCAGCGGCATCAACCAGAGCCGCTTGAGATAAAGCCTGAATTCCTGGCCAACGCTCAGGTCGCGGTGGGGCCGGAAATGACGGTAGCGCCAGTTCAGCGCCATGACGCAGAAATGGTAGATCGCGCCGTAAAAGATGTGTTGGCGCATATCGCCCCAATGCGCAGGCGGGTCGGGCAGTTCCAGCTCGTATTTCTTCAGCGCGCGACGCATCTGCGGCACGGAAATATCCATCAGCGCGGAATGGCCATTGGCCCCGTCGCGTTCATACGTGATCCAGTAGGGGCGCAGATACCCTTCTTCAAAGATATGGACGGTGATCCCGGCCTTGCGCGCGATGGCGATGGCCTCGGCATGGAGGGGGCGGACATCGCCGTAAAGCGCGATATCGGTAATGTCATGGCGGTGCAGGCAGTCGCGCAGGAAATCGGCCCAGCCATCCTGTGGCTGATCGAAGGGGATGTAGTGCGCCTTGTCGCGCCAGAACAGCGCATCGCCCTGATTGAACCCGACGCGCCAGACGCGCGCGCCGCTGGCCCGCAGCATCCGCGCCAGCCGGTTGAAAAACCATCCATGCGGGCCCTGCAGAAACAGAAACCGCCTGTTCTCACCTGATATGCGCATTCCGGGCGCCTTTGTCTCGTGCCTGCCGTTTTCGGGGGCTGCAATGGGGATACGATTAGCACAGCCCCTTGTTTCACGCAGTATCTTGGTAAAGCAATGCGGTGATTTTATGGCATGCTTGCCAAGTGATTGGGCGCACGATAGAGGCGGGGGGTGTCATCGCAAGGGGGCAGCATGTTCACGGGTATCATCACCGATATCGGCGCAGTGCGCGCCATCACGCGGGCGGGTGACATGCGCGTTCGCATCGCCACGGGCTATGACACGGGCAGCATCGAGATCGGGGCGTCTGTCGCGTCGGACGGGGTGTGCCTGACGGTCGTGGCACTGGGGCCGGACTGGTATGAGGTGCAGGTCTCGGCCGAGACAGTGGACAAGACCAATCTGGGCGACTGGGTCGAGGGGCGGCGCGTCAACCTGGAACGCGCGCTGAAAGTGGGGGATGAACTGGGCGGGCATATCGTGTCGGGCCATGTCGATGGTGTTGCCGAAGTGGTCAGCGCCATCCCCGAAGGCGACAGCCTGCGCCTGCGCCTGCGCGCGCCCGAGGCGCTGGCCGGGTTCATCGCGCCCAAAGGGTCCGTGGCGCTGAACGGCACATCGCTGACCGTGAATGAGGTGGAGGGCGCGGAATTCGGTATCAACCTGATCCCGCACACGCGCGAGGTGACGAACTGGGGCGATGTCGCCGTGGGCGATCGCATCAATCTGGAAATTGACACCCTTGCCCGCTATGTCGCCCGCCTGCGCGAGTGGGAGAGGCACCCGGAGCCCCGGTGACGCGCAAGGATGGACAGCGCGCTTGCGCCTGTCCTAAGCTGCCATCCGAGGGGGCAGCGCATGCAGGATGACTGGGACAAGCCCGAGACCGTGACCGCCCGGCGAGAAGCCGAGGCGCTGATCGTCGATGTCGCGGGGTTCGAGGGGCCGCTGGATCTGTTGCTGACGCTGTCGCGCGCTCAAAAGGTCGATCTGCGGCGGATCTCGGTGCTGCATCTGGCCGAACAATATCTGGGGTTTGTCGAACAGGCGCGCGCGCTGCGGATCGAACTGGCGGCTGATTATCTGGTGATGGCGGCGTGGCTCGCGTATCTGAAATCGCGCCTGCTGCTGCCGCCCGAACCGGGCGAAGACGGGCCCACGGGCGAGGAACTGGCTGCGCATCTGGCCTGGCAACTGGAGCGGTTGCAGGCCATGCGCGAGGCTGCCGCGCGGTTGATGGGGCGCGATCAGAAGGGGCGCGATTTCTTTGTGCGCGGGGCACCCACGGTGCTCGCCGTGTCGCGCAAGACGCAGTATGAGGCGTCGCTGCTGGATCTGATGCGCGCCTATGCACGGCTGCGCACGCGCGATGAATTCCGCCCCTATGCCTTTGACCGCTCAGACATCTATCCCTATGAGGCCGCGCTGGAGCGTCTGACGCAATTGCTGCCGGGCGCGCAGGACTGGACCGCGCTGCAGCGCTACCTGCCCGAAGGCTGGCGCGGCAAGCCCGCGCGGCAGCGCTCGGCCATCGCCTCGACCTTTGCGGCGACGCTGGAACTGGCCAAGCAGGGCCGGATCGAGCTGCGCCAGAGTGAGACATTCGCGCCGCTGCATCTGCGACGGCGCATGGACCGGGGGTCCGCGGATGAGTGACGAGGGCCTCGAGTCAGTGGCGGAGGAACCGGGGCTGTTTGCCGTGCCGCCCATGGCCGAACAGGAACGCATGGTCGAGGCGATCCTGTTTGCCTGCGCCGATCCGATTACCCTGCAGGCCATCGCGGCACGGCTGCCGCAGGGCTGCGATCCGGCCGAGGCGCTGGGGCATCTGCGCGCGCGCTATGCCGGGCGCGGGGTCAATCTGGTGCGGGTGGGCGATGCCTACGCGCTGCGCACGGCGCCCGATCTGGGCTGGCTGATGCAATCCGAACGGGTCGAGATGCGCAAACTCTCGCGCGCGGCGATCGAGACGCTGGCGATTGTGGCCTACCACCAGCCGGTCACACGCGCCGAGATCGAGGAGATCCGCGGTGTGGCCGTATCGCGCGGGACAGTTGATCAGTTGCTGGAACTGGACTGGATTCGCCTGGGCCGGCGGCGGATGACGCCGGGCCGGCCCGTGACCTTTGTTGTGACCGAGGCGTTTCTGGATCATTTCGGGCTGGAAAGTGCGCGTGATCTGCCGGGGCTGAAGGAACTGCGCGAGGCGGGCCTGCTGGACAGCCGCCCGATGCCTGGCCAGCCCGCCGATGACGAGGCAGAGGACGGCCCCGCGCGCGGACAGTCGGAACTGTTCGAGGACTGATCCGCCCGGGGGGCCCCCCCCCGGGCGCCCCCCCCCCCCCCCCCCCCCCCCCCGCGCCGGGGGGGGGGGGGGGGGGGG
>REDZ01000213.1 GCA_007695345.1 Paracoccaceae bacterium | reverse complement strand
GCACTTGAAGGTCTGCGTTTGCTCATGGAGGCCAATGACGGTCCCGTGGTGCTGTTTTCCGGGGTTGTCAAACGCACCACAGTTGAGATGGCGCTCGATCAGGGGGCCAGCGGGTTTGTCCCCAAGACGCTGGGGCTGCGGGCACTTGGTCATGCCCTCCAGCTGGTCGCGGATGGCGAGGTGTTCCTGCCCGCCGAGTTCATCCGCTATGCCAATACGCCTGATACCGCAGATTTCACGCTGAAGCCGCGCGAATTGCGGGTGCTCGCATTGCTGGGCCAGGGGATGCAGAACAAGAAGATCGGCCTGGAACTGGGATTGGAAGAGGTGATCGTCAAGATGGATGTCAAATCGATCTGTCGCAAGCTCAAGGCAGAGAACCGCACCCAGGCTGTGATTACCGCCATGCGGCACGGGTTGATCTGAGCATCCGGATGCCAGGGCCGCAGATCGTGACGGGGGTCATGCCCGGCGCTGTCGCGCGTCCGACATCCGACCGCGCGCCCCATATCAAAAAGAGCACCGCGCGCAAAAGCGGCTTGCGGCATGCTGATATGGGCGCTTACTGCCATGCTTGCCGCAATCGCCAGACCATAAGGTCGTCATGACAGACATCAGTCCCCCCCGGCCAGCCCCTGCCCAGCACGAGGCAGAACTGCCCGATACCGGCGCAGATGACAGCCAGGCCGGCACATTGATCCGGGCCATGGATCTGATCCATGGCAGTGACACGCCTGAAGCCGGCATCACTGCTGTCCTGTCCCTGTGTCAGGCCGCCACAGGGGCGGATATGTGGGTGCTTCTGCGCCGTGCAAACGGGGTCGTGACGGGTCTGGCGGGCGGGCCGCAGCATCCAGGTCCCCTCGAATGGCCGGATGCCATGGATATCCTCTCGCAGCCCTGGCGCCTGGGGCATGTGCCGGATACCCCCTGGTGCGAGAGCCTGCCGCAGGCGCTGCGCGCCTATTGTTCCCTGATGTCGGTCCCGCTGGACATGACGGGCGAGCCCCCCATGGCCATGCTGCTCCTGTCCCGGCAGCAGGCGGGCTTTACCGGACGCGATCACGAACTGCTGCGCGGAATGGGCCGCGCAGTGCAGCTGGCAGGGCGGAACCCGCGCGCTGAACACCAGACCGGCGTGCTTGCCGAAACGCTCGATACCCATCTGGCAGAACATCTCGGGCCCGGCGCCTTTCTGAACACCTCATTCGAGGCCCTGAGCCAGGCATATGCGCAGCTGGCCGAATGGCAACATGCGATTGTCGGGATCACCAATGAGCTTCTCAGCTCCAGCGCCACAGAGTCGGATGTGGCGATCAACCGCGCGCTTGCCCGGACCGGCGCGCTGGCCGGTTCGGACCGGACCTATGTCTTTCGCCTGCGCGCTCCTGACCGCATTGACAATACCCATGAATGGACGGCGGCCGGTATCGAACCGATGATCGCGCATCTTCAGGACATGCCCGCCAGCCTGATGGACGAATGGCGCCCCGACATGGCCACCGGGCGCGCCGTTCATATCCCCGATGTCGCGGCCCTTCCGCAAGGCTCGGCCGTGCGCGAAGTGCTGATGATGCAGGCGATCCGCTCGCTGCTGGCCGTGCCGATGCTGCGCGACGGCAAGATCGTCGGTTTCGTGGGCTTTGACGCCGTGCGGGCCTATCGTCGCTTCCTGCCGCAGGAAATACAATTGCTGCAGGCTGTGGCGAATGCTGTCAGCATCGTCCTTGACCGCTGCGCCGCCGAAAGGGCGGCGGCAGTGGCACATGCCGATCTCGAGGCCGAACGCAACCGGCTGCAACAGACCCTGGCGGCCATTCCTGACCTTGTGCTCGAACTTGACCATGAAGGCCGGTTCACCGCGCATGTGGCAGGCGCTGCGCTGCGCCCGATGGTGTCGACAGACAGGCTTCTTGGCCACATGCCCGAAGACGTGCTGCCGCCGGATCTGGCCGCGCTTGCGCGCCGCGTGATGCGGACCGTGGATCATGAGGGGAGTGTCAGCGGGCAGGAATATGAACTTGCCATCGAGGGCGAACCCCGCTGGTATTCGCTGTCTGCCGCGGCCAAATGCGCACATGGCCGACCCTGCGGCTATGTCTTCGTGATCCGGGACATCACCACGCAGTTGCACCAGCGCCGCCGATTGCAGCGCCTGGGCAAGATCGCCGAATTGACCTCGAACCTGGTGATCGTGACAGATGCCGATCAGCGGATCGAATGGGTCAATCCCGCTTTCGAACGTCGTACAGGCTGGCGGCTTGAAGAGATAACCGGCACGCGGCCTGACAGTTTCCTGGCATCGGACAGCACCGACCGTGCCGAAATGCACCGTATCGGGGCCGCCTTGCGCAACGGCGAACCGGTGCGTGCCGAGCTGCTCAACCAGACCCGGAACGGCGAGACATACTGGATCAGCAAGGATATTCAGCCGCTTTTCGGATCGTCTGGCCAGATCGAGGGATATGTCGCGGTCCAGACCGACATCACCGAGATCAAACGCTCGCATCACGCGGCGCTGCGCGACCGCGCCGTGGCGCTTGACGCCTCTGGGGACGGAATCGCCATCACGGATTCCAGCGGTCATTATATCTACATGAACGCTGCGCACAGGCGCATGTTCGGCATCGGCGATGATGAGGATATTCACCACCTGACCTGGCGCGATCTTCTGCCGCCCGACACGGTGTCCGCCTTCACGGCAGAGCATTGGGACAGCTTTGCCGCAGCCGGCACCTGGCGGGGCGAACTCGAGGGGCTGCACCGGGATGGCAGCCCCGTGCAACAGGAAGTGTCGCTGACGCTGCGGGACAGCGGGATCCTGTGCATCGCGCGCGATATTTCGAAACGCCGGCAGATGGAACGTACGCTGCGGGACCGGGCCGTCGCGCTCGATGCCTCGGATGACGGGATCGCCATAACGGATTCCAGCGGCCATTACACCTACATGAACGCTGCACATCGGCACATGTTCGGTATCCGCGATGATGAGGATATCAGCACCCTGCACTGGCATGCGCTCTACCCGGATGAAACCATTCGCCGTTTCATGGCCAGAGAATGGGAGAAATTGCAGGCTGACGGGCGCTGGCGTGGCGAATTGCACGGCCTGCATCGTGATGGCAGCCCGGTTCCGCAGGAAGTCTCGCTGACACTGCATGATGGCGGGATCTTGTGCATGACGCGCGGCATAGCCCGGCAATTGCAGATCGCGGCCGAACGCGCCCGCCTGCGCGAGGAATTGCAGCGTGCCCAGAAACGCGAAACCATCGCCCATATTGCCAGCGGCGTGGCCCATGATCTGAACAATCTGGTGGCCGTTGTCGCAGGCTCGATTTCGCTGCTCGAGAAGAGCGTCACGGAAGACGAGGATGCCGCGGCCAGTGTCGAAAGGGTCAGACGGGCCGCAGAAGCCGCCCGCGATCTGGTGAACGGGCTGAAGCATCTCGGGCAGCCGCGCGTCGCGCATGCAACGCATGATCTGCGCGATCTGATCACGGACGGGGTCGAGCTGCTCGGCACCAGCCGAATCCGGGATCACCAGATTACCACCGCTCTGCCCGACACCCCCTGTCCGGTCTGGGCCGATGGAACCGCCTTGCTGCAGGTGATACTGAACCTTGCCCTGAATGCATGCGAGGCGTCCACGGAACTGCCCAACCGGGTCAGCATCGCCATCTCGGCCGATGCCATATGTCCGGACCGTGCGCCCGATGCCGGCATGCTGCGACGTGGCGCGCATTACCGCATCTTCACGATCAGCGACAGCGGAACCGGGATCGATGCCGCGATGCGCGACAAGCTCTTCGACAGGTATTTCACGACCAAGGGCGATGCAGGAACCGGGCTGGGCCTGCCGATCGTGGCCGGGCTGTTGCGTGAGAACGGGGGCGCGCTCTGGATCGACAGCATGTCGGGCCGGGGCACGACAGTCACGGTTGCCTGGCCTGTGCACGCCCCTGCGGCTGCGGCAACAAGACCGGACGCACCAATGCAGGGCTATGCCCATGTGGATCTGAAAGGGCGCAATATCCTTGTCGTCGATGACCTGCCGGATGTGGGAGATGTGCTCTCGGAGTTTCTGGAGGCCCGCGGGGCAAACGCTGTTGCCCTGTCCGATCCGGCAGAAGCAAGCGCCGTGATGCAGGACGATCCGGGCATCTGGGCGGCGCTTGTCACCGATCTCGACATGCCGGCTGTCAATGGCAGTGCACTCGCGCGGATCGCGGCGGATTGCGATCCGGCGATCCCGGTCATCCTGGTCACTGCGCTGCCCGAAACTGTCGGCCCCGAGCGCACCCTTTTCAGTGAAATCCTGTCCAAACCCGTTCAGCCTGATCAGCTTGTCACGGCTGTTCACACGGCAATCGCGCAGGCAACCCGGCAGCGTGCAGGCATATCCTGAGCCTGGCCTGCACGGCCGCTCTGTCTGAAACCCCCGGAAAAAAGACGATCGTCCAACTTTCGCGACATGTCAGTCTCTTTTGCCCTGCCTGATCCCCGCAAGGGCACAGGCAGCCCCCGGTCTGTGGTGATATCGTGGTCAGACAGCATCCAGGGGATCACACGTGGCCAGGTTCAGACAGATAACGCAACAGGCGGATGGATACGGATCCGGAACTGTCCTGCCCGATCACACAGGACGACATGCCCGGCCTCTGGCAGATGATGGATATGGATCAGCCTCCGGCTGGTGGATCATACCGTCAGTCATACTGGGCGGGCTTCTCTGGATCCTGATCATCCGTGGTCTCTGGTCCGCGCTGACATGATGGCGTCCAGCTCAGCATGTGTCATGCCCGGTCATCAGATACGACCGGTTCCTGCGCGACGCGCGCCCATACCGCCATTTTTCAGAGGGTGATTGTGATGTCGAAACTTGAACTTGTTCGCGGTTCCCCGCAGTCGCGCGCCAGAAACCCGGTTGCCTGGCTTGGCGCACTGATCAAGGAGTCCGGGCGTCTTGACACACTGGCGGCGGAAACGCCGGTTGCCAATTCCTTCCAGCATACGCGCGCCCTGCTGATCGGATTTTCGAATGACTATCTCCTTGATATCCGCGACAAGCTGCGATCCATTGGCTTTACGGCCACGGCCTCCATGTCGGATATACGGAAAATCGACGACATATCGAAACTGAAACCTGGCTTTGGCCTTGTGATCGTCAATTTCGACGCTTTTGCTGACATGGATGAGGCCGTCGATGCGATGCTCGAGTTTCGCTCAGCCACGCCTGACCTGAGTGTGGTCGCCGTTTCCGAAATGGTCAGTGGGGATGATTTCGGCAGCGAACGCGCCCCCATATGCGATGTGACGCTGAAACTCCCCGTTTCGAAAACACGACTTGCGCAAGGCCTTGTCATGGCGCAACAGAATCGTCATGAAGCATGTTCCACGCATTAAAAGATGCATGAAAGATACAGAAAACCGCGCCGCACGAGACAAAAAGGCCCTGAGATTTCTTTTCTGTGAGCTTTGCAACCACAAGCTTCGCTTCGGTTCGGCCAGATGTGGATGTTGCGGAACACCAACGCCCCTTCTGAATCGCAGAACTGTATGGGGCTTTTTTGTATTTGCCATTCTTTTCATGTCATTGCTTCTTCTGGCGTGATGCCGGATTTGTCCCGTCGTTTCGGGCGGCCGGAAAGAACCGTTCCCCCTGAAAGATGCGCAACATGCTGGTTTTATGCGAGAAGAGGAGCGGTCGCCCCTGCGTGCAGGCCAGATCCGGAAGGCCGGGCAGATGATCTGACTCGAACGCGAATGGCCGGGACCATCGATACTGCAACGGCGGCAATATAACTGTGCGATACGCGGTTTTCAGCCAGCTCAAATGACTTGAATCAATGATATCGACACCCTGCCTGCGCGATGATTGCGATCGCAAGATGCTTGCAGAAGTGCGCACAAAAACGAGGAACAGACATGACGCGTTTTCACATTCGATCAGCAATCCTTCCGCTTGCGGGCGCAGTGCTGATCGGTACGGCCGGAATCGCAGTCGCCGATGATGACGATCTGCAGTTCTATATCGACACGTTCGAGCCGCTGCCGGCATTGCCGCCGATACCGGCCGATAACAGCATGACCCCTGAAAAGATTGCGCTCGGCAAGATGCTGTTCTTCGAGCCGCGCATTTCCGCCAGCGGCACGATCAGCTGTGCGACCTGTCACAACCCGGCCCTCGGATGGGCGGACCGTATCCCGCGCTCGGTCGGACATGACGGGCAGATCGGGCTGCGCAACACGCCCACAGTGCTCAACTCGGGCTTTCTCGAAGCGCAGTTCTGGGATGGGCGCGAGCCGGATCTCGAGGGCCAGGCCCTCGGCCCGATCGAGGCCGATGACGAGATGGCCATGAATCTCGATGACGCGATCGCGCAGCTCAGCGAGTTCGAGGAATACAACCAGCATTTCCGCGCTGCCTTTCCCGACAGCGATGGCGAGATCACGGGTGAGGACATGGCCCAGGCCATGGCGGCCTTCCAGCGCACGCTCAACACGCCGAATTCGCCCTTTGACCGCTATCTGCGCGGGGATCGCGGGGCGATGACCGCAGACCAGGTCGAGGGGATGAAACTGTTCGTCGACAGCGGCTGTGTGGCCTGCCACAATGGTCCCGCGCTCACCGACAGCCAGTTCTACGAATTCGATCTGCCGGGACCGACCGATGAAGGACGTTTCGTCGTGACGGGGGATGAGGCTGATCGCAACCATTTCCGTACGCCGACGCTGCGGAACGTGGCCGTCACCTATCCCTATTTCCACAATGGCAGCATCGCGGATCTGGGCGAGGCCATCAACCTGATGGGCGAGCAGATGCTGGGTGCCGAGTTCAGCGATGACGAGCGCGACAAGCTGGTTGCCTTCATGCATGCGCTGACAGGCGAAATGCCCCAGGTCATGCCGCCGGCGCTGCCCTGATCCCTGCCACTGGTCCGGCCCGTCCTGCAGCGGGCCGGACCCTGCTTCAAGGCACTGAATGCCCCGTTATCACGTCCCCGAACCGCCCGCCCGCCTGATCACCCCGCCTGCGCGCGGCATCACCCGACGCACGGTCATGACCGGGCTGGGTGCTGCGACCCTTGCAGCGGCAATGCCGCGCTCTGGCCGGGCGGACACGCTTGCAGCCGACCCGTGGCCTGGGTCGGCACCTGACACGCTCACAAGCCGGGAGGTTGCCACCGGCTACAATAATTTCTTCGAATTCGGCACCTCCAAGTCGGACCCGGCCGAACATGCGCATCACCTCAACCCCACTCCGTGGCAGATCGAGGTGAGCGGCCATGCCCATGCCCCCGGCGTGATCCACATGGAGGATATCCTGTCGGGCTTCGATCTCGAGGAACGCATCTACCGGCTGCGCTGTGTCGAGGGGTGGTCCAAGGTGATCCCCTGGATCGGCTTTCCGCTCCAGCACCTGCTGGCGCGCTTCGACCCGACCTCGGATGCGAGATATGTCGAGTTCGAAACACTCCACGACCCTGTGCAGATGCCCAACCAGACCGGCGATGACATCGACTGGCCCTATCGCGAAGGGCTGCGCATGGATGAGGCGATGCATCCGCTCACCCTGCTGGCCGTCGGCATGTATGGCGAGATGATGCCCAACCAGAACGGCGCACCGATCCGGCTGGTCGTGCCCTGGAAATATGGCTTCAAGTCGATCAAATCCATCGTCAGGATCCGCCTCGTTTCCGAGCGCCCCGTCTCGAGCTGGGAAGCGCTCGCCCCGCGCGAATATGGCTTTTATGCCAATGTGAATCCCGAGGTCCGGCATCCGCGCTGGCATCAGGCCACCGAGCGGCGCCTGCATGATGGCGGACGCATCGCGACCGAGAAATTCAATGGCTACGGCGAACAGGTCGCGCATCTCTACGCGGGCATGGACCTGTTCGAGAATTTCTGATGCGGGCCCCGTCGGCGCGCGTGCTGTACTGGGCAGCGACGCTTGGCGGCGCCGTGCCGGGGCTATGGTTGTGGTGGCAGTATCAGACGGGTGCGCTCGGGGTGGTGCCTGACGAGGTGCTGCTGCATCAGACCGGGCGCTTCGGCCTGACATTCCTGATGGGCACGCTCGCGATCGGGTTTGCGCATTTTCTGACCGGTTGGGGCGTGCTTTTCGCAGCGCGGCGGCCTCTGGGTGTCTGGGCCTTCGCCTATGCGCTGTCGCATGCGCTGATCTGGGGGTGGTTCGATCAGGGCGGAACACTTGCCTTCATGCGCATGGAAATCGCCGAGATGCGCCATGTCCAGCTCGGCCTCGCAGCGCTCGTGCTCATGGCGCCGCTTGCGCTGTCCTCCTTCAACGCCGCGCAGCGGATGATGACATTACGCCGCTGGAAATGGCTGCATCAGCTGACCTGGCCGACTGCAGCGCTGGCCGTGTTCCACGCCTGGAGCGTGGCGCGTTTCGAGGCGCCGCTGGTCACGGCGATGGGGGCCGCGCTCGCACTCATGATGCTGACACGCCTGTTCACGCTGGCGCAGGGGCGCCGCGCGGGACCCAGGTGATCTGCGTCACGCGCGATGGCGAAGGGCAAGCGGGGGGGCGGCAGCGTCGCACGCACGGATGCCTTCCGCGCGCTCGGGCAGGCCACCGTCCGTCCTGTCCTCGGCCCGCCCCGGACCATCATCAACGTCTGAAACCCGGTGGCAACACCCCTGACAGGGCGGGCCTGCGCCAGATATGGTCTCTGCTCGTGTTGCCAGTGACTGTCGCCTCAGTCGTCTGCATCTATGCATCCGCGGCCGGATGCCTCGCGGACGGCGCGAACCAGCCGGGCGGCGGTGACCGGCTTGGACAGGACCGCGGCAAATTCCGGTGCCGGATCGTCGCCCAGCGTGTCGGGACGGGCGGTGACCAGCACCGTCGGGACCGGTGGTGACAAGGAAACTGCGTGGCGCGCCAGCGCCCGGCCGTCCAGGCCGTCCATGTGCAGGTCGGTGACAAGGACCGACCAGACGCCAGGCGCTTCGGCCAGCGCCTCTGCGGCCTCTCCGGGGTCGGATATGGCCACCGCCACGGCGCCGGCGACCTCCAGCATGTCGGCCAGAACTTCGGCCACATCTGCCAGATCGTCCACCACCAGCACCTGCAGGCCGCGCAGCGGCTCGGCCGGGGCTACACTGTCCGCGCGCGCCGCCCGACCGCCCCGGCCGGCCGCGTCTGTGACAGCCGGCGCCGCAGCAAGCGCCGCAGCCGGCCAGGCCACGGTCATGGTGCTGCCGCGCCCGGACGCGCTGTCCACCCACAGCGCCGCGCGGTTCGCCCGCAGGATGGTCGCGACGATCAGCAGCCCCAACCCGGTGCCGGCATTGCCCTTGGTGGTGAAATTGGGCCGGAACATCCGCGCGCGCACCTCCTCCGTGATGCCCGTACCAGTGTCGCTTACCGTGAACACCGCCACATCTGCACCCGCGGGCGGCGCCCCCCCGGCATCGGGCGCACGTGCGGGCGCGGTGGTGCCGGCCGGCAGGCTGGCCAGCGTGACCTTCGCCGGGCGCTCTGGCGTTCCGGCATCGCAGGCATTGACGGCGAGGTTGATGATCACCTGCGCCACCTCGGTCGGATTGGCCCAGACCGGCGCGGGCCGCTCGGCCAGATCGACGCGGACGGCATGCTGCACGATGCGCCGCTGGCCCAGAAGCGCCACGGCGTCGTGCAGCAGCCTGCCCAGGTCATGGGTCGCGCGCGGCAGGTCGGGGCGGACCAGCCCGCCCAGCCCGGCGATCAGGTCGCGCGCCATGCCGACCGAGCGGCGGATGCGCCCCAGCCCGTCCTGTGGCCCCGGCTGTCCGACAGCCTGCAACTCAAGAAGTTCGACCGTCCCCGCCACGACCGCGATCAGGTTGTTCAGGTCATGGGCCACACCCCCGGCGACCTGCGCCACCGTGTCCCGCTGCTGCGCGCGCTGCAGGTCCTCGCGCAACTGCGCCTGCTCCTCCAGCACCTGCGCCCGCGCAGCCATCTCGTCGGTGATGTCGAAGCTCACACCCGACAGGGCCACGGGCTGACCCGTGGCGTCGCGCGCGCTGACACCCGCATGCACCTGCAGCCAGATCCACGCATCCTTGCCCACCTTGCGACGACAGGCAAAGGTGGTCCGGTCCAGCGCGCCTCGGTCAAAGGCATCCAATGCGGCCCTCGCAACAGCCACGTCATCCGGATGCACCCCGTCGAACCAACGCTCGACCGTCAGGCCCCATGCGTCCGGGGCATATCCACGCGACACCGCCCAGGTGGTGTCGACTTCTGCCTGCCCGGTGCGCAGGTCCAGCTTCCAGGTGTAGGCCCGCGCGGCCTCCAGCACTGTCGCCAATTCCTCTTTGGTGCGCTTGAGGTCGTCGATATCGACCACGACGCCTTCCCAGATCACTGATCCGTCCTCGAGTTCGCGCGGCACCGATTCGGCCCGGAGCCAGCGCGTCCGCCCATTCACCACGATGCGGGCTTCCCCGGAAAAGGGCTGGCGTCTGGCGAAGGCTTCTGCATTGATCTCCAGCCAGCGCGGGCGATCCTCGGGATGCACGCGCGAGCGGATGAGCGTTGGATCGCCCAACGCCTCCTCGCGCGACAGATCCAGCATCTGCAGGAACTGCTTGCTGACGAAAGCGAACTCGGACTGCGGCGCGCCTGGCCGCAGCACCTTGGTATAGGCACCGGCCGGCATGTTCTCGGTCAGCGCAAAGGCCGTCCGCTCGTGCTCGTGCTGCCGGGCCTCCTGCGCTGCCCTGGCCGCGCGCGTTCCGGTCTGGTCCTGAAAGGTGACAATCGCCAGATCGCCCTGCAGCGCAAAGCCGATCAGCACGTCGCGCGGCCTGCCCGCCCTGTCGCGGATCCAGTACTCCGCCGGCGGCGCGACCGTGCCCGTCGCCTGCCGCGCGGCGATCTCGGCCCACCAGCGGGCGATCACCTCCTGGCGATAGTCCGGGTCCGGATAGGCCTGCTCCGCCCATGCAGCCACGCTTGGCGCATCGGCCAGCGTGTAGCCGAAGTCCCGGGTGAAGCTCGGATTGACAAAGCGCACTGCAGCCGCCTCGCCCAACTCATGTACGACCATGGGAACAGGCAGCGTGTCGAGTAGCGCCCAGACATCCATATCGTGGCCAACGGATCCTTCGGGGCTGGCTGGTGGCGGGGGCGTCTGTCCTGAAGGTGGTGGTGCCACGGTTTGAGCCTGCATTCACGTCTGAGGAAACCGTACAGCGTGCCCCGGATCAGGGAAAGGGCGAACTGACGCAATCTTTCATCGCGATGCCAGCGCCGGCGCGCAAGCCTTGGAACAGGGGCCCTTCGCAGGTGCGGCGTCCTGTCAGCCCAGGTTCGTGCGCGATCTGCATCGCCAGTTCGAAGGCGCGGGCGAACACCGGGGCGATGTCGTCAGGCCCATGCCCGATCAAATGTTCCAGGACCGTCTCAACCACCCGTATCTGTCCGCTTGTGCATGCGCGCTTCTCCATGGTCGTTCAGCAGCTTCATGGAAGACCGGCAGGGGCTCAGGGCCCCAGCCCAAGGCGCATTTCCAGACCTCAGGTTACAGGACCTCCGGGTGCTTGAGGCGCACGGCCCGGAACTCATGGGGATGCCACATGCCCGAAGCCACGCAGGGACCGGCAGGCTTCGGGACATGCGTATGAGCGGCAAGGATGGGATCGCGCGCGTCATCTCTGTGACGTGACGGCACAGGGGCAGGATCGAAAGCGCCCGTCAGATTATCGCATTGCGCAGCCTTGCCGATCCGGGCATTTCCAGGGCCAAGCAGGGTCAGCGTCGTGTCCAGTCCGGGCAGGGGATGCACCCGAAGCAGCACCCGCTCACCTGGCCACAAGACGACGCTCTGCACTCCGAAACCGAGGCGCCACTTTCGCCAGCCCTCAAGCCGGTCAGGCACCTCGTTCTCGGGGCATGTGCCATTCACCTGTTCGGCCATCGCGCAGGCCCATCGAACCCTCAATTCAATGACACGGGCATCATCCGGACCGCCTGCCTGCCCCTGTGCAGACAGGGCCGGGACGAAGCACAGGGCAAGGCCGAAGACACGGCGCAGGGCGACGCGCGCCCTCATCCGACATCAGGATTGCCAGACAGGCCACACCTCTCCAGCCCGCGGCAGTCCCCTCCATGGCTGCGCGGGCAGATCGGTACAAAGAACAGTTCGACCTCGCCATTCATGTCGCTGGCCTTGATCCTGCGCCGATCCAGACCGACACCGTCGCTGAGCTACCAGCCCGGGTTGGCCCCTTCAATCAGAGCGCACCTGTTGCATCCGCCCGCCCACGGTGCCACTGATCCTCCCGCACGGCGCTGTCAGATGCAGCAGCCGCTCCGAGGGCCCGGCGGGTTTCAGGGTGGCGCTTCCAGCCCGGCGTCTCCCAGCTGTTCCGGGTCG
>REDZ01000093.1 GCA_007695345.1 Paracoccaceae bacterium | reverse complement strand
CCGATGTGACCTATGCCACCAATAACGAACTGGGCTTTGACTATCTGCGCGACAACATGCGCATGCGCATCGAGGATATGAAGCAGCGCGGGCACTACTATGCCATCGTGGACGAGGTCGACTCGATCCTGATTGACGAGGCCCGCACCCCCCTGATCATTTCCGGCCCCGCGCAGGACCGCACGGATCTGTATGTCAAGGTCGATGCCCTGATCCCCACGCTGGAGCCCGAGCATTATTCGATCGATGAAAAGGTCCGCAACGCCACGCTGACCGATGACGGCAATGAATTCATCGAGGAAAAGCTGCGCGAGGCCGGGCTTCTGACCGAGGAGCAGTCGCTTTAT
Source organism: Paracoccaceae bacterium (assembly GCA_007695345.1). Taxonomy (GTDB): domain Bacteria; phylum Pseudomonadota; class Alphaproteobacteria; order Rhodobacterales; family Rhodobacteraceae; genus Roseinatronobacter. The sequence goes on along the minus strand of REDZ01000093.1, from coordinate 12,138 downwards.
GACCCCGAAGCCTCCTCTCTGGTGCATCATGTCAATCAGGGGCTGCGCGCGCACAAGCTGTTCCACAAGGACCAGAACTATATTGTCCGCGACAACAAGATCGTGCTGATCGACGAATTCACCGGCCGGATGATGGCAGGCCGCCGCCTGTCGGACGGGCTGCATCAGGCGATCGAGGCCAAGGAAGGCTGCGCTATCCAGCCCGAGAATGTGACCTATGCCTCGGTGACGTTCCAGAACTATTTCCGGCTTTATGAAAAGCTCGGCGGGATGACGGGGACCGCCTCGACCGAGGCGTCGGAGTTCAAGGAAATCTACAATCTGGGCGTGGTCGAGATTCCGACCAACCTGCCCATCGCGCGACTGGACGAGGATGATCAGGTCTATCGCTCGGTCCCCGAGAAGATGGACGGGGTGCTGGCAGAGATCCGCGCGGCGAACGAAAAGGGCCAGCCGATCCTTGTGGGCACGACCTCTATCGAGAAATCCGAGGAACTGTCGCAACTGCTGACCAAGGCCGGGGTCAAGCATAATGTCCTGAACGCGCGTCAGCACGAACAGGAAGCCCAGATCGTGGGTGATGCGGGTCGTCTGGGCGCCGTGACAATTGCCACCAACATGGCCGGTCGCGGGACCGACATCCAGCTTGGCGGCAATGTCGAAATGCGCGTGCTGCAGGCGCTGGACGACAACCCCGATGCCGACCCGGCCGAAACCCGCGCCCGGATCGAGGCCGAGGTGGCCGAGGAAAAGCAAAGGGTGATCGACGCCGGCGGTCTGTTCGTTCTGGCCACAGAGCGCCATGAAAGCCGCCGCATCGACAACCAGCTTCGCGGTCGGTCGGGGCGGCAGGGCGATCCGGGGCGGTCGGTTTTCTTTCTGTCGCTCGAAGATGACCTGATGCGCATTTTCGGGTCGGAGCGGCTGGAAAAGATGCTCTCGACCCTTGGCATGCAGGAAGGCGAGGCGATCGTGCACCCCTGGGTGAACAAATCGCTGGAAAAGGCGCAGGGCAAGGTCGAGGCACGCAATTTCGACATGCGCAAGGAATTGCTGAAATACGACAACGTCATGAATGACCAGCGCCGGGTTGTGTTCGAACAGCGGCTGGACATCATGCGCTCGGATGATCTGTCCGACATCGTGGATGACATGCGCCATCAGGTCATCGACGATCTGATCGACTTGCACATGCCCGCCAAATCCTATGCCGAACAATGGGAGATGGAGGAACTGGGCACCCAGGTGCGCGAAAAGCTGGGCATCGAGATTCCCGCTGTCGAATGGGGCGAGGAAGATGGCGTGGATCAGGATGTCGTGCGCGAACGGCTGGTCGAGGCATCGGACGCGCTGATGGCCCAGAAGCGCGAAATGTTCGGCGAGGATACGCTGCGCAATCTGGAAAAGCAGATCCTGATCGAGACGATTGACCGCAAATGGCGCGAGCACCTGCTGACGCTGGACCATCTGCGGTCTGCCGTGCGGTTCCGGGGCTATGCCCAGCGCGACCCGCTGAACGAATACAAGACCGAAGGCTTCATGTTGTTCGAGGCGATGCTGAACTCGCTGCGCGAGGATGTGACGCAATACCTCGCCCGCGTCCGCCCGATGAGCGAGGACGAGCAGAAAGCCATGATCCAGCAGATGGCCCTGCAACAGCAAAGCGCCAAGGTCACGCAGGAAAATGATGGCGTCGCCCCCGCCCCGCTGATCGAAGGGTTCGATGAAACCGACCCCGCGACATGGGGCAATCCTGGCCGGAACGACCCCTGCCCCTGCGGATCCGGCAAGAAATTCAAGCATTGCCACGGCAGTCTGGTCTGAGCATGGGGCCTTGCAGGGTCAGGCCTTATGGCGACCCTGCAAAAGCGCCCGGCTCACGCAGGTAAGTGGCCTGCGGGGTCCGGTCAGACCAACCGAACTGCCTGTCGAAGATCGCCGCTTTCACCGCGCAGGCAGATTTGTCTGGGCGCGCGCGTCATGATGCCGAGTCCCATTTGCAGCAGCGGCAGGGCCAAGCTCCATGGGTCAAGCCCGGCCCTGCCTGAACCATCGGGCAACAGGCGGATGACGCTCTGTGGCCCTCGCGTTGCGGGGTAAATCCGGTGGGGGTCGCCACCCTGCAGCATCGTGAAGGCGGGCAGATCAGTTGATGGTCCAGGTATAGTCACCATCGCTGTAGGTATCGGCATCGACCCGCCAGATCGGGCCGCATTCCACGCCCGGCTCGCCCTGCCACTCCACGCACATCTCATCACCGCGCATTTCCCAGCGGCCGGTATCGCTGCCCCAACTCGCATCATCATAGGTCGTGACACCATCTGCGGTGAAACATTGGGTGCCGTCCGATGGCCCCCAATAGGTGATGCATTCGCCCGCATGCAGCGACACCACCTCATCGGCGGTCAGCGTGTCAGCCTGCGCACTGCTGGCCAGAAGGGCCAGAAACCCTGCGATGGCGCTTGTGTATGTCATTCTCATTTCCATGGTCGTCTCCTCTGCTGGCTTGTACGCCCGCATCTGTTCGGGGCACGCTGTCGGACCCGGATCATGCGCTCAGATCGATCCAGATCGTCTTGAGTTCGGTGTATTGCTCATGTGCATGGATACCGTTGTCGCGCCCCCCGAATCCGCTGGATTTGAACCCGCCAAACGGGGTCGAGATATCGCCCTCGGAATAGGTGTTCACACCGACTGTCCCGGCCCGGAGCTTGCGCGCATAGCGATGCGCCTTGGCGATGCTCGCGGTATAGAGCGTCGCTGCCAGCCCATATTGCGTCTGGTTGGCCATCACGATGGCCTCTTCGTCGCTCTCGGCGCAGGTGACGCCGACGACAGGGCCGAAAATCTCATTCTGGTAGATGTCCATTTCCGGTGTGACCTCGGCAAAGATCGTGGGTTTGAACAGCAGCCCCCCGGCCCCTTCGCCCCCGGCCACGACACGCGCACCCTGCGCCTTGCCTGTGTCGACCAGACCGGAAACCTTGTCGAAATGTTCCGCGCTGACCAACGGGCCCTGCCGTGTGGCCGGGTCGAGCGGGTCGCCCAGTGGCCAGTCGGCAACCTGCTTGGTCAGCTCGGCCACCAACGCGTCATAGACATCCTTGTGCGCAATGATCCGGCTGTTTGCGGTGCAGTTCTCGCCCATGTTCCAGAAGATTGCCTCGGCCTGCGTTTTGGCGATCCCGGCGATATCCTCGGCATCTGACAGAACCACTGCCGCCGATTTGCCCCCCATTTCAAGGCAGACTTCCTTGAGGTTCGACTGCGCGGAGTATTCCAGAAACATGCGCCCCACCTCGGTCGAGCCGGTGAAGGTCAGCGCATCCACATCCATGTGACGGCCCAGCGGCGCGCCTGCATCCGGCCCCATGCCGGTGACGACATTCAGCACACCGGGCGGCACACCGGCCTCCAGCGCCAGTTCCGCCAGCCGCAACGCCGTCAGGCTGGTCTGTTCGGCGGGTTTGACAATGACGGAATTGCCGGTGGCCAGTGCCGGGCCGATCTTCCATGCCATCATCAAAAGCGGAAAGTTCCACGGCAGAACAGCGGCCACCACGCCCACGGGTTCGCGCACCACAAGCGCCAGCGTGTCCGGCGCACTGGGGGCGATCTGGTCATACAGCTTGTCCTGCGCCTCGCCATGCCAGCGGATGGCATTGGCGGTTTCGGGTATGTCGATCTCGACGCAGTCCGCGACGGGTTTGCCTGCGTCGATCGATTCCATCACCGCCAGTTCCTTGACATTCGCCATCAGCAGATCAGCCAGTGTTCCAAGGATCTGCTTGCGCTCGGACGGGTGCAGGTCAGACCAGACACCGTCCTCGAAACTGCGGCGTGCGGCTGCGACAGCGACATCCACATCCTCTGCGCCACAGGCAGGCAGCGCGGCGATCAAGGCGCCGGTATAGGGGTTGCGGGTCTCGAACGTGGCGCCGCTCTTGGCGGGCACGAACTGCCCGTCGATACAGGCACCCGTGGGCAGTTTCAGGGATTTGGCAATCTCGGAATAGGCGTTCATCTGATTTTCTCCTCTCCTGTCGGATGATTTCAGAGGCGGGGGCGCCGCGCGTCCGGGTCATAGAGCGGGCGCAGGCTTGGCGTGGCGGCAATCCGCTGTCCGGCGATCTCGATATGGTAGCTGGACGCCAGCATCTCCTCGGCGCTTTCGCCCGGTTCGCGGCAGGGCACATAGCCCAGCCCAATCGACGCGCCCAGCGCATGCCCATAGGCCCCGGAGGTGATGTATCCCGCTATCTCGCCATCGCGCAGAATGGGCTCATTGTGGTGCAGATGGCGGTTGGGGTCGGTCAGCCGGAACTGCATCAGGCGGCGTGACAGCCCGGTGTCCTGCCTGCGCAACACGGCCTCGTGCCCCATAAACGCGCCCTTGTCGGTCTTGACCGCAAAGCCAAGCCCCGCTTCCAGCACATGATCCTCGTCGGTGATGTCATGGCCGAAATGACGAAAGCCTTTTTCCAGACGGCAGGAATTCATCGCATGCAGCCCGCAAAGTGTCAGCCCATGCGCCTTCCCGGCATCTGTCAGCGTGTCAAAGACATGGGCCGCCATGTCGGCGCTGACATACAGCTCCCAGCCCAGCTCGCCGACATAGGTGATGCGATGCGCACGCGCGAGGCCCATGCCCAACTCGATCTCTCGCGCGCGACCAAAGGGGAAGGCTGCGTTCGACAGGTCATCGGGCGTGCAATCGGCCAGCAGATCGCGCGCGTTCGGCCCCATGACCGCAAAGACAGCCTCGGCGGGGGTGACATCGGTGATGACGGCATGTGCATCACCCAGATGGCGGCGCAGCCAGGCCAGATCGCGCTGCAGCGTCGCGGCCGGGACGACCAAAAGAAAGGCCGTTTCCGAAAGCCGCGTCACAGTCAGGTCGCATTCGATCCCGCCGCGCGCGTTCAGCATTTGCGTATAGACGATCCGCCCCTGCGCCACGTCGATCCGGTTGGCGCAGAGCCGGTCAAGAAAGGCCAGCGCCTCGCGCCCCTCGACCCGGATCTTGCCGAAAGAGGACAGATCCAGCAGCCCCACCCCTTCGCGCAGGGCCATATGCTCGGCGCGGTGATTGTCGAACCAGTTCTGCCCGCCCCAGTCATAGCGGTATTCCGCGGTCTGGCCGGGGCGGGCAAACCAGTTGGCGCGCTCCCAGCCCGCCGCCTCGCCGAACACAGCCCCTGCGGCGAGAAGCCGGTCATGCACGGGCGAACGGCGAATGCCGCGCGCGGTTGCAGGCTGGCGGTTGGGCCAATGGTCGGCATAAAGCAGGCCCAGCGTCTCGGACACCCGCTCGCGCAGATATCGGCGGTTGCGCTGAAAGGGATGCGCGCGGCGGATATCGACCTCCCACAGATCGAAAGGCGGTTCGCCATCATTCATCCATTGCGCCAGCGCCATTCCCGCCCCGCCCGAGGACGCGATCCCGACCGAGTTATACCCCGCCGCGACCCAGTAGCCGCCAAGCTCGGGCGCTTCGCCCAGATAGTAGCGGTCATCTGGGGTGAAGCTTTCGGGGCCATTGAAGAAGGTGTGAATCCCGGCCTCGGCCAGCATGGGCATCCGGGCAATGGCGGATTCCAGAATCGGTTCGAAATGGTCGAAATCATCAGGCAACTGGTCGAAACAGAACCCGTCGGGTATGCCCTCCATGCCCCAGGGCTTGGCTTTGGGCTCGAACGCGCCGACCAGCAGCTTGCCTGCATCCTCCTTGTAGTAGGTGCATTCATCGGGCACGCGCAGCACCGGCAATTGCCCCAGACCGGGAATGCCCTCGGTCACGATGTAGAAATGCTCGCAGGCGTGCAGCGGCAGGGTCACGCCCGAGGCACGCGCGAGATCGCGCCCCCACATGCCCGCGCAATTCACCACCATTTCGGCAGCAATATGCCCATGATCCTCGCCTTGCGTCCAATCCACTCCGGTCACGCGCCCGCCCGCTGTGGTGACGCCCGTGACCTTCACCCCCTCGACAATCCGCACGCCCCGGTCACGCGCGCCCTTGGCCAGTGCAAGCGTTACATTGGTCGGGTCCGCCGTGCCGTCACCGGGCAGCCAGACACCACCCTTCACATCGTGCGTGTCCAGATGCGGATACCGCTCTTTCACTGCTGCGGGCGACAGTTCTTCCACCTCGACCCCATGGACGCGCGCGACACCGGCGGACCGCCGAATTTCCTCCAGCCGGTCAGGTGTCAGCGCAACAGTGATGGAGCCGGTCTGGCGAAAGCCGGTAGCCAGCCCTGTCTCGGCCTCCAGCCGCGGGTAGAGGTCGGCGGAATATTTCGCCAGCCGCGTCATGTTCTGACTGCCACGCAACTGGCCCACCAGCCCCGCCGCGTGCCACGTCGTCCCGCTGGTCAGCTGCTTGCGTTCCAGCAGCACAACATCACGCCAGCCCAGTTCGGCCAGATGCCACGCTACGGAACAACCCGAAACCCCGCCGCCAATGATGACGACGCGGGCAGATACGGGCAGCGCGCTCATGCCCCGCACTCCTTTGCTGCGTATGTGGTCAAACAGCCCATGGGGTCACGCCACTTTCGGCACAGCACGCGTGCCCGCCACGGCATCGGTGATGATGGGCCGGTCATGCGGGAAAGGGTCGTCGCGGTCCACGGCTTCATCCAGTTCGGTGGCGAAGCGGTGGCCCGCATGAACGGCTGCGGCGACAATCGCCGGGGCCTCGACATCGCCGATGCGGGTCAGGGTGAAGGGCAGCGCCTCGCCGCCTGCCTTGGCGCAGATCGCATGATAGAGGCTGTCGCGGGGGGCGCGCGCCGTGACCAGCACTGCCGCTTGCGCCGCCAACCGCTGTTCGGTCCCGGTATATTCACATTCAAGCACCGACTCGACACCGTTGAAGCGAGTCAGCGTATGGGCAGTGACGATCTGCACCCCCATCTGCATCAGCCGCGTGCGGATGCGCCAGCGTTCGGATGTGTTACCCGCCCAGGCCGAAACGCTGTCCTCATCGGTCACATAGGTCACCGCCAGCCCCTGACCTGCCAGTTTTTCGGCGATGACACTCGCCATGTAATAGTTGTCAGCATCAAAAATCACGACCGGACCTTGCTCGGGCAGAGTGCCATCCATGATGTCATCGGGGGTGAAGACGGACGCACTTTCGGTCGCGACCGGCACATAGGTCTTGCCATCGAAGCGGTCGCGCCGCCACTCGGCCCCGGTCGCGATGGCGACATGGTCCGCGCCGATCTCGACTACATCTTCGGCGGAAAGCGGACTTTCCAGATACACCTCGACATTGGGCATCTTGAGCAATTGCTGCTCGCGGTAATCGCGCACGCGGATATACTCGCTCATCCCAGGCAGGCTGGCCTCGCGCGGGATGCGGCCACCAAGGCTGCGCGAGGCTTCGGCCAGCATGACGTTGTAACCCCGCAGTCCCAATGTGCGCGCAGCCTCCAGCCCCGCAGGCCCTGCGCCGACGATCAGCACGGTCTTGTCCGTCTTTGCGGATGCGGCGCGTTCGGGGTGCCAGCCGCGCCGCCATTCCTCGCCCATTGTCGGGTTCTGGGTGCAGCGCAGCGGCACGCCAAGCGAGTCGCCCGAGTAGCAGATATTGCAGCCGATACACTCGCGGATATCTTCCAGCCGACCCTCCGCGATCTTGCGCGGCAGGAACGGATCGGCGATGGAGGGGCGCGCGGCCCCGATCAGGTCCACGATGCCGCGCCTGACCTGAGACACCATCGTATCGGGCGATGTGAAGCGGCCCACGGTCACCACGGGCTTTGTCGTTACGGACTTGACCCAGTGCATGTAAGGTTCAAGCGCACCTTCCTTGACGAAGCGCGACATGCCCATTTCCAGCGAGTAATCGGCGATATTGATATCCCACAGGTCGGGCAGTTCGGCGAGCATCGCGAACATCTCGCGCCGCTCGCCCCAATCGGGCTTGCCATCCGCGCCAATCGTCTCATCGGCCTTGAAACGGACAGCCACGCCGCAGCGGTCGCCCACAGCCTCTTTCGTGTCCTCAATCAACTCGCGCACCAGCCGCACGCGATTTTCGAGGCTGCCGCCATATTCATCCCCGCGCGTATTCGCGCGCGGGTCGAGGAAATTGGCCAGAAGATAGCCATGCGTGGCATAGACATAGACAATATCAAACCCGGCATCGCGGGCGCGGATCGCGGCCTTGCGGTGCCAGTGGCGCAATTCGCGGATATCCGCGCGGTCCATCGCGCGGGTCTGGTAGGGGTGGCCTTCGGCATTGGGCACCGAGGCCACATCCATCGGTGTCAGGCGCGTGAAGTTGTTCGCCGAGCGCGCACCGCCATACCAGAGTTCCGCCCCGGCCAGCGCGCCGTATTCATGCACCTTGTCGGTCATGAGCCGATGTGCGCGAATGTCGTCATCATTCCACAATGTCGCCGACACTGTGGTCAGATCGTCCGAGGTCGGATGGATCGAGCAATATTCGGTGCAAACCACGCCCCAGCCGCCCTCGGCCTTGACCTTGCGCATCTCGGCCAGCATCTGCGGACGCAGATGGCCCATGCCCGTGCAATGCGGCACCTGAAAGAAGCGGTTGGGCGCCGTGACGGGGCCGATCTGCACGGGTTCGAACAGAATGTCGTAGCGGGGCTCTCTGGCCATGTCGTTCTCCGTGACCTGGGGCTCAGTCCTTGGTTCCAATGCGGCGGCCCTTGTCCTGCCCGCGCGCGGCACAGCCATCGCATCCCGGTGCGCCCAATTGGGCTGCGACCTTCTGGGCTACGCTTTCGCCATGCATATGTGCGCCTGTAACCAATGTAGCATAAGGTATTGCCATTGCCTCGCCCGCGAAAAAGACGCGCTCGCCCAAAGGTTCAGCCAAGGCACGGCGCGCGCCAAAGCCGCCGGGGCGGGCAGCGGAATAGGCACCGCGCGCCAGCGGGTTGCCATCCCATCCGGCCATCGTGCCGCGCTGGAAGTGACGGCGCACATCGCTGCCAAGCATCTCTTGCAGGCGCTCCAGCGCAAAGGCGATGGCCGCCGCTTCGCCCTCGCGTTCCAGATCGCGGCCGAACCGCCCGCCAGCGAAACCCACGATGTAGTCATGCGCATTCGGAAAGGCGAGGTAATAGCAGGCATCCGACGGCAGATCGCCTGCAATGTCGTGGGATAGGAAATCCCCTGGCGACAGGCCAAAGCGTGTGCCATCGAACATCAGTCCGATCTTGAGCAACTGGCCCATTGGCAGATCGGCGATTGCGGTCTGCTTGGCATCGGGCAGTTCCGGCGTGAAGCGGATCGCCCCCGAGGCCAGCACGCCTGTCGAGACTGTGACAATACAGGCCCGCGCCCGGATCGTGCCCGCGCTGGTTTCGACCGTCACACCCTCACCGCTCCAATCAACAGAATGTGCTGCGGTATTCAACTGCACCGGCAAACCGTGCCCTAGCCCGGCGACAAGCGTTCCAACCCCCTCGCGCACAAGATAGTTGGCACCAAATTCGGCGAATGCGTACCAGTCCATCCGCGAAAGCTGGTCCATATCGACGCCGAAATCCATCGGACCCATCCAGGTCGAGATGACATTGGCGAAATTCGCATCCATCGGCACGACAGTATCGGCAGCGACATCGCCGCGCGCATTCAGCAGCGCCGAATAAAAGCTGGACCATGTGCGATCGCGCTGGCGGCTTTCCGTCGTATCCGCGCGGCGATCACCTATGAAGAGCACGTCGCGCGGATTGGAATGGTCGCGCAGTTCGAATCCGTTTGCCTGCGCCAGCCGGACATGCGCGGCATCCGCTGGCCCCTGCAACCAGCTTGCCCCACGATCAAACGGTGCGCCCAGCGTGTCGGTTTCGGTCCAGGCACGCCCGCCGATCCGGCTGGCGGCCTCGATCACCGTGACCTCCAGCCCCTGACCGATCAATGTGCGTGCGGCCGCGATCCCGGCCGCACCGGCCCCGATGACGACCACATCGGGATTGGCGGGCAGCGCGCGCAGCGGCGCGCCAAGGGTCGCCAGCCCGGTTGTCGCGGCGGCGGCCTGCATCAGGGTCCTGCGTGTCATCCTGTCTCGCTGTGTCATGGGTGTCACCTGTCGTCGGGATAGATCGGCTTCGACGGCGCGGCGAAGTGGTGCGGGAACAGAAAATGCAGCAGCATGCGCATCTGTTCGCGGGCATTGTTCACGTCCATCTCTTCAGGATAGAGCAGCATATCCAGCCAAAGACCGTCTGCCGTGCTTTCAATCAGATGCGACAGCCGCTCCGGGTCCAGCACGCTGTAGCCGCCCTGGGCAATGAGCTGTTCACAGCAGGCATCCATGAAATCGCTGCGTTCCGTATCGAAGCTTTCCGAAATCCTGCGATAGGTCGCGCGGTGGCCGGATTCGCCAAAAAAGGCGAACCAGACGGCAATCTTGGTGGGCGTACAGATCTCTGGGGTGAAATGCGCCTCCATCAAGGCCCAGAGCCGCGCGGCAGGATCATCCGGCACCGCCTCGATCGAGGCCATCCATCGGCTGCGATGCTCCTGCACCAGCGATTCCAGCGTCGCTTCCAACAGCTTGTCCTTGTTGCCGAAATGCAGGCTGATGATCCCGGCGGACAGCCCGGCCTGCTGGGTCAGCAGGGCGGTCGTGGTGCCTGACAGCCCATGTTCGGCAATTGTAATCATGGCCGCATCGATCAATTGCTGCACACGCTCTTGCTTGGGGGCAGTGCGCCGTGTCGTTGCGGCTGAACTATTCTGCATGGTCTTTCCTCAATTCTCGGTCATTGGAACAAGCGCGGTGTCATCCCAGCTAAGCCAGACCTGCGCGCCGGGGGTCTGCGGGTTGCAATGGGCAGCAGTATTGGGCACGGAAACGACAAGCGGCTGATTGTCGGTGCCGATCTCGACATGGTAATGCGTACGCTCCCCCATATAGACGCGGTCGCGCAGCACACCCGGCACGCCCTGCCCTTCGGGCTGGTGGTCATGGATGGCGATGCGCTCGGGGCGGATGGCCAGGCAGGGCGCACGAGCCATGCCCGCCAGCCGCGCGGTCGGCACATGGCAAGAGGCCGCATCGGCAATGCGAATACGTGTCATTCCGCCATCTTCGGACAGGACCTTGCCGGTCAGAAAGTTCATCGAGCCCACGAAACTCGCAACCCGGCGCGTTTTCGGCGCATCATACAGCCCTGCCGGGGTGTCGATCTGCAAAACCCGGCCCTCGGCCATCACGGCCACGCGGTCCGACAGAGCCATCGCCTCTTCCTGATCATGGGTGACAAGGACAAAAGTGATCCCGACACTGCGCTGAAGCGCGCGCAGCTCCATCTGCATCTGTTCGCGCAACTGCTTGTCCAGCGCGCCCAGCGGTTCATCCAGCAACAGCACCTTGGGCCGCAGGATCAGCGCGCGCGCCAGAGCCACGCGCTGCCGCTGCCCGCCGGATAACTGGTCGGCCTGCCTGTCGCCGAAACCGGGCAGCTTGATAAGCTCCAGCATCTCGTTGATGCGCTGCAACCGCTCGGCCTTGCCAAGCCGCAGCTTGCGCAGCCCGAAGCCGATATTGTCGCGCACATTCAGATGCGGAAAGATCGCATAGTTCTGGAATACCATGTTGACGGGGCGCTGATGGGGCGGCACGGCATCCATGGGCGCACCGTCGATATACACTTCGCCTTCGCTCGCGGCCTCGAACCCGGCAAGGATGCGCAGCAGCGTCGTCTTGCCCGAGCCTGAGGCGCCGAGGATCGAAAAGAACTCACCGCGCCTGATGTCAAACGTCGCCTCCTGCACCGCCGGATATGTGCCGAAGCGTTTGTGGACATTGCGAATGCGGATCATCGCGTCGCGGTCGGACATGCGTTCACTCCCTGTCCATGATCTTGATCGCGCCGCGCTTGTTGATCTTCAGCCCCAGATACACCAGCGCGAAGGAAAACAGCAGGATCAGCGTGCCCAGTGCCAGCACTACCGGAAAGGCGCGCGGGATGCGCAACTGGCCCCAGACGTAAAGCGGTAGCGTCAGGTCGTTGCCCCCCAGAAAGAACGCCATCACGAATTCGTCGAAGGACACGGTAAAGGTCAGCAGCAGGCTGGCGACAATGCCAGGCAGGATGATCGGCACGGTCACGCGCCAGAACACCCACCAGCCGTTCTCGCCCA
>REDZ01000001.1 GCA_007695345.1 Paracoccaceae bacterium | reverse complement strand
ATTTCATCCTGCCGCGCCCCGGTCTGGTGCTGGAGACGCTGATCAAGGACTGGCCGATGCTGTTTGACGCATTGCTGGTCACTTTGCAGATCACGATGATGGCGCTGGCAGTTGCCGTCATCGGGGGGGGTGGGGCTCGCGGTTCTGTTCACGCAAAGCCGGTTGGTCGAGATGTCCTTCTACCCCTATCGCGCGATCCGGGCCATGTGTTTGAATATGGCTGGAACCACACCACCCTGCGCGCGCTGAAAGTGGACCCATCCATCACCTATCTGCAAGTGCGCTACGGCTATCCCGACCATATCGCCAAGGTGCAGGCGATGCGCGCGGCGCTGTCGCCCGAAGTGCTGCAGCACCTGGAAGTGATCCGCGAGAATGGCAAGGTCATGTATGCGGGGCTGTCGCTGGTCAAATTCACCACGGAAGAACGGCTTGACGAGATCGTGCGCCTGCATGAGGACGCGGGCTGCATGATCTTCAACCCGCATCGCTTCACGCTGGAAGAGGGCGGGCGCCAGACGGTTGATGACCGGCAGTTGAATTTCAAACGCGAGGCCGATCCCAAGGGGTTGCTCAATCCCGGCAAGATGATCGCCTGGGATGATCCGGCCTGGAAATTCGACCGCATCTATGAATATCGCGGCAGAACGGCGGCGGAATGACACGCGCGCTGGTCCTCTTTGCCCATCCCTGCCCGGAGAGTTTCTCGGCGGCGCTGCATGCCCGCGTGGTCGAGACGCTGAGCGCGCGCGGTTGGGAGGTGGACGATTGCGACCTGAACCGCGAGGGGTTCTCGCCGGTGCTGACCGAGGCCGAGCGCCGCGGCTATCACGATGTCGGCCGCAACCTTGGCCCGGTGCAGCCCTATGTGGACCGGCTGCTGGCCGCGCAGGCGCTGGTCTTGGTCTTTCCGGTCTGGAATTTCGGCTATCCCGCCATCCTGAAGGGGTTTTTCGACCGTGTGTTCCTGCCCGGCGTGTCGTTTCGGCTGGAACAGGGCAAGGTGCGCCCGAACCTGACCCATATCCGCAAGCTGGCCGCTGTGACCACTTATGGCGGCACGCGAATGCGTGCGATCCTTGCGGGCGATCCGCCGCGCCATGTCGTCAAGCGCGCGCTCTGGCATGTGACCCGGCCCGAAAAATTGCGCTATATGGCGCTCTATGACATGAATCGGGCGGATGACGCGGCACGCGCGGGGTTTCTGGACCGTGTGGGCCGCGAAATGACGAGGTTCTGATGCGCGCATTGGTTGTTTATTGCCACCCTGACCCGGCCAGTTTCACAGCCGCTGTGCGCGACACAGTGCTTGCGCAATTGCAGGCCGCCGGGGCCGAAATCCGGCTGCATGACCTTTACGGCACCAGCTTTCAGCCCTGCCTGACCCAAGCCGAATGGCAGGGCTATCTTGACAGCCCCGCCAACCGTGCCCCTGTCGCCGATCCAGCGACGGATCTGGGCTGGTGCGATACGCTGATCTTCGTCTATCCGACCTGGTGGTACGGGCCGCCGGCGATGCTCAAGGGCTGGCTGGACCGCGTGCTTCTGCCCGATGTGGCCTTCCTGATGCCCGATGGGGTGAACAAGACCATCCGCCCCGGCCTGACCCATATCACCCGGCTGGGCGTGTTCACCACCTGCGGGGCAAGCCGCTGGCTGACGTTTCTGGTGGGTGCGCCGGGCAAGCGCACATTGCTGCGCGGGGTGCGGCTGCTTTGCGCGAAACGCGCCCGCACGGCTTTTGCGGCGCATTATCTGATGGACAGTTCCACCCCCGACAGTCGCAAGGCGCATCTGGCGCGGGTGTCGCGCGCGATGGATCGGCTGATCGGCCCTGTGCCGCAAGGGCAGGGGGTGCAGGCATGAGCGTGCCCTGTCTGAACTGGGACGATCACACCCGCGACCCCAAAGGGTTCACCCGCGCGCTGGGCCAATGCTGCCGCGAAACCGGGTTCTTCCTGCTGCAAAACCACGGCATAGCGCAGGGATTGCGCGCGCAGGTCTTCGATCAGGCCGCTGCATTCTTCGCCCAACCTGAAGCGGCCAAGCGCCCGCTTTCGATTGCGACCAATCCCCATAACCGGGGCTGGGCCTATCTGGGGTCGGAATCGCTTGATGACACATCGCCGCAAACCGACCGCAAGGAAGCCTTCAATATCGGGCTGGACCTTGCGCCCGGTGACCCGCGTGTGCTGCGCGCCGAGCCGTTTCGCGGCGTCAATCTGTGGCCCGAACTGCCCGGCTTTCGCGACACGATGCTGACCTATTTCGATGCGGTCCGGGCCTTGGGCATGGGCCTGCTGCAGCCTGTCGCGCGTGATCTGGGCCTGCCGCCGGATCATTTCGCACCCCATTTCACCGCGCCGATGGCCACGCTGCGCCTGTTGTCCTATCCGGCCGCCAGCGGGGCAGAAGGGGAAATCGGGGCTGGGGCGCATACCGATTACGGGGCGCTGACACTTCTGCTGACCGATGGCGTCGCGGGCTTGCAGGTGCGTCCGCGTGGCGGCGACTG
>REDZ01000077.1 GCA_007695345.1 Paracoccaceae bacterium | reverse complement strand
GAATTCATCTTTGTCACCTCGCGCGGCAAGGGCGCGCTGGAGGATTATTTCGACCGCGCCCCCGAACTGGAGGCATCGCTGAAAGCCAAGGGCAAGACCGCGCTGCTGGAGGTGCTGGAAGATACGACCATGGACAGTGGCGCCATAGCCTATGTCCGCCAGCACCAGGCATTGGGGCTGGGCCATGCCGTCTGGTGCGCGCGCCATCTGATCGGCGATGAACCCTTTGCCGTGCTGCTGCCCGATGACGTGATCGCGGCCGAAAAACCCTGCCTGCAGCAGATGGTCGAAGCCTATGCGCAAACCGGTGGGAACATGATCGCCGCGATGGAAGTCGCGCCCGAAAAGGCGTGCAGTTACGGGATCATGGATGTGCCGCCTTCGGTCGGGCGTGTGCTGCCCATGCGCGGGATGGTCGAAAAGCCGGCACCGGGCACGCAGCCATCGAACCTGGCGGCCATCGGGCGGTATATCCTGTCGCCGCAGATCATGCGCCATCTGGGCGAGATCGCGCCCGGCGCGGGGGGCGAGGTGCAGCTGACCGATGCCATCGCACGCGAGATTGCCGAGCAACAGAATGTCTATGGCTACCGCTTTGACGGGCAGCGCTATGACTGCGGCTCCAAGGCCGGCTTCCTGCAGGCGACGGTGGCCTTTGGTCTGGCCCGCCCGGATCTGGGCGATGAACTGGACGCGTTCCTGCGCAACATCATGGCCCAGCGTCAGGCGGCTGAGTGACGTGGGCCTGCCCAGTGCCCGCAACAGCGCGACAGGCTGATCCCGGCATCAGCATGGCAGTTCAGGGGGCCGGTCCGGCAATGTGCCGGGCGCGGGCGCTGCGCGCCTGCAATCCTGGTCGCAGGCGTTGCGCCGTCATCAACAGGCGCAAAATTGCGCGGGTAGATGCGCAGGGGCAATGTGTGACGCCCCGGACGGAGGGGACGACCTTCGGTAAACGAACAACTAGCGCAGCGGGGCGGTCAGATCGGCCAGTGCGGCGACCGGGTCGGGGGTGTCCCAGACCTCTGTGCCAAGGGCGAAGAAATCGCTCACCGGGGCCAGCGCCGCGATCAGATCGCGGCTCAATGCGCCTTCGGCCACCACGGGCATCTCGATCATCTCGGACCACCAGGCGAACAGCTCATGCGGCGCCTGCGCACCCTGCCCGAGGCTGGTCGCCCCCACCGGGCCGAAGCTGACGTAATCGGCCCCGGCCTCGCCCGCGGTGATCCCGTCATGGCGTGATGTGCCGCAAAACGCACCGATGATCGCGTCAGGCCCCATCGTCCCGCGCAGCTTGCGCAGGGCGGCTGCTGGCCCGTCCAGATGCACCCCGTCCAGCCCCAGGCGGTCCACCAGCAGCACATGATCAGCGATCACCAGCGGAATGTCGCGGGCATGGGCAATTTCGCGCAGCGCATCGCCCGCGCGCAGCAGCGTGTCCTCGTCCTGAGTGGCAAGCGACAGGCGCAGACAGGCGATGGGCTGGGCATCGCATAGCCGGGCCAGCTGGTCGGGAAAGGCTTGCAGGTCAATCACCGGGGGCGTGATCAGGTAGATCTGTGGGGTCTGGTCGGTCATGGCCTGCTCGCTGCGCGTCTGCTGCGGCCCTCTTAACGGGCGGCCCTTGCCCTGACAAGCGGCGCTTGCCGCGACCGGGCCCCGGCGATAGGAGAGGGCGTCCCCACCGCCGGAGCGCCCATGACCCCAGAGCAATCGCCCCTGTTCGATGCCCCCACGCCGCTGATGGTGCTGGTGCGCCCGCAGATGGGCGAGAATATCGGTGCGAGCGCCCGCGCCATGCTGAATTTCGGCTGCGCGCGCATGCGGCTGGTGGCCCCGCGCGATGGCTGGCCCAATCCGCGCGCGACGGCCATGGCCTCGGGCGCGTCCCCCGTGCTGGACCGGGCGGGCGTGTTCGACACCCTGCCCGAGGCCATTGGCGATTGCGACTATGTCTATGCGACAACCGCGCGCGGGCGGGGGCTGACCAAGCCCGTGCTGACGCCAGAGCGCGCCATGCAGGAGGCCCGCGCCATGCTGGGCGCGGGCAAACGCGTGGCCGTGCTGTTCGGTCCCGAACGCGCGGGGCTGGAAAACCCGGATGTGGCGCGTGCCAATGCGATCATCACCGTTCCGGTCAACCCGGCCTTCTATTCGCTCAACCTGGCGCAATGCGTGTTGCTGGTGGCCTATGAATTCGCGCGCCTTGGCCATGATGCCCCAGCCGAGGTGATGGAGATGGCCGGCACCGATTTCGCCACTGCGATCGAGCGTGAGAAGCTGGGCGATCATGTCGAGGAGAAGCTGGAATCGGCGGGTTTTTTCTTTCCCCCCGCCAAGGCCCCCACCATGCGGCTTGCGCTGCGCAACATGTGGGCGCGGCTGGCGCTGACCCGCGCCGATGTGCAGATCCTCCACGGGATGCTGCGGCAACTGACGCGCGGCAGTGGCCGCTGAGGCGCGCTGCGACATAGCCGCCGCTTGAACCATGCGTGCGCAGCGACTAGCTTGCGCCGCGACATAAGAACAGGAGCGCCGAATGGCGAAAAATCGCGCTATCTTCGAAGAGGTCGGCAAGGACACCCCGCCGTCGCGCACAGCGTCCCCCGGCGGGATTGACCGCGCACGCTCTGGCGCGCGCGGCGCGATCCGCCTGTGGTTGATGTCGCTTTTTGCGCTGGTCTGCGTGATGATCGTCGTGGGCGGCATGACGCGGCTGACGGATTCCGGCCTGTCGATCACCGAATGGCGCCCCGTGACCGGGGCCATCCCGCCCTACACGGCCGAGATGTGGGCCGAGGAATTCGAGAAATACCGCCAGATCGATCAGTACACCATCGTCAATCGCGGCATGACGATGGACGAGTTCAAGATCATCTACTGGTGGGAATGGGGCCACCGGCAACTGGGTCGCGTGATCGGGCTGGTCTGGGGCGTGGGGTTCCTGTGGTTCTGGCTGCGCGGACAGATCCCCACAGGCTGGACACCGCGCCTGCTGGCGCTGGGCGCGCTGGGGGGCGTGCAGGGCGCGATCGGCTGGTGGATGGTGGCCTCTGGCCTGACCGAGGGGATGGTGGCGGTCGCCTCTTACCGGCTGGCGGTGCATCTGGGGCTGGCCTTTGTCATTCTGGGCATGATCGCGTGGTATGCGTTCCTTCTCAACCGGCCCGAATCCGACCTGATCGCGGCGCGGCGCGCGCGCGAGGGGCGGTTGTTCTCGATGTCCACGGGGCTGATGCATTTCGCCTTTCTGCAGATCGTGCTGGGCGCGCTGGTCGCAGGCATCGATGCCGGGCGCGGCTATACTGACTGGCCGCTGATGAACGGCGTGTTCATCCCGCCCGAACTGTTCGCGATGCAGCCGCTGTGGACCAATTTCTTTGAAAACCCGGCCACGACGCAATTCATCCACCGCAAGGCCGGATATCTGCTGGCGATCTTTGCTGTCATCGTCTGGCTGCGCGGGCGCAAATCCACCTATTCGACCACGCGCGCGGCGTTCAATGCGATGTGCGTGGTGATGGCCGCGCAGATCGCCCTCGGGATCGCGACCGTCATGTATGGCGCGCCCTGGCAATTGGGCATTGCGCATCAGGCGACAGCGGTGCTTCTGTGGGTGCTGATCATTCGCGCGCGGCATCTGGCGCAATACCCACGATTTGACCGACTGCGCGGGAAAGGAACACCTGCATGACCGCCTATGATGACCTGATGGCCCATGCCCGCCAGACCGAGGCGCTGTCCCAGATTTCGGGCCGGCTGGGCTGGGACCAGCAGACCATGATGCCGCGCGGGTCCAACGCACAGCGGTCCGAGGAAATGGCCGCACTGGAAGATGTGCTGCATGCCCGCCGCACGGATCCGCGGCTGGGCGAATTGCTGGACAGGGCCGAGGCCACGGATGACGTTGCCGCCGCCAATCTGCGTGAATTGCGCCGTGACTATGCGCGCAACACGCGGGTGCCCGCGCGGCTGGCGTCCGAACTCGCGCGGCTGACGCCGCTGGCGCAGGCCGCATGGGAAGAAGCGCGGCTGGCGGATGATGTCGCAAGTTTCCTGCCCTGGCTGGAGAAGATGATCGCGCTGCGGCGGGAAGAGGGGCAGGCGATTGCCGCAGGCGGCGACCCTTATGACGCGCTGATGGCCGATTACGAACCCGAGACGGATTCCGAGACTGTGGCCGCGACCTTTGACCGGATGCGCCCGCGTCTGGTCGCGCTGCGCGAGGCCGTGCTGGGCGCCGACAGCCCGCCCGCGCTGACCGGGCATTTCCCGCAGGACGGGCAATTGCGCGTCTCTCGCAGGCTTGCGGAACATTTCGGCTATGATTTCACGCGCGGGCGGATCGATCTTGCCGTGCACCCGTTCTCATCCGGGTCGGGGACGGATGTGCGCATCACCACCCGCGTCGCGATTGAAGAGCCGTTCAACTGCCTCTACTCCACGATCCACGAGGTCGGCCATGCCGCCTATGAACAGGGCGTCGGGGCCGAGCATCTGCTGACCCCCATCGGGCGCGGTGTGTCGATGGGGGTGCATGAGAGCCAGAGCCGGATCTACGAGAACCAGATTGGCCGCTCGCGCGCCTTTACCGGCTGGCTGCATGGCGCGATGGTGCAGGAATTCGGCGCGCTGTCGGTTGCCGATGCCGAGAGCTTCTATGCCGCCGTCAATCGCGTGACGACCGGCTATATCCGGACCGAGGCGGATGAGATCCAGTATAACCTTCATATCATGCTGCGCTTCGATCTGGAGCGCGATCTGATGCGCGGCAAGCTGGACGCCGCCGATCTGGAAGAGGCATGGAACACGCGCTTCATGTCCGATTTCGGCTATCCGGTGGACCGCCCGTCGCATGGCGTGTTGCAGGATGTGCATTGGTCCGTGGGCCTGTTCGGCTATTTCCCGACCTACGCGCTGGGCAATGTCTATGCAGGCTGTCTGTACCAGTCGCTGCGCGCAGATCACCCCGATCTCGATGCGCAGCTTGCCCAGGGTGACACATCGGCTGCGACGGGTTGGCTGCGCGAGAAACTGCAGCGTTTCGGGGCGCTGCGCGCGCCGCGTGACACGATTGCCCATGCCTGCGGCTTCACCCCCGATGAGGGGCCTTTGATGGACTATCTCGAGGCCAAGTTCCGCGCGCTGTACCGGCTGTGAGGCGGCGTCATATCGGGTGCACGAAAGCCTCCGGCACCTGTCCCCGAGCGAAGGCGCGGGTCAGGTGCTCGGCCACATCCATCGCGCGGCGGATCGCGACATCCATATCCAGATAGGCGTAGCTGCCCAGCCGCCCGGCAAAGGTGACGCCGGCGGTCGCGCGCGCCAGCCCCTCATATTGCCGCAGGAGTGCTTTGTCATCCAGCAGGCGCAGCGGGTAATAGGGCGTGTCATCGGGTCCCGCCGCGCGGCTGTATTCATGCGTGACGACTGATTGCGCGTGATTGCCAGCCTCCCACGGGGCGAAATACATATGCTCGGTCACACGTGTATGCGGGATGTCCGGGTCGCAGTAATTCATCACCGCAATGCCCTGATAGGGGGCATTGACGATCCGGTGCTCGAAATCCAGCGTGCGATAGCCCAGCCGCCCCAGCCGATGGCCGAAATACCGATCCAGTGGCCCTGTATAGACAATGTGATCCACCCCGTCGGTCCCGAAATCCTCCGCCCGTGTGTTCAGGACCAGCGCAATGCGCGGGTGATCCAGGATGGACGCAACGGCCGCCGTATAGCCATCGCGCGGGATGCCCTGATACTGGTGAAAAAAGTAGTTGTCATCATAGGTAAAGCGCATGGGCAGACGCTTGAGGATTGATGCGGGCAGCCGGTTGGGGGCCACGCCCCATTGCTTTTGCGTGTAGCCCCGGAAGAACGCCTCATAGATCGGGCGGCCCATCATGCGCAGGGCCTGATCCTCGAAACTGCGCGGGGGTGCGGGGCCTGTCAGCGCCTGTTCGGCGATCAGCGCCTGTGCCTGCGCCGGGGACATGGCGCGTCCGAAGAACTGGGTGATCGTGTGCAGGTTGATCGGCATGGAATAGACCTGCCCGCCGACCTGTGCCTTGACCTGATGGCGATAGGGCATCATGCGGGCGTGGCGGTTGATGAAATCCCACACCCCGGAATCGTCCGTGTGAAAGATATGCGGCCCATGGACATGCACCATGATGCCGGTGCGCGGGTCGCGCGCGGTATGGCAATTTCCGGCAACGTGATCGCGCGCATCGATGACGATGGCGCGATGCCCCGCTTCGGCCATGTGGCGCGCAACGACAGCGCCGGTAAACCCGGCCCCTACGACAAGCAGCGTCTTTTCCAGCGTCACCTGACCCTCCATCCTGCGCGGGTTGGCTGTGGTATGCAGGATGGCACTTAGGGGTGTATGGGGCGTTAAGGGGGCTGTCGGGGATTGCGCAAAGACCGTCACGGTCCCGCACTGATGTGATCTTTCTGCGGTCTGTCTGTTTCGCGTGGCGCAGGCAACATGGACCGCCGGGATTTGCAAAACTCGGGCTTCGCCGGTAGGCATGGAGATGCCGCTGCGATCACGATTATGGCGCTGGTTGCAGAATAATCAGGCATTGGAGGCACGATGACGAAACGCCCGGATGTTGATGGACCGCTCACGTCACTGAGGCAGGGCACGACGGACGCACGCGCCGTGCAGCAATATTATGACGACTGGGCAGATGGCTATGACGCGACGCTGCAAGCCTGGCTTTATCGCGCGCCAGAGGATTCCGCCGATCTGCTATCGCCACATCTGTCATCCGGCACGCGGGTTCTGGATGTGGGTTGCGGTACAGGTCAGTTGGGGCATGCCCTTTGCCAACGGGCCGCGCTTGCGCTTGACGGCATGGATATTTCGGCGGCGTCGCTGAAACAGGCGCAAAAGCGCGGCATTTATGATCTGCTGATGCAGCATAACCTGCAGGAGACACCGCTTCCTGTCGATGACAACATCTATGACATCGCCGCGACCGTGGGCGTGCTGACATATATCGCCGATGCCGAGGCATTGTTGCGCGATCTGTGCCGCATCGTGCGCGGCGGGGGGGTGATCGCATTCACCCAGCGCACCGATCTCTGGGAAGAGCGCGGCTTTGACGAGATGATAGAGAGGATGGAGGCCGAAGGGGCATGGCAGCGCGACAAGGTCAGCGCGCCGATGCCTTATTTGCCAGGCAATGAAGAGTTCGCAGATGAGATCCGGGTTATCCACACGCTTTGTCGCGTTACACCCTGATACGCATGTTCGATCCTGCACCAATGGATTAACAGGATCGGCCCCATATGCCCGCCCCCGGATAACGCGTCAAACCGTCAGTGCGGGGAAATTTTCTGTATCGTCACAAACCTGCGGCAGCGTCTTGCCATGCGCCGCGCGCGCCATTCTGCCCGATCACCTCGCACAGGAAACGGGTTTCCGAATACGCCTCATGTCGCGCCGCATGACGGCGCCATTGAACGGGTCCTGCGCCCTTGTCTACGGGTGTCATGACGGTCAGTCTGGTTTCGGCCCGGAACTGCAGGAGAGCGAACAGGCAAATGCATGGGGTTGGGGATACCAGTCATTCGCCTGGACAAGGCCGCGAACCGCTGCGCGCCATCGGCCGCTCGCTTTCGGTTTACTACCGCGACAGGGCGCGCACGGCACGAATGGACCGCCTGCATGCACGCTTCATCACGCCCGGCGCGCTGGCCTTTGACATCGGCGCGCATGTCGGTGACCGGACTGCCAGTTTCCTGCGGCTTGGCGCGTCGGTGGTTGCGCTGGAACCGCAGCCACGTCTGTTTCGCGCGTTGCGACTGATCCATGGGCGCAATGCCTGTGCGACCTTGCGCCCCCATGCGGTCGGGCAGCGGCGCGGCGCGGCCACGCTCCATCTCAATCCCCGTAACCCGACAGTTGCCACGCTCGCGCCCGCATTCATCGCGGCGGCCCGGAATGTGCCGGGGTGGGAGGGGCAGGTCTGGGAGGGACAGATTGAGGTCCCGGTGACCACGCTCGATACGCTGATCGCCGAATTCGGGGAGCCCGATTTCGTCAAGATCGATGTCGAGGGGCATGAACTGGCAGTCCTGCAGGGGCTGAGCTGCGCGCTGCCCTTGCTGTCGTTTGAGATCACGACACTCCAGCGTTCGGTCGCGCTGGCATGCATCCGCTATCTGCAAGGGCTTGGCCGCCATGAGTTCAATCTCAGCCTTGGCGAAGAGCACAGGTTGCGCCATCGCCCATGGCTCTGTGCGCAAGAAATGCTTGAGGTGGTCAGCACGCTTCCTGACAGCGCCAATTCAGGGGATATCTACGCGCGACGGATCTGAGACAGGCGCGGGCAATGCAGTCACATTCGGGATCGGGAGAACGGTCATGCCAGTCCCTACAGGGCCTGACGTGCCGTCGAGAGGTGCCCTTTCATCGCATCGACCACCGCCCGCATGACGCCAATGCCTGTCGTGGCCGGGCGGATCTGCATCACCTGGCTGCGGGCGACAACCCGTGCCCGTGTGAGGTGAGGCATGGGTTTCAATACTGTGGCCTGCAGGCTGATGGCGTTGCGCTATGTCGGTCACGCGCGCGCTGAGTGCAGGCTGAAAACATGGCTCAACGGCCCGCGCATCCGGCAACAGCGCGCGCGGCAGGCGGTTTCTGGTGGCAAACGGGTTTGCCCCCTTGCATCGGACGCGCGATCGGTCTTGAAAGGCGGGTGCTGCCCGCCTGGAATCCGAAAAAGGTGACAATCCGTGAACATGCAAACCGATCTGCGCAGCGCAACCCTGCGCCATCTGGAATTCTCGCTTGGCAAGGACCCCGCGCAGGCGCAGGTGCCCCATGTGCGCATGGCCCTGTCGCTGGCGGTGCGGGACCGGATCATCACGCCATGGCTGGCCTCGGACCGCGCAGCGCATGCTGCGCGTGGCAAGCGGGTCTATTACCTTTCGATGGAGTTCCTGATCGGGCGGCTTCTGGAAGATGCGATCGTCAATCTGGGCCTTGGCGAAGAAGCGCGCAGCACGGTCGAGGGTCTGGGTTTCGATTTCGATGAGGTGCTGACAAATGAGCCCGATGCCGCGCTCGGCAATGGCGGTTTGGGTCGGCTGGCGGCCTGTTTTCTGGATTCGATGTCCACGCTGGGCTGTCCCGGCACGGGCTACGGTATCCGTTATGAGCACGGGTTGTTCCAGCAACGGTTCCACAATGGCGAGCAGGTGGAAGACCCCGAAGAATGGCTGCGCCAGACCCACGCATGGGAATTCGAGCGCCCCGAAGCCGATCTGCGCATAGGCTTCGGTGGTGGGGTCGCGGAGGTCGATGGCGCACGCCAGTGGCAGCCAGCCGAACAGGTGCTGGCCAAGGCCTATGACACCCCTGTCATCGGCTGGCGCGGGAACTGGGCCAACACATTGCGCCTGTGGGGGGCAGAGGCTGTGGCTGGCTTTGATCTGGCGGCCTTCAACCGGGGGGATTATGTCGGCGCGACCGAGGGTGAGGCGCTGGCGCGCACGATCAGTCGGGTGCTGTATCCCGACGACACCTCGGATGCAGGCAAGGAATTGCGCCTGCGCCAGGAATATTTCTTCACCGCTGCCAGCCTGCGCGACATCCTGCGCCAGTTCATCGCCGATGAGGGTGATCTGACCCAACTGCACCGCCATGTGGCGATTCAGCTCAATGACACTCACCCGGCCATCGCCGGTCCTGAACTGGTGCGGCTGCTGCATGACGATCACGCAATGGCGTTCGATCAGGCCGAGGAGATCGCACGCAACTGTCTGGGCTATACCAATCACACCCTGATGCCCGAGGCGCTGGAACGCTGGCCCGACTGGCTGATGGGCAAGCTGTTGCCCCGGCATCTGGAAATCATCGGACAGATTGATGAAAACCATGCGCGCGCGCATCCGGAGCGCGGCGTGTCGATCCTGGGCGATGGGCAGGTCAATATGGGCGAGCTGAGTTTCATCATGGCCCACAAGGTCAATGGCGTGTCGGCGCTCCATACGGATCTGGTCAAATCCACTGTCTTTGCCGAATTGCACCGGCTGCATCCTGATCGGATCGTCAACCAGACGAACGGCGTCACGCCCCGGCGCTGGATCGTGGGCGCGAACCCGAAACTGCGCAAACTGATCGGGGAAACGATCGGGCCGCGCTGGGTGGCCGATCTGGAGCGGCTGCAAGAGCTGGAACCCCATATCGGGGATGCGGGCTTCATGGCAGAATATGCGGCTGCCAAGCAGGCCAACAAGGTGGCGCTGGCCAACTGGCTGCGCGACTCGCATGGCGTCGCGGTGAACCCGCAGGCGATGTTCGACATCCAGATCAAGCGCATTCACGAATACAAGCGCCAGCACATGAACATTCTGGAAACCATCGCGCTGTGGAATGCGATCCGCGCCGATCCGGGCGGGGCATGGGCGCCACGCGTCAAGATATTCGGCGGCAAGGCCGCGCCCGGCTATGTGATGGCCAAGGAAATCATCCACCTGATCAATGATGTCGCCCGCGTCATCAATGCCGATCCGGTCACACGCGATTTGTTGCAGGTGGTCTATCCGCCCAATTACAATGTCTCGATGGCCGAACGGCTTATCCCGGCGGCGGATCTGTCGGAGCAGATCTCGACCGCGGGCAAGGAAGCCTCGGGCACCGGCAACATGAAATTCGCCATGAACGGGGCGCTGACCATCGGCACATTGGACGGGGCCAATGTGGAAATCCGCGAGCGTGTGGGGCAAGAGAATTTCTTTCTCTTCGGCATGACCGCCGAAGAGGTTGTTGCGCGCCGCCAGATCGAGGGCCATGCGGGCCAGGCCATCGCGGGCAGCCCGCGTCTGGCAGAGGCACTGGACCAGATCGCCGCAGGCGTCTTTTCGGGGGGCGACGGGGGGCGCTATGCCGGGCTGGTGGACAATCTGCGCCATCATGACTTTTTCGTCGTCTGTTCGGATTTTGATGCGTTCTGGGACGCCCAGCGCCGGGTCGATGCCGCATGGCACGATCATGACCAGTGGATGCGTATGGCCGCGTTCAACACGGCGCGGTCGGGCTGGTTTTCATCCGACCGGACGATCCGCAGCTATATGGATCAGGTCTGGGGTGTCACATCGCTGACCCTGGACGCGGCAGGCGACCGGAAAACCGCCTGACGCGGCCATTCGGTCTGCCTGTGCGGGCGATCCACGGCGCTGTTGTTTTTCAGCAAGGCTGCGTTAAAGTCTGAATGCATGACAGCATCAGATGTATCCGCGCCCGCCTGGTTGTCCGCTGACGATGCGGCGGCGATCCTGTCTGGCAAGCTTGATGATCCTTTCGCCATTCTGGGACCGTGCCATCGTGGCACGCAAGGCCGGCTGGTGGCCTTTGATCCGCATGCGGATGCGATGGTGGCACGCGGTGCATCCGACTGGCCGCTTGCGCCGGTGGCAGGCCATCCGGGCGTTTTCGCGGGTGATGTTGCACCGGGCGCGGCCTACCGTCTGTCGG
Source organism: Paracoccaceae bacterium (assembly GCA_007695345.1). Lineage (GTDB taxonomy): Bacteria > Pseudomonadota > Alphaproteobacteria > Rhodobacterales > Rhodobacteraceae > Roseinatronobacter. The sequence goes on along the minus strand of REDZ01000077.1, from coordinate 32,140 downwards.
CCAGCGGGCAGGGGCGCATGTGGGAGTATGAAGACCCGTTCCGCTTTGGCCCCGTGCTGGGCGAGATGGACGAATACCTGCTGGGCGAAGGCACGCATAACCGCTACTGGCAGGCTCTTGGCGCGCATGTCATGACGCATGAGGGGGTGGCGGGCACGCATTTTGCCGTCTGGGCCCCGAATGCGCGGCGTGTGTCCGTGGTCGGGGATTTCAATGCCTGGGACGGTCGGCGCGCACCGATGCGCAAGCGGGGCGCGAGCGGGGTGTGGGAAATCTTCCTGCCCGGCATCGGTGACGGGGCGGCGTATAAATTCGAGATCAGCGCCACGGACGGCACGATCCTGCCGCTCAAGGCTGATCCGGTCGGCTTTGGCGCGCAGCACCCGCCTGAAACGGCGTCCGTCGTGCGCGACATAACGGGTTACGGCTGGCATGACAGCGACTGGATGGACAACCGCGCCGCACGCAACGCACGCACGGCGCCCATCTCCATCTACGAAGTGCATCTGGGGTCATGGCGCCGCCGCGCGGCTGAGGGAAATCGCCCGCTTTCCTACAAGGAACTGGCCGAGGAACTGGTCAGCTACGCCACCGAGATGGGCTTTACGCATCTCGAACTCATGCCCGTGTCGGAGCATCCTTTCGACGGGTCATGGGGCTATCAGCCGGTGGGCATGTTCGCCCCCACCATCCGCCACGGCCCCCCGCATGAATTCCGCGACCTGATCGATGCCGCGCATCGGGCCGGCCTCGGCGTGATCCTCGACTGGGTGCCGGGGCATTTCCCGGTCGATGCGCATGGGCTGGGCCAGTTCGACGGCACGGCGCTTTATGAACATGCCGACCCGCGCGAAGGGTTTCACCCCGACTGGAACACGCTGATCTACAATTTCGGCCGGGTCGAAGTGGCCAATTTCCTGACCGCCAATGCGCTCTACTGGCTGGAAGAATATCACCTCGACGGGCTGCGCGTGGATGCTGTGGCGTCGATGCTCTATCGGGATTATTCGCGCAGGGATGGCGAATGGGTCCCCAACATCCATGGCGGGCGCGAGAATCTGGAAGCGATCGACCTGCTGCGCCGGGTCAATTCCACCGTCTATGGCGAAGCGCCCGGCATCCTGACCGCAGCCGAGGAAAGCACCAGTTTTCCCGCCGTGTCGCACCCCGTCGATAGCGGGGGCCTGGGCTTTGGCTACAAGTGGAACATGGGATGGATGAATGACACGCTGTCCTATGCCGCGATGGACCCGGTGCATCGCCGCTGGCATCATGACAAGATGACCTTCGGGCTGGTCTATGCGTTTTCGGAAAACTTCATCCTGCCGATCAGCCATGATGAGGTCGTGCATGGCAAGGGCTCGATGCTGGCCAAGATGCCGGGCACCGCGTCTGAAAAATTCGCGGGGCTTCGGGCCTATTACGGGTTCATGTGGGGCCATCCGGGCAAGAAGCTGATCTTCATGGGGCAGGAATTCGCCCAGCCTGCCGAATGGAACCATTCGGCCCAGCTTGACTGGGACGCAGCCCAGCGGCCTGAACATGCAGGCGTGGCGCGGCTGGTACGCGATCTGAATACCCTCTACCGGGCGACTCCTGCGCTGCATGTCAGGGATGCCGAGGCGGATGGGTTTGCCTGGCTCGATGTCGAATCTGCCGATCTGTCGGTCTATGCCTGGGCGCGGTTCGGCGACCCGGATGATCCGCCCGTGGCCGTCGTGGTCAATTTCACGCCCGTTGCGCAGTCGGGCTACCGGCTGGGCCTGCCGCATGCAGGGCGGTGGCGCGAGGCGCTGAACACGGACGCAAAGCTTTATGGTGGCAGCGATGGCGGGAATATGGGCGGGGTCACGGCTGATGGCCCGGGCCACAAGGGCCAGCCCCATTCGGCCGAGCTGTATCTGCCGCCCCTGTCGGCGATCGTCCTGATCCATGACCCAGATGACGGAGAGAGCTGATGAAACGCCCCCCCGAACGCCTGTCCCGACGCGCCATGGCCTTCGTGCTGGCGGGCGGGCGCGGCTCTCGCCTGCATGAACTGACGGACCGGCGCGCGAAACCAGCGGTCTATTTCGGCGGCAAATCCCGCATCATCGATTTCGCGCTTTCCAATGCGCTGAATTCCGGCATCCGCAAGATGGCGATTGCCACGCAATACAAGGCCCATTCGCTGATCCGCCATTGCCAGCGCGGCTGGAGCTTTTTCCGTGCCGAGCGAAACGAGTATCTGGACATTCTGCCCGCCAGCCAGCGCGTGGACGAGATGCACTGGTATCAGGGCACCGCAGATGCCGTGTTTCAGAATATCGACATCATCGACAGTTATGATGTTGATCATGTGGTCATTCTGGCGGGCGATCATATCTACAAGATGGATTACGAACTGATGTTGCGCCAGCATGTCGAAAGCGGCGCGGATGTCACTGTGGGCTGCCTGACTGTGCCACGGGCGGATGCAACTGCCTTTGGTGTCATGGCCGTGGATGGGGCAGGGCGGATCACCGAGTTTCTGGAAAAGCCCGCCGACCCGCCCGGTACGCCGGACGATCCCGACAAGGCGCTGGCCTCCATGGGCATCTATGTGTTCTCTTGGCCGCTGCTGCGGCGGTTGTTGCAGCAGGATGCGGCCAATCCCGGGTCCAGCCGCGATTTCGGATCGGACCTCATTCCGGCGCTGGTCCGGGGCGGAAAGGCCGTTGCCCACCGTTTTGAGGAAAGCTGCGTGCGCCACCGACCGGACGCGCCGTCCTACTGGCGCGATGTGGGCACGGTTGATGCGTTCTGGAAGGCCAATCTGGACCTGACGGATTTCGACCCGGAGCTTGACCTGTGGGACACGGACTGGCCGATCTGGACCTATTCCGAGAGCGTGCCGCCCGCGAAATTCATCCATGACGAGGAAACCCGCCGCGGGGTGGCGATCTCGTCCCTGATCTGCGGTGGCTGCATCATTTCGGGCACCGAGGTGCGCAATTCGCTGCTGTTTACCGCCGTTCACAGCAATTCCTATTCCACGCTCGATCACGTCGTGGCGCTTCCTTATGTCACCATCGGCCGCCATGCGCGGCTCAGCCGTGCGGTGGTGGATCGTGGTGTGACCATCCCGCCGGGGCTGGTGGTAGGCGAGGACCCGGACGAAGACGCGCGCTGGTTCCGGGTATCGCCGGGCGGAGTAACGCTTGTCACCCAGCCCATGCTGGACAAGCGCGCGGCAGCGCAATGAAGGCAATGAGGGCGGCGCTGGGCGTTGCGTCGGAATGTGCGCCATTGGTCAAGACCGGCGGGCTGGCCGACGTGGTCGGCGCATTGCCCGCTGCGCTGCGCCCGCATGGCTGGCATCTGCGCACACTGGTGCCGGGCTATCCGGCCCTGCTGGCGCGGCTGTCGGGCTCGCATGTCGCGGCACGGCAGGATGATCTGTTCGGCGGCCCGGCCCGTCTGCTGTCTGCGCAGGCGGGCGGGCTGGACCTGCTGGTGCTGGATGCGCCGCATCTCTATGATCGCGCGGGCTCGCCCTATCTGGATGAGGACGGGCAGGACTGGCCTGACAATGACCGCCGCTTTGCTGCCCTTGGCTGGATGGCCGCGCGTGTTGCAGCGGGCGCGCTACCGGACTGGCAGCCAGAGGTGCTGCATCTGCATGACTGGCAGGCCGGGCTGGCCGCTGTCTATTGCGAGGAGATGGGCGCGCAGGCAGGCAGGCTGATGACTGTGCACAACATCGCCTTTCACGGCCTGACCGGGGCAGGCCGGCGCGCGGCCCTGCGCCTGCCGCTGGCCGGGTTTTCCCCCGAAGGTTTCGAATATTACGGCCAGATCAGCGCGCTGAAAGCCGGTCTGATCTGGTCGGACCGGATATCCACAGTCTCGCCCACCTATGCCTGTGAACTGGCCACGCCGGAATTCGGCATGGGGCTTGATGGCGTGATCCGGGCGCGCGCTGACGCGCTGTCGGGCATCCTGAACGGGGTGGACCTGGCGGTCTGGAACCCCGCCACCGACCCGGCCATCCAACCCTTTGCCACACCACGCGGCAAGGCGGCCAATCGCGCCCATCTGGCCGCCGAATTCGGGCTGGAACCGGGCGACGGCCCGCTCTGCGCTGTCGTCTCGCGGTTGAGCGAACAGAAGGGGCTCGACCTGTTGCTGGACGCTCTGCCGCGCCTGCTGGACAGGGGCGGCAGCCTTGTGCTGCTGGGCTCTGGCGACAGGGCGCTGGAAGCTGCATGGCGCCGAGCGGCGGACCAGTTCGACCGTGTGGGCGTGCGAATCGGCTATGATGAGGGGCTGTCCCATCGCATGTATGCGGGTGCGGATGCCGTGCTGGTGCCCTCTCGGTTCGAGCCCTGCGGCCTGACGCAGCTTTACGCCCTGCGCTATGGCGCGATACCGCTGGTGGCGTTGACGGGCGGGCTGGCGGATACGGTCATCCCCGCCAATGAGGCGGGATTGCGCGCAGGTGTGGCGACCGGGGTGCAGTTCCACCCCGTTACGGCACCGGCGCTGGGCTTTGCGCTGGACCGATTATGCACATTATATTCCGACCGCACGTCATGGGGCCGGATGCAGCGCAACGCCATGCGCGCCGAGGTCGGCTGGGACGCTTCCGCCCGGCAATATGCCGCGCTATACGAGGGGCTGGCACATACACGCTGACCAGCACCCGTGCGCCCCGATTTCCTGAACAGGACCGCCTGCACCGCCATGACCGCCCTGCATCTTTCTGCCAGCAATCCCGACTGTCTGGGCGCAGTGCCCGATGACCACGGCACTGCTTTCGCTGTCTTTTCCGCCCATGCCACGCAGATCGACATCTGCCTGTTCGATGATGCCGGGACAGAGACGCAGCGCATCCCTTTGCCCGAACGCACGGGCCATATCTGGCACGGCCATATTGCCGGGCTGCGGCCGGGCCAGCATTACGGGCTGCGCGCGCATGGGCCTTTTGCCCCTGAGGCCGGGCATCTGTTCAACCCTGCCAAACTGCTGATCGACCCCTATGCGCGGCAACTGACCGGTCGCGTGTCATGGCACGCGGCGATGCAAGGCGTTGTGCAGGGTGATGATGGCCCCGCCCCGTGCCCCATCGACAGCGCCCCGCATATGCCCAAATGCGTCATCCGCCCGCCGCTGCCTCTGGCGCCCCCCGGCCCGCGCCATGCGATGCGCGACAGTGTGATCTATGAGGCGCATCTGCGCGGGTTGAGCATGCAGATGCCCGGCGTGACCGGCCCCGGCACGCCTGCCGCCCTGCGCACCGACCAGATGCTGGACCATCTGTCTGACCTTGGCATCACGGCGGTGGAATTCCTGCCGCTTCAAGCCTTTGTCGATGACCGCTTTCTGATGGAAAAGGGGCTGGTGAATTACTGGGGCTACCAGCCTGTCGCATGGTGCGCGCCCGACCCGCGCTATGCCGCCACACGGCACGAGATTCGCGACATCGTTCACGCCCTGCATGCGCGCGGCATCGAGGTGATCGTGGATGTGGTCTATAACCACACGGGCGAAGGCGATGCGATGGGGCCGATGCTCAGCCTCAAGGGGTTGGACAATGCCAGCTATTACCGGCTGGGCGCGGATGGCGCGAATATCGACGATACGGGTTGCGGCAACACCCTGAACCTGGATCATCCGATGGTGCTGCGGCTGGTGCTGGACAGCCTGCGCCTCTGGGTGCAGGAGTTTGGCGTGGACGGGTTTCGGTTTGACCTTGCGGCGACACTGGGGCGGCGTGGCAATACGGGGTTTGACGCCAATGCGCCCTTTCTGGCTGCGATCCGGCAGGACCCGGTTTTGCGCGGCGTTAAACTGATCGCCGAGCCCTGGGATATCGGCCCCGGCGGCTACCAGCTTGGCGCTTTTCCGCATCCGTTTGCCGAATGGAATGACAAGTTCCGCGACGGCGCGCGGCAATTCTGGCGCGGCGATGCGGGGGCGGCGCCCGATCTGGCCGCGCGCATCACCGGGTCGGCGCTGCAATTCGATCATTCGGGCCGCGCGGCCACCAGTTCGGTCAACTTCCTGACCGCGCATGACGGGCTCACGCTGATGGATGTGGTCAGCTACGCGCAAAAGCACAACCATGATAATGGCGAAGGCAACCGTGACGGCCATGACAATGACTACAGCGCCAATCACGGGGTTGAAGGGCCAACAGATGACCCGGACATCCGCGCCGCGCGGGCGCGCACGCGGCGCAACCTGATGGCCACGCTGATGCTGTCGCAGGGTGTGCCGATGCTTCTGGCGGGCGATGAGATCGGCAACAGCCAGGGCGGAAACAACAACGCCTATTGTCAGGACGGTCCCATCGGGTGGGTGGACTGGGCCGACCCGGATACGGATTTCCTGGCCTTCTCGCGCCGCATGATCGCCTTTCGCATGGCCCATCCCATCCTGCGCCAGACCCGCTTCCTGCACAGCCGCGCGCGCGAGGAAGACGAATTCGTTGACCTGTTCTGGTGGCATCCGGCGGGCCGCCCGATGGAACCGCAGGACTGGGAAGACCCTGAATTGCGGGTGATCTGTGTCGAAAAACGCACCGCGCATGGCACGCCGCCCTGGGCCGCGCAGGAAACGGCGCTGTTTCTGGTCTTCAACGCAGGTGCGGCGCTGGATGTGACGCTGCCCGACGCCCCAGAGGGGCTGGTCTGGACCCGCGCGCTGGACACGCAATCGGAGGATGGCGCGCCGGATGAGACCGCCCCGCCTTCGGGCGGTCCGACGCCCGTTGCTGCGCAAACGGTCGTGGCCTTCGTGCTGGAAAATGCCGGGTAAGGAGGACGCCATGACCCCCCATCTGGACGCGCTGTGTGAGCATCTGGGCATCGTCTGGCGCTATCATGATGGTGCGGGGCGGTTCGTTGAGGCACCGACCGAGACAAAGGCGGCGATCCTGCGCGCGCTGGGCTATCCTGCGCAGACCGAAGATGAGGCCGCGCGCCACATGGCCGAGTTGCAGGCCCGCGCGCCGGTCCGCGCCCGTGTGGTGACCGAGGGCAGGGTCGCAGATCTGCCGGCCGGTGCGGAACTGCATCTGGAAAGCGGCGACAAGGGCGACCCATTGGCCCCTGTGCCGCGCGGGCTGCACCGGGTCGTGACAGAGGGGTGCAGCGTCCCTCTGGTCAGCGCGCCCGCGCGGCTGGACCTGCCGCCGCGCGGCTGGGGGATGACCGCGCCGCTTTACGGGCTGTGGGAGGGGCAGCCAGCGGGGCTTGGGGATTACGCGCTGCTGGGCGACATCGCCGCAGTGCTGGGCGAGCATGGCGCGGATTTTCTTGGTATCAATCCTATCCACGCAGGTTTTCCCGGTGACGCGGGCGCGATCAGCCCCTACGCCCCCTCGCACCGGGCGCGGCTGGATATCCGGCATGTGGCTGTCGCGCGCGCGGCGGGCAGCATCGGCGCGCTGATTGACCACCGCGCGGAAATCCCTGCGCAGATGGCGGCCCTGCGCGCGGCCTTCGCGCAATTCGATGGTGACCCGGACTTCACCCGATGGCGGCAGGCCGAAGGGCAGGCGCTGGAGGTTTTCGCCACCCATCAGGCGCTGTCCGACCAGTTCGGCCCGCGCTGGCCGGATTGGCCCACAGCCTGTCATGACCCCAATTCGCCCGAGGTGCAGACCTTCGCCGCCCGGAACCCGGAGCGCTTGCGCTTCCACGCATGGGCGCAATGGATGGCACAGGCCCAGCTTGACCGCGCCCAGGCGCGCGCGCGCGACGCGGGGATGCGCCATGGCCTCTATCTGGATCTGGCGGTCGGAACGCATCCGGACGGGGCCGAGGCATGGGCCGACCCTCGGCTTTATGCCCGTTCGGTCAGCCTTGGTGCGCCGCCTGATGCATTCGCGCCGGACGGGCAAAGCTGGGGCCTGGCCCCGCTGGACCCGCAGGCGCTGCTTGCGCGCAATCTCGAACCGTTCGCCGCCATTCTGCGCGCGCAATTCCGCCAATGCGGGCTTTTGCGGATCGACCATATTCTGGGTTTTGCGCGGGCTTTCTGGGTGCCGCCCGGTCTGCCCGGCGCCTATGTCACCATGCCGCGTGATGCGCTTCTGGCAGTCGCCCGGCTGGAGGCTGCGCGCGCCGGGGCGTATATCGTGGGTGAGGATCTGGGTGTCATCCCGGAGGGCTTGCGCACCGATCTGGAAGCCAGCGGCGTGCTGGGCTGCCGCGTCATGATGTTCGAGGTCGAAAACGGTGATCTGCGCCCGCCCGGTGACTGGCCCGAGGCCATTCTCGCGAGCTTTTCCACCCATGACCTGCCGACCTATCGCGGCTGGCAGGCTGCGCGAGAAATCGACTGGTGGGCGCGGATCGGCAATCTGTGCAGCGAAGCGGCGGATGCCCACCGCGCCCGCCGCCGCGCGGATCGTGCTGCGCTCGAAGCCGGTATCGGTGGCCCTGCTGTGGCCGAAATGCATCGCGCGCTGGCCGCAACGCCCGCGCGGCTGGTGGCGGTACAGGCCGAAGATGTGCTGGAGTGCGAGGAACAGGCCAATCTGCCCGGCACTGTCACCACCCATCCCAACTGGCGCCGCCGCCTGCCAATACCCGTGTCAGGTCTGCACAATGACCCGCGGCTGCAGGAAACCGCCCATCTGATGGCAGGGGCAGGGCGCGGTCGTCAGCGCTGAAGGGTATCTGCCCCCGAAACCGGCGCCGCGCCGCCCCCTGATCGCTGTGGGCTGCGGAAAAGATCGGCGCAAGGGCTTGAGCAATCCCCGCGCCGGGTTCAACCGCCGCGTCAAGATGGGCAGGATCGTCGCAAGGCAAGTGGGGGCATCTCTGGCGGGATCGCCTTCGTGTTTCGCCCCATGCCGGGCGCGGTGCAGGGCGGAACGCCCGCACATCCCGTGTTCCCTGGCCGGGACGTGTATCGCTTGATTTCTGACGCAGCATTGCACCCTGGGGCACCTCATGCTTGTGACGGCCCGAACCCTGCCGAGATCCACCTTTCAAGCTGAGAGAGTGCGTCAGGCATCCATGAACAGTTCAACAGGTTGATCGATCTTCGGGTCCCGGCTGATTGGCAATATCCGCGACGGTTGCTTGCCGGTATGACAGGCATCTGCTAGCGCCGATGGGCGACGGGCTGCGCACAGCCTTGGGGAACATGCGGATGGCAGAATCATCAGTATTGAAAATCGCGCTACTTACGGCACTGGCGATGGTGGCCTTTGCCGCAAACTCGGTTCTGAACCGCGTGGCGCTGGCCGGGGGCGAGGCAGATGCGCTGGGCTATACCGGCATCCGACTGGCCTCGGGCGCGTTGATGCTGGGGCTGATCCTTGCATGGCGGGGACGCAGGCCACGATGGGGGCGGATGGGTGGCAGCATGGGCGGTGCGCTTGCGCTCTTTCTCTATGCGATTGCATTCTCCTATGCCTATCTGGACCTTGCCGCCGGAACAGGGGCGCTTTTGCTGTTTGCCGCAGTGCAACTGGGCATGCTGGGCTGGGCCATCGGACATGGCGACAGGCCCGGTGCTGTCGAATGGGCAGGTTTCACTGTGGCCGTGCTGTTTCTGATATTCCTGGTCTTGCCGGGTGTGAGCGCGCCAGACCCGCTCGGCGCAGCCTTGATGATACTTGCCGGGCTTGCATGGGCGGCCTATACCTTGCTCGGGCATGGATCTGCCGCACCGCTGGTCGATACAGGCGGCAATTTCCTGCGCTGCCTGCCCATCGCACTTCTTCTGATCCTGCCGGGGCTGTTTGAGCAGACGATCAGCCCGGCGGGCTGGCTGTATGCGATTGCCTCTGGCGCGCTGGCGTCCGGGCTGGGCTATGCCGTCTGGTACAGCGTCCTGCCCGCACTGGAACGCAGCACGGCCGCCTATGTGCAATTGACCGTGCCGGCCATCGCGGCGGGCGGTGGTGTGCTGTTCATCGCCGAGCCGCTGACCTTGCGCCTTGTCCTGTGCTCACTGGGCATTCTGGGCGGTGTGGCGCTTGCTCTCTGGGGGGCGGATCAGCGCAAACGCAGGATTGGGCGGGCTGGCCCTGCAGCCCGTTCGTCCTGATCGACGGATCAGGCCCGCCCGCTCCTGACCTGAGCCTGCCTGCCCGTCGACGATGGCGCCTGCCGCCCGCAGCGCCCCGATATCGCGATATGATGGCGCGCTCAGAGACGCCGGACAGGCTGGCACGCCGTGCCGCGGTCACAGGTGCTGGCTCGGTAAGAAGATGCTGGAGAAGGCGAAGCAGGCGGTCACTGCGGGGCATGGGCGCTCCTGACGTGAGTTGTCAGGATGCCTGTGCGACAGGTATTCGGCAAGCAACAAGGAACCCCGCCATGCTGACATTCTATCACGCCCCGCAATCCCGCTCTGGCCGCGTCATGTGGCTGCTGCACGAACTGGATGTCCCGTTTGAGACCGTGCGTTGTGACATCCCCCGCCAGGATGGATCGGGCGCGCGCGACCGGCGCAACCCGCACCCCGATGGCAAGGTGCCGGCGTTGGAACATGACGGCGCGCTGATCACCGAGACAGCGGCGATACTGCTCTACCTGACCGACCTGTTTCCCGACCGCGATCTGGGCACTGCACATGGCGCCCCCGGTCGCGGCGCCTATCTGACATGGCTGTTCTGGTATTGTGGCGTGGTGGAGCCCGTCTATATCGCCGAGGTGCTGGGCGTGGCCGACCATCCGGTGGCGCAGGCGACGTTCCGGGGCCGTGACGCGATTGCCGCGCGGCTGGTCCCGGCGCTGGAGGGGCGCGACTGGCTGGTGAATGACCGTTTCAGTGCCGCGGATATCCTGCTGTGTTCGACATATCTCTACTTTCCCGATGCCACGCCCGATCACCCGTCGGTGCGCGCATGGGTCGAAAGGTGCGCCGCGCGCCCGGCCTGTCAGCGCGCGCTTGCACAGGATTGAACGTCCTCGTGGCGGCCGGATGCGTCACCAGCGCGGGCAGGGCAGACAGTGATCTGAGCACGGTAGCAGGAATTCGGTGAAGTTTTGCTTGCTTTTGTCAGAATTGGTAATATTATTTTACCAAATCCGTGCTGGGGGAGCATATCATGGACATGCCTGCTGCCAATCCTGCAACGCTTGCAAAGCGTGACCGCGTGCTGGCCCGGCTGGCCGAGGTCTTGCCAGAGCAGGCCCTGATCCGGGATGAAGCCGAGCGCCGCGCCTATGAATGCGATGCGTTGACCGCCTATACCTGCCTGCCCATGGCCGTGGTGTTGCCGGGCACGACGGCCGAGGTCGCGGCAGTGCTGCGGATCTGCCATGAGGAACGCGTGCCCATCGTTCCGCGCGGGGCGGGCACCTCGCTTGCGGGCGGGTCGCTGGCGACCGAAGACGCAATCATTCTGGGTGTGGCGCGGATGCGCGATGTGCTGGAGGTCGATCATGCCGACCGGATCATCCGGGTACAGACCGGCATCACCAATCTGGCAGTCACGGGCGAGGTGGAAAGCGACGGGTTCTTCTACGCGCCCGATCCTTCCAGCCAGCTGGCCTGCGCGATTGCCGGGAATATCGCGATGAATTCAGGCGGGGCGCATTGCCTGAAATACGGGGTGACAACGAATAATCTGCTGGGCGTGACGCTGGTGCAGATGGATGGCACGGTGATCGAGCTGGGGGGCGCGCATATGGATGCGGCGGGCTATGACCTGTTGGGGCTTGTGTGCGGGTCCGAAGGCCAGCTTGGTGTGGTGACCGAGGCGACCTTGCGCATTCTGCCCAAGCCCGAGGGTGCGCGGCCGGTGCTGATGGGGTTCGACAGTTCCGAAGTGGCGGGGGCCTGCGTGTCGGATATCATCAAGGCCGGGGTGCTGCCTGTGGCGATCGAATTCATGGACCGCCCCTGCATCCGCGCCTGCGAGGATTTCGCGAAAGCGGGCTATCCCGATTGCGAGGCGCTGCTGATCGTCGAGGTCGAGGGATCGCAGGACGAGATTGACGAACAGCTTGGCCTGATCACGCAGATCGCGCGCCGCCACAATCCGGTGGAGTTGCGCGAAAGCCAGTCCGAGGAGGAAAGCAAACGCATCTGGCTGGGGCGCAAATCAGCCTTTGGGGCGATGGGGAGTATCAATGATTACATGTGCCTGGATGGGACGATCCCGGTATCCAGCCTGCCCTTCGTGCTGCGCCGGATTGGCGAGATGAGCCAGGAATTCGGGCTGGATGTGGCGAATGTCTTCCATGCGGGCGATGGCAACATGCACCCGCTGATCCTGTTCGATGCCAACAAGCCCGGCGATCTGGAACTGTGCGAGGCCTTTGGTGCCGAGATCCTGAAACTGTGTGTCGAGGCTGGCGGCTGCCTGACGGGCGAACATGGTGTCGGAATCGAGAAGCGTGACCTGATGTCGGTGCAGTTCGCGCCCGAGGATCTGGAAGCGCAGATGCGCATCAAGGATGTGTTCGACCCGCATTGGCTGCTGAACCCCGCCAAGGTGTTCCCGCTGGAGGCAAGTGCCACGCGGCGCGCGGCCTGAGCGGCGGCGCGCCGGGGGTAGCGTTTTCTTGAGTATTTTTGGCAAGATGAAGCCCAAGGGATGAGATAAGGGAGCGCGCGCCATGCGGCCTGCGAGTGAAGAAGAATTGTCCGGGATGGTGCGCGCGGCGCGCGGGCCGCTTGTCGTACGCGGCGGGGGCACGCGCAGTGTCGGACGGCCTGTGGCGGGTGAAATGCTGGAAACAGGCGACCTGTCCGGCATACGGCTGTATGAACCGGGTGCGCTGACGCTGGTCGCCGGTGCGGGCACAGCGCTGGCCGAGGTCGAGGCGGCGCTGGCCGCAGAAGGGCAGCGCCTGCCGTTCGAGCCGATGGATATGCGCGCGCTTCTGGGCATCGAGGGCGTGCCGACTGTGGGCGGGATGGTGTCGGCCAATGCCTCGGGGCCGCGGCGGGTGCAGGCGGGGGCGTGCCGCGACAGCCTGATCGGGGTGCGGTTCGTCGATGGCACTGGCACTATCGTCAAGAACGGCGGGCGGGTGATGAAGAATGTCACCGGTTATGATCTGGTCAAGCTGATGGCCGGGGCCTGGGGCACGCTGGGGGTGCTGAGCGAATGTTCCTTCAAGCTGCTGCCGGTGCCCGAGGCGCAGGCGAGTCTGCGCAGCGCCGCGATGGCCCCACAAGAGGCCGTGGCAATGATGTCGCGCGCGCTGGGCACGCCCTATGAGGTCAATGGCGCGGCGCGCGATGCCGAGGGCCGCGTGGCGCTGCGGATCGAGGGATTTGACGCGCAGGTGCGCTACCGGCTGGCGGCGCTGGAGGAGGCGCTGGGCGGCGATTGGGAGCGCGTAGAGGGCGCGGCGAGCGCCGAACTGTGGCAGGGCATCCGCGATGTGACCGCCTTTGCCGGGCATGCGGGCGATGTCTGGCGCATCTCGGTCCGGCCGTCGGACGCACCGGAGATCGTGGCGCGGGCCGATTGCCCGGTCGTGATGGACTGGGGCGGCGGGCTTCTCTGGGCCTGTTGCGATCCGGGGCGCGATCTGCGGGCCGATCTGGGTGCATTCCGTGGCCATGCCACGCTGATCCGCGGGTCCGAGGCGACGCGCGCGGCCCTGCCCGCGTTCCAGCCAGAGCCCGCGCCGGTCGCAGCACTGTCCGCCGGGCTGCGGGCGAAATTTGATCCGCGCGGGGTGCTGAACCCCGGTTTGATGGGATAGGCACGACATGCAGACGACATTCACCCCCGATCAGTTGCGCGACCCGGCCACGGCCCGCTCGAACGAGGTGCTGCGCACTTGCGTGCATTGCGGTTTCTGCACGGCGACCTGCCCGACCTATGCGATCCTTGGTGATGAGCTGGACAGCCCGCGCGGGCGCATCTACCTGATCAAGGACATGTTGGAAAAGGGGCGGCCTGCGGATGAAAAGACGGTCACGCATATCGATCGCTGCCTGTCCTGTCTGGCCTGCATGACCACCTGCCCGTCGGGGGTGCATTACATGCATCTGGTCGATCATGCGCGCGAATACATCGAACAGACCTACAAGCGTCCCCTCTTCGAGCGCCTGCTGCGCGGGACGCTGGCGAAAATCCTGCCCTATCCGACGCGGTTTCGCGCGGCCCTTGTCGCGGCGAGGCTGGGTCGGCCCTTTCGCGCACTGATGCCCGACCCGCGGCTGCGCGCGATGCTGGACATGGCGCCCAAGCGCATCCCGCCGGTCAGCCGCAATGACGATCCGCAGGTCTTTGCGCCCGAGGGGCCCCGCAAGATGCGGGTCGCGCTGATGACGGGTTGCGCGCAGCGGGCGCTGAACACCGATATCAATGATGCCACCATCCGGCTGTTGCGGCGGCTGGGGGCAGAGGTCGTCATCGCCGAGGGGCAGGGCTGTTGCGGGGCGCTGACCCATCACATGGGCAAATCAGCGGAAAGCCATGCCACGGCAGCCAGGAACATCCGCGCCTGGTGGCAGGAGATGCAGGGCGGCGGGCTGGATGCCGTGGTCATCAACACCAGCGGTTGCGGCACCACGGTCAAGGATTACGGGCATATGTTCCGCAACGAGCCGCTGGCCGAACAAGCGCAGGCCGTCAGCAAGATTGCAATGGATATCAGCGAGGTGCTGATGAAACTTGATGTGCCCAAAGCGGAGTCGCAAGGGCTGAAGGTCGCGTATCACGCGGCCTGTTCGCTCCAGCACGGCCAGCAGATCAAGACCTATCCCAAGGACCTGCTGAAACGTGCCGGGTTCGAGGTGGTCGAGCCGAAGGATGCGCATTTGTGCTGCGGCTCTGCCGGCACCTATAACCTGATGCAGCCCGAGATTTCCGGCCAGTTGAAGGCGCGCAAGGTCGCAACGCTGGAGGCGAAATCCCCTGATGTGATCGCGGCGGGCAATATCGGCTGCATGATGCAGATCGGATCGGGGACCGGCACGCCTGTTGTGCATACGGTCGAGCTGCTGGACTGGGCGACTGGCGGGCCAAAGCCCCGCGCGCTGTGTGGCGATGCAGTGCCGGTGCTGACGTAAATTCATCCTCTTGGGCAGGGCCATGCAGATCGGCCATGAAGCCGCCGCGATTTCATGCTAGGGCATCGGGGTTGACCCCGTCGGAGAGCCCGGATGCGCCTGTGCCTTGCTGCCCTGTTTGCCCTTGTGCTGCCGCAGGCCGCGCTGGCCACGGACCCGCCCTTGCAGATGCTGGAAAGCAGCCTGCAGGTGCAGGGCTGGGAGGGGGTCGGGCGGATCGATGTCGGCAGGAGCGGGTTCTGCACGGGCGCGCTGATCTCGCAGCGGTTGGTGCTGACAGCGGCGCATTGCCTGTTTGACAAGGAAACTGGCGCGCGCGTATCCGATGATGATCTGGTCTTTCGGGCGGGCTGGCGCAACGGGCGGGCGGCGGCCGAAGGGCAGGTGCAGCGATCAGCCATTCATCCGCGATACGCGCCCGCGCAGGGCACGGATATCGATAATGTCGCCCATGATCTGGCGCTGCTGGAACTGTCACATCCGATTCGTAATCTGGGCGTGACCCCGTTCGAGGTGTATGCCGAACCGCGCGGCGGCGATCAGGTGGGTGTGGTGTCCTATGCGCGCGGGCGCAGCGAGGTTCCGGCCCTGCAAGAGCGTTGTCAGGTGATCGAACGCGACCGCAGTGGCGTGCTGATGATGTCGTGCAATGTCGATTTCGGGGCCAGCGGCGCGCCGGTCTTTGCGATCAGCGAGGGGCGGGCGCTTATCGTGTCGGTTGTCTCGGCCATGGGGCGCGGCAATGTTGGGGGTACGCAGCGTCAGATATCGCTGGGCGTGTCGCTGGGCACGCGTCTGGATGAATTGCGCGCCGCACTGGAAACCAGCGATCGGCGGTTTGTCCGCGCGCCCGGTCCCGGCAGCGATACCCCGCGCGAGATGAGCAGCGGTGGCGGCGCGCGGTTCCTGCGTCCGTAAAGCGCCTGTTTTCAAGATGTTGTGAGCGCAGCGCCGCGCCGCGCGGATGGGCTTGCGCGCCCTCTTGACAGCGCAGGGGGCAATTCCCACTTCTGCTTTGCCGGGTGCCGAATGCGGACCCGGCCCATCGCTGAACCGCGCCCGTCCAGGACGGAGGGCGCAGAGTCTGTATCGCTCAAGAAGGAGGATGCTTATGCGCCGTTTTGACCCAACCCCCCTTTACCGTGCCGCAATCGGTTTCGACAGCATGGCCGACATGCTCGACCGTGTGATGTCTGCTGATGTGCAGGCCCCCACCTATCCGCCCTACAATATCGAAAAGACCGATGAGAACGCTTATCGCATCTCGATCGCCGTGGCGGGTTTTGCCGCCGAACACCTGTCGGTCGAAGTGAAGGATAATGCGCTTGTCGTGTCCGGGCGCAGCACGGATGACGAAAGCGAGCGCCATTTCCTGCACCGTGGCATCGCCACGCGCGCGTTCGAGCGCAGGTTCCATCTGGCCGACCATGTCCGCGTGACCGGTGCGCGCCATGCTGATGGGATGCTGCATATCGAGCTGGCCCGCGAACTGCCCGAGGCGCTCAAACCCCGGCAGATTGATATCTCGACCGATGCGACGCCGCGCACCATGGTCGAAGGCCATGCTGAGAAAGCGCCCCAGGCTGCCTGACCGGCAATCTTGCCTGATGTCGAAAGAAATGGACGCCCCGAGGGGCGTCCATTTGCATTGAACCAATCCTGAACATCACTGGCTACATAATACGGCGTGGGATGCGCGGGTCAGGCGCTTTGCAGAGTCTGCGCCGCGCGTTCCAGCCTGCGCTGGCGCTTGGCGGCCCGTGTCCATGGCAGGGCGGGCATATCGGCCTGCGTCTCTTGCACCAGATTGGCGATCCATCTCTTGCGCGTGGTCATGTCCATCGTGGCACCCCTTGTTGTCCTGTGTGGCTTGCTTTTGAACCTGACCCGAGAATGCTGCCGGAATCGGGCGCAACTGCGGCAGCGGCGCGGAGTTTGCGGGGCCATTTCCGGCCCGCGCCGTCACAATCGGATGACAGAGATCAGCCGCCCGTAATCGGCCCGCCCCTCATGGACCGAGCGGCGGTAGGAATAGTAGCGCGCCGGGTCCTGATAGGTGCATTGCCCGATCCATTCCGCGTCGCCTATGCCTGCTGCGCGCAATCGGTGCAGGCCGAAGCCGACAAGGTCGAATTGATACTTTCCGTCCTGACCATTGGCGAAAAATCGGGCATTGGCGGGATCATCGGCCAAGAATTCATCCAGAAATTCCGGCCCGACCTCATAGGCGGCCTGACTGATGCAGGGGCCGATGACAGCCTGAATGCGCGCGCGCGCGGCCCCCAGCGTTTCCATCGCGGCGATCGTGTTTTCCAGAACCCCGTCCAGCGCCCCGCGCCAGCCCGCATGGGCCGCGCCGATCACCTGCGCCTGCGTGTCGGCAAACAGCACGGGCTGGCAATCGGCGGTCAGAATGCCCAGGCCAAGGCCTGGCGTGGCCGTCACCATACCGTCGCCTTTGGGTCGCGGGGCAGCGGGGTCGAGTGGGGCGTCCAGATGGACAATATCGGCCGAATGTGTCTGATGGATCGTGACCAGATGGCCTGCATCCAGCTGCATCGCCCCTTCGACGCGGGCGCGGTTCATGCGCACGGTATCCGCCTGATCGGACGATCCGGCACCGCAATTCAGCCCCGCGAAAATGCCAGAGGATGCCCCCCCGCGCCGGGTGAAAAAGCCGTGGCGCAGCGGCGTCAGCGAGTCGGCGGTCAGGATCTCGAGGGTCATGCGTCAAATCCCGGCGGCGCGGGGGCATGTGGATGGGTAAGGCCCAGCGCCTTGAACAGGTGGCCCATTTCATCCGGATGCGTCAAGCGCCGATGCGCGGCCAGATGATCGGCAAGGGGCTGCCCGCTCAAACCCTGCGCAAGCGCATGGGTCCGCGCCGTGATGCCCAGCCGCTCCAACAATGCGCCCTGCACCGTCAGTGCCATGGCGCGCAGGGGTCGGGCGGCCTGCGCCAGGGCCTCGAAATCGACATGCGCGGTCAGATCGGCCGCGCCGGGATGGGCGAGAGGGTCGTCAAAGCGATGCGCGCGCAGGGCCTGCAACGTGTCGCCCCGGCTGCGCCAGTCGCCATAATCCACGATCAGTGCATAGCCGCCATGGGCCATGATGCGGGTGCTGATGGCTTCCATGACAGGCTCGGCAGGGGCGCGGGTCTCGACGATCTGGCCGTCTGACGTGTCATCCAGCCGGTGCGTCAGCGCGTCGAGCGGCACGGCGGGTGACAGTCCGAAGCAGAGCGTATCGCCCTCGGCGCCCACCATCCGCTCGGCCCAGCCATTGCCCTGGCGCAGGAACTGGCGGATGGGCAGCGCGTCGAAGAACTCGTTTGCGATCAGGTAAAGCGGCTGGTCCGGCAATGTGTCGGCGCTGTCATGCCAGACCGGCTGGAATTGCGCCAGCCGCGATGCCTGCGCGGCGCGCAGAGGGGCGGATGCCTCGACCAGATGCAGGGACAACGCGTCATGAAAGCCTGGCACGCGGGCTGTGGCGCGCAGGATATCGGCCATCAGCGTGCCGCGCCCGGGCCCAAGCTCTGCCAGCGCAAAATGGCTGGGCGCGCCCTGATCCATCCAGACCTGCGCTATCTGCAGGCCCAGGAGCTCGCCAAAGACCTGGCTGATTTCGGGGGCAGTGGTGAAATCACCGGCCTGCCCCAGCGGGTCGCGGGTGGCGTAATAGCCGTGGCGTGGGTGCAGCAGGCATTGCGTCATGTACTCAGCCACGCTGATCGGCCCTTGCGCGCGGATCTGACGCAGAAGTGCCGCGCGCAGGTCTGTCATGCCTGGCGCCTGCGCCAGATCAGGATGGCAAGCCCGGCCACGATCATCGGTAGTGACAGGACCTGCCCCATGGTCAGCCCAAGCGGCCCCAGTGACAGGACATGGCCCAGCGGATTGTCGGGCGTGATGAATTGCGCATCGGGCTGGCGGTAGAATTCAACCGCGAACCGGGCCAGCCCGTAGCCTGCGACAAAAACGCCTGTCACGGCGCCTGGGGTTTTCAGCCAGCCGCGCCGCCAGACCAGCCAGACCAGCACCGCAAGCAGAACCGCCCCTTCCAGCGCGGCCTCGTATAGCTGGGTGGGGTGGCGCGCGCAGACGGGTTCGGCCCAGTCCCAGGGACAGGATTGCGCCTGCGGGCCGGGAAAGACAATGCCCCAGGGCACAGTCGTGGGGCGGCCCCATAGCTCGGCATTGATGAAATTGGCAACCCGCCCCAGACCGATCCCGATTGGCGCGACCAGTGCCATGGCATCGGCCACCCGCCAGGGCGGCACGCCATTGCGCCGGCAAAAGATCAGCCCTGCCACGATCACCCCGGCAAAGCCGCCGTGAAAGGACATGCCCCCTTCCCAGACACGCAGGATCTCGGTCGGGTTGGCCAGATAGTAGCCCGGTTGATAGAACAGCACAAAGCCCAGCCGACCGCCCAGGATCACGCCGACGATGACATAGGTCAGCAGCGTTTCAACGCGGTCAGGCGCCATGGGCGCATTGTCACCGGGCCAGAGTGCGGGGCGCGCCATCATGCGGTAGATGATCCACCATCCGGCCAGAAAACCCACGATATAGGCCAGCGCATACCAGCGCAACGCAAAGGAGAACCCGCCGATATCGATTGCGAAGATCACAGGATCGAGATCGGGGAACAGAATGGCAAATGGGGTCATGTACAGGGCACCGGATTTGAGGTTGCGACTGTCTGGCGCGGTCGGGCAGGGGAAGTCAACCTTGAGTTTCCGGCCCGCCGGTCGCATATAACAGGGACAGGCAATTGCAAAAGGCAGCCACCATGCAGACCCGTAACCGTTTCCTCGATGATGTGTCGCAACTTATGACCAACGCCATGGGTGTGGCCCAGGGCGCGCGAACGGAAGCAGAGACTGCCGTCAAGGGCGTGCTGGACCGCTGGCTGGCCGATCGCGATTTCGTCACGCGCGAGGAATTCGACGCCGTGCGCGCCATGGCGCAAAAGGCGCGCGAAGAGAATGAAGCGCTCAAGGCGCGTATCGCTGCGCTCGAGGACCGACCGAAGGGCGACTGACGGAGGGTGGGTTGACACCCACCCTACGGGATACCAGCGAGGCGCGACGTAAGGTGGGTGGCAACCCACCCTGCACCCCTGCTAGCGGCCTTGCCCGGACGCGGTAATACAAGCGTCTTGTTGCCAGTGTTCATCACCTGGTACAAGGCTCTCACTGTCTGCCTGACATGCGATGCTGGGCGAATGAGGCGCGCCGGCAGTTGCCTTTATCTCGGCCCCGCCGCACGCTTGGGAGCGTAAAGCCCTGATCACCAATCGCAACACCGGACGCATGCTGGTCTGCCTTGACCAAGACTGACTTGAGGTTGTCGGGCATGACGACCTGCGGCACGCCGCCCGGATAGGCCAATGGTCCGAGATGTGCCGCAATCCGGACCTTCCGGCAATGATCACGCCAAGCCCGCATCGCGCGCGCGGTGCAGATAGGTCCAAAGCCGTTCATTCCCAAGCGCCAGCGACGCGGCGATCGCACGCTCACTGGCGCATCGGTGATGTTGCGCGTCCTTGTCGGTATCGTTCCAGCCTCTGCTGCGGTTTCAGATCTGTCCAGAGTGGTGATGATGTATGAAACTGCTCAATGATGTTTCAGGAACTGTGCCCTGTGAGATCGCAATGATGCGACAGCGATGTCAGAACGATCCACAGCCCAAGCATTTCTGTCGGAAGTAACTGGGTTCATCGCGCATCGGCCTGCCCCGTATCGGCAAGCTCCAAGAATGCGCCAATACACGATACCGCTCCTGCTCATGATGCCGGCCCGGTCGCATTGGCGCAGGACCCGGCCTTGTTATTGTTGCGGTTGCTGATGCGCCAATGCCGCGCGAAAGCGGGGCTGGAAGCCTTCGAGACCTGTCGCTTGCTGTGGCATGGCCCGCGCGAAGCGGTGCAGGATTACGCCGATGCCTTGCTGCGTATTCTGGGAACGAGCCTTCCCAAAGGGCCTTTGATCCATGATCTGCGCGCAGAGGAGCGGTCCTTCGATGAAGAGTGGCTGCTCGCGCGTTCAGGCGCCCTCCAGCATGATGATCATTGCAGCGCGACCTTCCTCTTGCGTGCAAGACTGCTGCTTTATCTGCGCCGTCCCGTGGGCTGGCTGGCCGCGGAACTGGTGCAGCGAATGGACGCAATGACCGAGCGAAATCATATAAAATAGAGTAATTCTAAAAATCTTCTTGAACTGGCTGTCTGCCTGCACCAATTCCCGGTCAAGCGGATAGCCAGCCGGTTCCGTGTTATCATTTTCACGGCTTGTAACACGAGAGGGAGGGTCATGACCCAGACCGCCGAGCAATTGACGCCCAGCGCCAAGGACGCGATCTGCGACGCGCTCGATCAATCTGTCGCAGAAACCGCTGTCGCGACAATGCTGGCGCGGAATTTCCATCGGAACGTGACCGGTATGGCCTTTGGGGCCCTGCACGATCTGTTCCAGAAGATTTACCACGATCACTTCGCGGCGCAAGACGATCTGGCCGAACGCGTCAAGGCGCTTGGCGGTCACGCCGAAGGACAACTTGCAGGCATGCTGAAGCGTTCGAAAGTCGGCGAGCATGACGGCCATGCGAAAGCCGAAATTATGATCGAAACGCTGGCCAAGGCGCAAGAGACTGTTGCCGCAACGCTGGCTGGCACAGCCGCAGTCGCGGAAGAACATGACGATCTGCTGACGCAAGAACTGGCCATCGCGCGCGGGCAGGTGCATGAAAAATTCGCCTGGCTCTTGCGCGCGCATCTGGGCTGAATGCCCGTCAGCGCCCTAGATCGGGCACTTGACCCCTTTCCTGGCGCAGCGCCGCGCGTAGGCGTCAGCCCAGTGGCTGTATTTTCCCAGATCGCTTTGCTGATGCACCAGCATGTCCAGAAAGGCATGCTGGTGTTCTTCTTTTTCAGCGTCTTGAACATGGATTTCTGCGCCTTGGTCATCGAACAGCCGATACAATGACCCTCGCGCTTGAACTTGCAGACATCGATGCAGGGGGACGGTATCTTGCTCATGACATGCCCTGACATGCCCTGACATGCCCGCGATCACGAGGGCGGCTGGGTTATTTGGTGAGGATCAGCTTTCCGGCGCGGGTAATCCGTAACGTGTAGATCTGGCCATCAAGATCAATATGCGCCGTGCTGCCATCCTGTGTCAGGCTTTGTGCGCGGTGCAGCGGGATAATGTGCGCTGCATGCGCCTTGCACTGCTCAAGCGGTTTCAGGCGGCGGGATTCCTCACGCATGGTTCCCACCTTGGCGGGGTGCCGCCAGCCTGGTCAGTTTTGCGGGCTTGCACATCTGGCGCGCTCCTTGATCTGTAACTGGATGTGCCGGGCTGACTGATCCTGGCTAGGCGCTGACAATTACCTGACAGAATTTATCAACTTTGTCAATTCGCGCTGATCTGCTTTCGATGGTTCCAGCGGCGTCACGCAATCGCAAATGCGCAGGCGCACACGCGTTCCCACATCGAAACTCACGCCTGCCCCGGACAGGACAACCAGTTCGCGCGCGCCGTCCTGCACCCGGTAAAGCTGATCATGGCCCCGAAACTCGCGCGCGACAATCTCGGCGGGGCTGGAAGGGTCGGCATCCAGCAGGATCTGTTCGGGCCGCAGTGACAGGTTGACAGCCCCCTGCGCGGGGCGCGACAGATCCAATATGCCGAACGCCGTCTGCGCCTGATTGTCCCTGGCCACACCCGGCACAATGTTGGAACGCCCCATGAAGGACGCCACAAATTCGGATACCGGATTGCGATAGACATCATCGGGCGTCCCGATCTGGATCAGCCTGCCGTCATTCATGACAGCAACCCGGTCCGCCACGGCCATCGCCTCTTCCTGATCGTGGGTGACCAGAATTGCGGCCGAACCGGCGGCCTGCAGCAGGTGCCGCACCTCCTGCCGCGTCTGGACTCGCATCGCAGCATCGAGGTTGGAGAAGGGTTCATCCAGCAAGACCAGCGGCGGGGCTATCGCCAGCGTGCGCGCCAGTGCCACGCGCTGCTGCTGACCGCCAGAGAGTTCATGCGGCTTGCGCGCGCCAAGCCCGCCAAGCCCCACGATCTCCAGCATCTCGCGGGCGCGCGCCTCGGCCTCGGACCTCGTGCGGCGGCGCAGGCCGAATTTCACATTCTCCTGCACGCTCAGATGCGGAAACAGCGCATAATCCTGGAACACGAACCCGATGCCGCGCTCTTCGGGCAGGCTGCGGGTTATGTCTTGCCCCTGCAGCAGGATCTGCCCTGCATCGGGCATCTCGAACCCGCCGAGCATCCGCAGGCAGGTCGTCTTGCCGCAGCCGGACGGCCCGAGCAGTGCAAGCATTTCTCCGTCCTGCAGTGTAAAGGACAGGGCGTCAGCGGCAACTGTCCCACCAGACGTGAAACGCTTGCTCAAACCGGATACCGACAGCAGGGCAGTTTGCGCAGAGGGCGCATCGGTGCTTTCGGAAAACGCAGCAGACAAGACCGCACTTGTGCCGGGCGACATGGCATTCTCCTTGTGTCTTGCGCCTGGACCGTGGCTGCATGGTCTGCGTTTCAACGCCGCACATGATCGCACAAGAAGATCACTCTGGTCTGACACCAGCATGTGTCAGCGACCGTGGCATGCGCCAACTCTGTGACACGACCACCCCAAGCGCCTGTTACATTCGATCAGAGGCCAGCGCGGCTGCGCTGGCCTCTGATATGGTCAGGCGATGCACCCCAGATCAGGGGAAACCGACGCGGTCCCAGATGCTGATCGCTGTGGCCTGATTGGACCCATAGACAGCCTTGTTGGTGTCGCTGCGGGTGAATTCGGCCCAGTCGCGCATCGGACCCGTGATGGTCACGCCCTCAACCACGGGCCATTCATTGTTCTGATCTGCGAGGATCGACTGAACCGTGGGCGAGGTCATGAATTCGATCAGCGCCACAGCATTCTCGGGGTTGGGCGCATTTGCCAGCACGCCCATGCCCGAGATGTTTACATGTGTGCCCCGATCATCCTGATTGGGAAAGATGGGCAGCACGCGCGCGGCCGCTTCGCGGTCAGCAGGGTTCTGCGAGCTTTGCAACCGGCCCCAATAGTAGCTGTTGGCCACGGCCAGATCGCATTCACCAGCAGCAACACCGCGGATCTGGTCCGTGTCCCCGCCCTGCGGCTGACGTGCCAGATTGTCAAGAAAGCCGCGCGCCCAGTCCTCGGCCCCCTCTTCGCCATGCACTTCGATCATCTCGGCCATCAGCGACAGGTTGTAGATATTCGAGGAGCTACGCAGGCACACGGTCAGGCCCAGATCGGGATCAGCCAGATCTTCGTAAGTGTTCACATTTTCCGGGCGTCCGTTTTCGACATTGTAATAGATCACGCGGGCGCGTGTGGTCACGCCGAAGAACAGACCGTCAGGGTGGCGCATGTCAGCGGGCACCCGCTCTTCCAGCACGTCGCTTTGCACAGGCTGGAACAGATCACGCTCGACGGCCATATGCAGGCGGCCTGCATCAACAGTCCAGAACACATCGGCGGGGCTGTTCACGCCCTCGGCTTCGATCCGGGCGACAAGTTCATCGCCAGAGGCTTCGATCAGGTTCACCGTGATCCCTGTCGCCTCGGTGAAAGCCTCGAAGATGGCATAATCGGTGTCATAGTGGCGCGACGAGAACAGATTGACCTCATCTGCAAAGGCTGGAAGCGCGACGCTCAGCGCCAGGGTCGAGACAGCTGCGACTCGAAACATGGGAAGACTCCTTTTCAAGTGTGTCTTGCCTGCCTGGGGCGCAGCACGCCCGCTGGGTTGGCTATCAGGGCAGGGGATACCTGCCTGTCGGAGGAGCTAACGCATTTCCGAATGGTTGACAAGAATGCTCAACAATTCGTAGAGGAAAAAACCGACGGTTTTCGAAAGCAGATCATGACCACCACATCGGACCCACAGCCGCACCCGGTAAATCCGGCATCCACCAGATCCGCAAGGTGGCGCCCATCGCCGTGGACCAGTGTTGCGGTCCTGATCATCGCCGTGATCCTGTTGCCGATCATGACAGTGCTCAGCCGGGTCTTCGTGTCCTCGGACGGGATCTGGGCACAGATCGCAGAAACAGTACTGCCGCTTTATGTGCAGAATTCGCTGATCATGGTGGCAGGTGTCTTGACCATCGCCACACTCATCGGGGTGACGACAGGATGGCTGGTTGCGGCCTATGATTTTCCGGGTCGGCGCATTTTTGAATGGGCGCTGATGCTGCCCATGGCGATGCCCGCCTATGTGATCGCCTATGTCTATTTCGACCGGCTCAGCTATTGGGGGCCGGTCCAGACATGGCTGCGCGAAATGTTCGGCTGGGGGCGTGGCGACTACTGGTTCCCTCAGATGGCCTCGCTGCCCGGCGCCATCATGCTGATGGCGCTGGTGCTTTACCCGTATGTCTATCTGCTCTCGCGCGCGGCTTTCCTCAGTCAGTCGCAGGACATGATGGATTCGGCCCGCGCACTTGGCTACAGCCGCGCGCGCGCGTTCCGGTCTGTCGCGCTGCCCATGGCCTGGCCTGCGATTGCCGCAGGCGCCGCTTTCGTGGCCATGGAAACGCTGGCCGAATATGGCGCAATGGTCCATCTGGGCGTGCAGACCATGACCACGGGGATTTTCCGCACCTGGTTCGGACGCGGCTCTCCCGTCGCAGCCTCGCAGCTTGCCGCGCTGCTGGTCTGTTTCGTGGCCACGGCGTTTCTGATCGAGCGCGTGATCCGCGGCAACCGGCGCTTTGACACAAATCGCGGCGGACGGTCGCGCGCACTCAAGCGCATGCCGCTTGCGCGCGGACAGGCAACGCTGGCGGCCGTGATCTGCGCTGTGCCGGTCCTGCTGGGCTTCCTGTTGCCGGCAGGCGAATTGCTGCGCCTGTCGATCATCGCGGGCGACCCGTTCTGGGGGCCGCGCTTCTTTGCCTTCATCCGCAATAGTGTCACCCTGGCCGGGATGGCCGCGCTCATCCTGATCTGCCTTGCCATATTCCTCAGCTACGCGCGGCGCCAGCAAGGCGGCATGGCGATCAGCGGTGCGATGCAGGCGGCCTCTATGGGCTATGCCATGCCCGGCGCCGTGATCGCTGTGGGCGTGCTGGTCCCGTTGGGCTATTTCGACAACACGGTTGACAGTTTCATGCGGGCGCATTTCGGCATCTCGACCGGTCTCTTGCTCAGCGGCACGATTGTCGCACTGCTATTTGCCTATGTGGTCCGGTATCTGGCCGTGGCCCTGAAAACCGTCGATACGGCCTTTCAGCGTATCCCGCCCAGTATGGACGACGCCGCGCGCAATCTTGGTGAGGGGCCATCCGGCGTGCTGATGCGCGTGCATGTGCCACTCTTGCGACGGGGTGTGCTGGCCGCGGCGATCTTCGTCTTTGCCGATGTGATGAAGGAATTGCCTGCGACCATCATCCTGCGGCCCTTCAACTTTGACACACTTGCCATCCGCACCTTCCGGCTGGCACAGGACGGGCGGCTGGAAGAAGCCTCGACTTCGGCGCTGCTGATCGTTGCCGTGGGTATCCTGCCTGTCATCATCCTCAGCCGTGCCATGAACCGGTAGCAGGGGCCCGATCCGCGTGTGCAAGGTTGCGGACGATCGAGCTGCGCCGCGGTGAGCTGGCTTTTCTTCATGCCGTCTGCTCCTTCAGGTTGGGCAGACTCTACAGCACGGCGAGGGAACGTCCGGGGGGCAGGTCAGGCTGCACACGCTGAGGCTGCGCTATTCCAGCAGCCCGAAGCGCCGCATCTTGTTGTAAAGCGTCTTGCGCGATATCCCCAGATAGGCGGCTGTATCCCCGCGCCGAAAGCGGTTCCGACGCAGCGCATCCACCAGCCAGTCGCGTTCACCGACAGCTTGCGGCGTGGCCTCGGACCCGGCCATGCCCGGTTTGGTGGCGTGCCCGATCGCATCCGATATCTGGGCCGATCCGATGGTGTCCTGTTCGCTGTTCAGCGCGGCCCGGTCGATGACAGAGCGCAGTTCCGGTGTGTTGCCCGGCCAGTCATGGGCCAGCAGCAAGCGATAACCGTCCGCCGAGATCTGCTTGCCGCGCCCCAGAACCTCCAGCCGGTGACGGGCCAGCGCGGGCACATCTTCGGGGCGTTCGCGCAGGGGCGGAACGTCGATCCGGCCTGCCTGAAGGCGGCGCGACAGGGCAGGGACCAGCGCGCCCCGTTCCAGCGCGGCCGCGGTGCAGACAAGGACCAGCCGCGCGCGTGTGGGGGGGGCTGTCGCCGTCTTGCTGGTATCTGCGCCGCGCTGCGCCTCTTGCTCCAGCCAGTCGGCCAGCCGGGCCTGCAGATCGGGCGACAGCATCTCGGCATTCTCGATCACGGCCGTGCTGTCAGGCCTGCTCAGAAATCCCTGCTTTCGCGGACCGTCGCCGAACAGGGTTGCCTCCGGGCTGGCCTCGGGGTTGGCGGCGCGCAGGGTCAGCAGGGGGCCAGTGCGCCCCGACAGCGGATGCAACGCGCGCGCCACCGCCCCGCGCCCCAGCCCCGGCTCGCCACTGATCAGCGCTGCAATATCGGTCGCGGCCAGCCGCGTGACCTGTTCAAGGATGGCCAGCACGAACTCGGATTGCCCCACGATCCCGGCAATCCGGGCGGCCCGCGCCAATTCACGCGACTGCTTCGTGTTGGCCTGTTTCAATACCCCGAACGCCTTGAAGGCCGATGTCCGTTCCGTGACCGACATTTCCAGCGGCATCCGGTCAAGCGTCGAGCCGCCGACATAGCCGTCCGCGCGCGCCTCGTCACAGACGCGGAACATGTCATCGGGGTTGATGATCGGCCCGCCTTCGACAAAGCACAGCGTGTCGGGCGCGCCGCTCCGCACGATCGAGAAGATGCGCCGCGCGCGGTCTGCGGCCTCGGCAATGGTGAAACTTTGCGCCACGGCCTGAACCCCGCCCGCGTTCCAGCCGAAATTCAGGCAGATCATGTCCACCCGCGCTTCGATCAGATGCGCAATCTCGCTGCGGGTCTTGGCGTAGCCGAAGGTCATCAGCCCGGCCTCGCGCGCCAGTGCCAGCATCCGCGCCTCGCGCGCAAACCCCAGCCCGGCCTCCTCCAGCCGTTTGCGGAACTGGCCGTCGAAATGGATGGATGAGGGGAAATTCGTCACGCCATGATAACCGACCGCGCGCGCCTGACGCACAAGCTGTTCGGGATCGGTCATCGGATCAAAGCAGCTTGCGCCGAACAGAACCGGGACCGACACGCGGTCCAGAATCTCGCGACGGGCGAAACTGTCGGTAAAGCGGTTGGAATTGTTCAGCGGCAATAGCGCCGCGAGAGAGGCCGCGCCCATCACACGGAACCGGCCCGCATTCAACGCCAGCAGGAAATCGGCACCGCCCCGGACAGCGGCTTCGGCGGTCATGCCCACACCGATGGCCCCGCCCACCAGCAGGGTCGCACTGCCCTGCGCGCGTTTCTGCACCAGTTCCTGCAACGCATGACTTCTGGCACCAGTGACGGCCGACACTTGGGGTGTTGGGCCGCGATCAGGCATAGCGCACCAGCCCGTCCGCAAGCGCGCGCGCCGCGTCAAGCTCGGTGCCGAACGCATCGGGGCAGAACAGGCGCAGCGGGATCTGGCAGCGGGGCCGGAGCGTGCGCAGGCAGTCCTCGGCCTGTCGCGCGGCGACCGCGCGCGCGCGCCAGTCGCTTGACGCGAGGCCGGGGTGGAACACCAGGTCACTGACGCCGATCTCCAGCAGGCGCTCGGCTGCGTCGTCCGTTGTGGCAAAGCCGGTGATCGCGACGCCTGCACGCGCAAACTGCGCCAGAATGCGAAATTCGCGCTTCACCCCAAGATCGGCGCTGTCGAATACCCGCGCGGTCGCGCCATCAACAACCTGAATTGTCGGGAAATTCGCGATCGCGGAAATGCCCGCGGCCCCGAGCAGGCGCAGGACATCATGCACCCGCAGAAAGGGATCGACGCATAGCAGCCCCGCAATCGTGCCGGGCCGGGCGGCATCTGGCAGGGCAGGGGCGGTCACATCCTGCTCCAGCCCGCCAAGGGCCGCAAACAACGCCCCGTTCACATCCGCAACCGGCAGGAGCGACAGCAGATCGCGCTGGTTCGCAGGCAAGAGGTCCATCCACGGCGCGAGGATCTGGCGCTCTGGCGATTCGGCGGTGCCGGCCTGCGCCCGAGGCTGTGCGGCGATCAGAAGTTCGGTCTGGCGGGCGTGCTGATCCGGAACAGGTGGGTTACTCATTTTTACCCAATACCGGTTCGATTTGGATGTGGCAACCCGTTTCACGACCCGTCAATATGCCCTGAACAAGACCAATGGATCGCCGCCGTCCCGAGGGAGGAGCCGCATCAGGCTTTCGGGCGCGTCGAGGAGGAAAACGTGTCTCTGCAGTTCTTTTTGAACGTCACCCTGAACGGGCTGACGCTGGCAGCGCTATACTTTATTGTTGCCAGCGGGTTCTCGCTGATCTTCGGTCTGATGCGGACCGTCAACATGGCGCATGGGTCACTTTACATGGTGGGCGCCTATGTCGGCTTCGCGGTGTATGACCCGATCTATGCTTCGGCGACCTGGTCGTCGCAGGCCTGGCTGGTCGGGATCGTGGCCGGGGTGCTGGCTGCGGCGGTTGTCGGGCTGTTCATGCAGGTGGTCCTGCTGGGTTGGATGCAGGGGCAGGAATTGCGCCAGGCACTGGTGACAATCGGTCTGTCCATCATCATCGCCGACCAGCTTCTTGCCATCTTCGGCGGCAACCCTTTCCGCTTTTTCGCGCCACAGATGCTGTTTGGCCCGGTTGAGCTGCCGATCATAGGGCGCTACCCCGCGTTTCGCCTGTTTCAGGTCGTGTTGGCAATCGCTGTCGGCATCGCGTTGTGGCTGCTGCTGAACAAGACCAAACTGGGGATCATCGTGCGCGCCGGGGTCGATGACCGGCAGATGTTGGCGGCCTGCGGGATCAATGTGCCGCTTGTTGCCGCAACCGTCTTTGCGCTTGGCGCGGCCCTTGCGGGGCTGGGCGGTGTGATCGGGGCGACAGCGCAGCCCATGTCGCTGGGTGTCGATGTGCGCTTCCTTCTGATGTCACTTGTTGTGGTGATCGTGGGGGGCATGGGGTCCATCGGCGGGACAGCGCTGGGGGCGCTGCTGATCGGGCTGGCCGAGCAATGGGGGCAGGTGTTGTTCCCGACCTATTCGGTGATCCTGACCTTCGTGATCATGGCGGCAGTGCTGGCCGTCTGGCCGCAGGGCCTGCTGGGGAGGAAGCCGACATGATCATGATGACCTCGCGCCAATGGATGATGACGGTGGCCGGTATCGCGATCCTGCTGGCCCTGCCGCTGCTGCTGCCGAATTTCTGGCTGGTCAATATCTTCGGGCGGGCGCTGGTTTACGGCGTGGTCGCATTGTCGCTGACCTTTCTGGCGCATTATGGCGGCTTTGTATCGCTGGCGCAGACCATGGTGGCCGGTGTGGCGGGCTATACCGTCGCGATAATGGCACCGACGGCCATCCCGCTGGGCCCGCTGGCCATGCCCTATGGCGCAGCCATTCCGCTGGCGGTGATTGCCGCGACCATCGCAGGCGCGATTGTCGGGATGATCGCGGTCAACACGCGCGAAATCTACCTGCTGATGATCACGCTGGCGCTGGCGGTCGGGTTCAGCCTGTTTGCGCAGTCCAACATCACCTGGTTCCGCGGGTATGAGGGGATCCGCAACATTGTCGGCCCCGAGATCATGGGCATGCCTTTCCGCACGCCGATGGTGTTCTACTACATCTCGCTGATCGTGGCCGTGCTGATGTATCTGCTCGTGCTCTATGTCGTGCGCACGCCGTTCGGGCTGGTGCTGCAGGCGATCCGCGACTCGGATCGGCGCACGGCGGCCATCGGCTTTCATGTCGGGCTGCACCGGATCGCATCCTTTGCGCTGGCGGGGTTCATTGCCGGATGGGGCGGTGTTCTGATCACCTTCTACAATATCGGCATCACGCCCAGTTCCATCGGGCTATGGGCCACGGTCGGTGTGCTGATCATGGCCGTGATCGGCGGTCTGGGCCACCCGCTGGGGGCGTTCATCGGGGCGCTGATCTATGTGGTCATGGATACATTCGCGTCATCCATCATCGGGCATGACCGGTTCAACACGCTGATCGGCCTTGTGTTCCTTGCCATTGTCCTCTTGTCGCCCGACGGCGTCTGGGGCGCAGGCAAGCGGCTGCTGAACGCCTTTGGCAAGGGGCCGGGCAAACCTGCCCCGAAAGAGGAGCTGCTCTGAGGACGGAGGCGGCACAAAGACCCGACCGCCTTTCCTGCTGATCCAAGGGTCTGAGACATCACCGCCGGGGTGGAGGATACCCGGCACAACATGGAGGAAAATCTCATGTCCGTTTCACGCAGACATACACTGGCCTGGGCGATGGGCACTGTGGCGGCTGTCTTTGCCGCAAGCAGCGCCGCCGCACAGAATGACGGCCCGATCCGCATCGGATCGATCACCACGCTGGAAGGCCCCTTTGCAACTGGCGGGCAGGATGCGTACCGCGCCATGGAAATGGCGTTCGAGGCCATCGACTACGAAATCGGCGGACGCGAGATCGAATGGATCCGCGAATCCTCGAACGCGACCCCCGAAGTGGCACTGGCACGCGCACGCAAGCTGATCGAACAGGACGATGTCGATATCATCATCGGCCCGCTTTCGGGCGCCGAAGGCATCGCACTGCGCGACTATTCCCGCACGCTTGAAGGCAAGACCATCGTCAACGGCTCTTCCGGGGCGGCGGACACCACCCTGCGCGACCCCTCGTCCAACTTCTTCCGCTTCAATACGGAAGGGACGCAGTGGATGGCAGGCCTGGGCACCTATGCCTATGAAGAGATGGATTCGCGCCATGTCGCGCTGGTGGCCGCTGACTATGCGTTCCCCTATGCGCAGGTCTTCGGCTTCATGCACGAATACTGCGCCTTGGGCGGCGAAGTGACCAAGCTGTGGTCGCCGCTGAACACGACCGACTTCTCGTCGATCATCGCGCAGTTCCCGTCGGATGTGGATGCTGTCGCGCTGATCCAGGGCGGCACCGATGCGCTGGCCTTCCTGACGCAATATGCCGAAGTGGGTGGCG
>REDZ01000224.1 GCA_007695345.1 Paracoccaceae bacterium | reverse complement strand
CGCCATTCTCGGCCACTTCCATCGCGCCCAGGATCGCCATGTTGATCTTGCCGCCCCGGATCATCGCGAAGCTTTCGGCGCTGTCGAAAAACGCCGTGTGGGGCAGGGCGGTGACTGTCTGCTTGCCTGCGTTGATCAGGTCTGGATCGACCTCATTCTCGGTCGGGAAGGGGCCGATGCCCAGCATCCCGTTTTCCGATTGCAGCGTGACGCTGACACCTTCGGGGATGTAATTGGCCACCAGCGTCGGGATGCCGATGCCAAGATTGACATACATGCCGTCCTGCAATTCCTGTGCGGCGCGTGCGGCCATCTGATTGCGGTCCCATGGCATGGTTGTTTTCTCCTTCTCGTTTTCGGTGTTCGGGTCAGGCGCTGTGCACCTTAGTCGGATATCTTGACCGGCACGTCAATCAGCACCACCAGACCGGCAGCCCCCCGCACCACATTCAGTTTCGCATCCAGCCCGGCCAGCAGGTTGCGCACCAGCCGTCCGCCCGCATGCGCGCTGGACGGCCAGTCCTGATTCCCTGGCAGCCCGCGCCCGTCATCACTGATCATGATGCGCATGCCACCACCCGTCAGGCGCGTCAGGGTCAGCTCGACCCTGCCGAAATCCTCATGGCCAAAGGCATGCTCGAACGCGTTATGCAATGCCTCGGACACGATAAGCGCGATCCGGGTCGCGCGGTCCAGCGTGACATCGACATTTTCTATCGACTGACCGTAACGCAGACCGGCACGCCCCTCGGTATGCACAATGGCTGCCGAGATCCGGGCCAGCAGCGCGCCCAGTTCAATAACGTCACCCGTGCGGGACGTGCGGCGCGCCTGGCGCATTTCCTCATAGACAGTCTGGAGCGTTTCCAGACGGCGTGGCAGTGATTCCAGTTCGCGGCCCAAATTTTCGGGGGTCTGGTCGGTCGTCGTCTCGCGCAGGCTGTTCAGGATCATGGCCAGATCGCGCTGCACCAGCCGTTGAATCAGCCTCAGATTGTCGGTCGAGATGCGGTTGTCGCCGCCGCGATCCCCTTCGGTCAGTTCCTTCTGGATACCCAGAAAGAACATCGGGTCCCCGTCATCGCCAACAATCGGGGCAATGATAAGCCGGTTGAGAAAGGGCACGCCATTGGCCCGATAATTCAGGATATCGACCGAGACATCGCGCTTGTTGGCCACCGCGTCGCGAATCGAATCCACATCGCGCTTGTCTGTGCCTTCGCCCTGCAGAAAGCGGCAGTTATGGCCCAGAACCGCTGCGCGGCTATATCCGGTCATCCGCTCGAACGCGTCATTCACATAGACAATCGGATTGTCCGGCTGACGCGGATCGCTCAACAGGACGGCAATGCTCAGCCGAGAGAATGCGGCAAACGCCTCATTCGTGCCCAGAGCCATTGCGAATGACGTGTCATCCATGGAGCTCGCCTCAGGCTGCGCGTGTCGTGCGCTGTTCGATCCGCTTCTCGTGTTGCCCCTGTATCAACCGGTGCACATAGATGCCCGGCAGGTCGATGCGATCCGGGTCCAGTTCCCCCGGTTGCACGATTTCCTCGACCTCCATCACGCAGACACGGCCGCATTTGGCCGCGGGCGGATTGAAGTTGCGCGCCGTCTTGCGGAAGATCGCGTTGCCCGTGGTGTCGGCTTTCCAGGCCTTGACGATGGACAGGTCGGCCATGATGGCGCGCTCCAGGATAAACGTCTCGCCGTCGAATTCCTTGTGTTCCTTGCCCTCGGCGATCACGGTGCCGACGCCGGTGCGGGTGTAAAAGCCCGGAATCCCGGCCCCGCCTGCGCGCATCCGCTCAGCCAGCGTGCCCTGCGGGTTGAATTCCAGCTCCAGCTCACCCGACAGGTACTGGCGCATGAATTCGGCATTCTCGCCCACATAAGAGGACATCATCTTGCGGATCTGCCGCGTCTTGAGCAGCACGCCAAGACCGAAATCATCCACCCCGCAATTATTCGACGCGATGGAGATATCCTTGGTGCCCGCGTCGCGGATGGCATCGATCAGCAATTCCGGGATACCGCACAGACCGAAACCGCCTGCCGCAATTGTCATGCCGTCAAACAACAGCCCGTCAAGTGCCTCGGTCGCAGAGCCGTAGACTTTCTGCATGGCGCATCCTTTTTTCTCTGTACACTCTGGTATTCCGCCCCTGCATGAGTAGTGCCGCGACGGTTTTGCAAAGTCAACCACGGCACCGGGTCTGTCAGCCTTTTGCGGCTTTCCTTGCAGGGGCTTTGGGGGTCTTGGCCTTGGTGGCGGCGGGCTTCTTGGCAGCGGGTTTGCGCGCGGCAGCCTTCTTCTTGCCGCCTGCGCTGGCCTTGGCATTCACCAGCTCGATCGCCTGATCGAGCGTTATCTCTTCTGGTGTCATCTCCTTGGGCAGGGTCGCATTGACCTTGTCCCACTTGACGTAAGGCCCGTAACGCCCTTTCATCACGTGCAGCGCGCCGCCATCGGGGTGGTCGCCCAGTTCGCGTAGGGGCGCGGCCGCAGCGGCGCGCCCGCGCGCTGGCTTGGCGGCCAGAACCTCGACCGCGCGGTTCATACCGATGGTAAAGACCTCTTCCACCTCGGGCAGATTGGCATAGACCCGGCCATGCTTGACATAGGGGCCATAGCGCCCGATCCCGGCCTCGATCAGCTCGCCATCCTCGGGGTGCGGGCCGATGGGGCGGGGCAGCGACAACAGCATCAGCGCCTTTTCCAGATCGATGCTGGCCACGTCCCAGCCCTTGGGCAGCGAGGCGCGCGGGGGTTTTGGCGCCTCCTTTGTGGCCTCTCCGCGCTGGACATAGGGGCCGAACCGGCCTGTGCGCAGGCTGATCGGATCGCCATTGTCATGGCCCAGCAGCTTGCCATCACCCGCGAGTTCGGCATTGCCCTCATCCTCGCCCGCAAGGGGGCGGGTGTAACGGCAGTCGGGGTAATTGTTGCACCCGATGAACGCCCCGCCGGAACGCGCGGTTTTCAGGTTCAGCCGCCCGGCCCCGCATTTCGGGCAGACGCGCGGATCGCTGCCATCCTCGCGCGGCGGATACAGATGGGGGGCCAGCACCTCATCGATCTTCTCCAGCACCTCGGTGATGCGCAGATCGGCGGTTTCGGCAATCGCGGCGGAGAAATCACGCCAGAAGCGCGCCAGCACTTCCTTGTGGTCGCGCTCGCCGGCGGACACATCGTCAAGCTGGCTTTCCAGATCGGCGGTGAAATCATATTCAAGATAGCGGCGGAAGTAATTGACCAGAAACACCGTGACAAGCCGCCCCTTGTCGGCGGCGATCAGGCGGTTCTTGTCCTTGGTCACATAGCCCCGGTCCTGGATCGTGGTGATGATGCTGGCATAGGTCGAGGGGCGACCGATGCCCAGTTCTTCCATCTTCTTGACCAGCGTGGCCTCGGTATAGCGCGGCGGGGGCTGGGTGAAATGCTGTTGGCCGAATACGGCACCATCGGCCGAAAGCAAGCCGCCCGGCGCGCTGCGCAGACCCGCCCCGCCTTCCGCGCCCGCTGCTTGCTCCAGTTTTTCGAATTGCGGTGCCAGCCCACCGGTCGCGTGCTCTAACGCATCGCCCTGACCCATCTGGGGCAGGCGCTTGTCGTCATCATCGACCACATCATCGCGCCCTTCCTCATAGACCTTGAGGAACCCGTCAAACAGCACGACCTGACCCGTTGCGCGCAGCCCGACCTGGCCGTCCTTGCTGCCGATATCGATGGTGGTGCGTTCCAGCTTTGCCGCTTCCATCTGGCAGGCAATGGTGCGCTTCCAGATCAGGTCATAGAGCTTGCGCTGGTCATTGTCGCTGATCTTCAGGCGGTCGGGGCTGGTGGCCATGTCGGTCGGGCGGATGCATTCATGCGCTTCCTGCGCGTTCTTGGCCTTGTTCTTGTACATGCGCGGGCTTTTGGGGACATATTTGTCGCCATAGCGGTCCTTGATGACATCGCGCGCGGCCATCACGGCCTCGGGGGCCATGTCGATCCCGTCCGTCCGCATATAGGTGATGTGGCCCGCTTCATACAGGCGCTGCGCCGTGCTCATGCACTGTTTCGCGCCCATGCCAAACTTGCGACTGGCCTCTTGCTGCAGGGTCGAGGTCATGAAGGGCGCCGATGGATTGCGGCTGGCGGGCTTTGCCTCGACCGAATGGACGGAAAGTGCACGCGAGGACACGGCCTGTACTGCAATTTCGGCCGATTCCGAGGTCGCAATGTCGAATTTGTCCAGGCGTTTGCCGGCAAGGCTGACCAGACGGGCGCTGAATTCCTGCCCTCTGGGCGTGGCAAGCGCTGCTGTGACGGACCAGTATTCCTGCGGGCGAAAGGCCTCGATCTCCATCTCGCGTTCGACGATCAGGCGCAGGCAGACGGATTGCACGCGGCCGGCCGATTTCGCCCCTGGCAGCTTGCGCCACAGCACCGGCGAGAGGTTGAACCCCACCAGATAATCCAGTGCGCGGCGGGCCAGATAGGCGCGCACCAGCGGCATATCGACATCGCGCGGGTTCTCCATCGCCTTGGTCACGGCGGATTTGGTGATCGCGTTGAACACCACGCGCTTCACCGGCGTGTCCTTTTTCAGCGCGCGCGATTTCGCCAGCGCCTCGGTCAAATGCCAGGAAATCGCCTCTCCCTCGCGGTCGGGGTCGGTGGCGAGGATCAGTTCGGGGTCATCCTTGAGCGCATCGGCAATGGCGCGGACATGTTTGCGCGAGTCGCTGGCGACCTCCCATTTCATCTCGAAATCGTCATCCGGATCGACCGAGCCATCCTTGGGCGGCAGGTCGCGTACATGCCCGTAAGAGGCCAGAACCGTGTGGCCATCGCCGAGATACTTGTTGATTGTCTTGGCCTTGGCGGGCGATTCAACGACGACGACTGCCATGAAATTCCTCGGATGACATATAGATAGCGCGGGGCTTGACTGGCCTTACATGTGTGAGAGGGCAGGGGAATGTCAATGCGCCCTGGCATGTCGGACCCTTCTGGCACGGGGCGCGGGCCGGGTCGCCATGGCGGCACCCGGTCCGGGAGTCCGTGCCCAGGTCGGCCTTTGAGTGCTGGCGTGGCGCGTCATGTGACAAAGCGCCCGCTCGGGGGTCCCTCCCACCCGCCCATGCCCCGCTCGCGGGCGCTCGCCCCCTTTGGGGGCGGGGTCGCGCGCTGCATGGCGCCGTGGCGCAAGTCATCACTGAGTCAGCCCCGGAATAGCTGTCTATCGCGCGCTTTGCCGGTGTCGGGGCGAATGGGGCAGGTGCCTCGAGGGTTTTTCAGAACGCGCGAAAGTTGATGTGACAAAGCCCCGACATGGTAAGGAGCAACTGCCTTTGCCTGCCTTGGCGGGTAATGGTCCCGAGTGCGGAGGTGCAGTTCTTCAGGCGCGGCTGACCAGCCCGCCGGGGTGGCGGCGGATTGTG
Source organism: Paracoccaceae bacterium (assembly GCA_007695345.1). Classification (GTDB taxonomy): domain Bacteria; phylum Pseudomonadota; class Alphaproteobacteria; order Rhodobacterales; family Rhodobacteraceae; genus Roseinatronobacter. The sequence goes on along the minus strand of REDZ01000224.1, from coordinate 7,160 downwards.
CCGTGAAGTTCCAGCATGACCAGAGCGGTCGATAGCGTTGCGGCGGGGATGGCGAGATCGCGGATGACCTGATCCTCGGCCACCGGGCTGGGGCCAAGACAGTCGAGAATGCGCCGAGACAGGTCAGCCGCGCTGGAGCGCGTGGTCTGCTTGTCGCGCGGGGGCGTGACAGGCGATGGAGCGCCGCTGCCGCGTGAGGCCTGGCCTGTGCATTCGTTTTCTGTGGAATCTGGCGGCGCAGACGTGGTGGCGTTGGACGCGGCGGTTGAGGGTGAGCGTGCATCTGCACAATGCCGGTTGGCGCGGGGCTCCCCCTCCGTCCCTTGATCCGGAGCGTTGCGCGCGGTCTCACCGGGCAGCTGACAGGGCGCGTTCTCCAGACGGCGCAGCACGTCCAGCACGTCCTCGACATGGCGCACAAGGGTCGCGCCGTCGCGAATGAGCCGGTTGCAGCCGCCCGCGCGCCCGTCGACCGGGTGGCCCGGAACGGCCATCACCTCGCGCCCCTGATCGAGCGCATCGCGCGCCGTGATCAGCGTGCCCGATTTCTCTGCCGCCTCGACCACCACGACGGCGAGGGCCAGCCCCGCCACAATGCGGTTGCGCGGCGGGAAATGGCGGCCCTGGGGGTGCAGGCCCATGGGCTGCTCCGACAGGCGCAGCCCCTGATCGGAAATCGCGGCGGCCAAGACTGTATTCTCGACCGGGTAAATGACATCGACCCCACCCGCCATGACCGCGATCGTACCGGTTTTCAGGCTGCCGTGATGGGCCGCAGCATCGACCCCGCGCGCGAGGCCCGAGACGACAGTATACCCTTCATGCCCCAGCCCTTCGGCCAATGCGCGTGCAGTGCGGGTGCCAAGGCTGGAGGCATTGCGCGCGCCCACAAGCGCCACCATGGGCCGCAGGATAGGGGCGCGTTGGCCCATGCACCACAGCACGGGCGGCGGATCGCCCAGTGCGGCGAGCGTGGCGGGATAGGCGTCAGTGCCATAGCAGAGCATACGTGCGCCCTTGGCGCGGGCGAGATCGATTTCCGCCACGGCCTTGTCGCGGGGGCAGGGAGCATAATCGGCCACCCCGGCGGCGTGGGCGATGGCAGGCAGCGCATCCAGTGCGGCGCTGGCCGAGCCATGCTCGGTCATCAGGCGGTGAAAGGTCGCGGGGCCGACGCGGGGCGAGCGAATGAGGCGAAGCCAGGACAGCCTGTCTTCTTCCGTCGTGGGTGGGGTGAAGGGTGGGTGAGAAGAAAACAAATCTTTTGCCATTCCATCCGCCTCGCCTCATTCTTCGTGTACATTGCCGCGCTTTGGTTAAGGCGAGGTAAAGAAATGCCGCTTCCGGGGCGTTTTTTCACCTCTCTGCGTACCGCCGGTCCAGGACAGGCACCCGTGAGGACAAGGCGCGGCCGACCATGACCGGAGTCGCATCCGCAGATCCTGCCCTGCGGCAGCGCTCAGCGCGGCGCGGGGATGAAAGCCTCTGGCCGCCGTCGCCCCAGCACTGCGCGCAGCGCAAGCGCACTCACCAGTCCGGTCCCGACCGGAATCGCTGGCGGAATCCCCTCGAGCATGCGCGCGGCCAGAAGGGCGCAGGCCACCCCGCCAAGCGCGAAACTCATCCAGCCACCGAGGCCCCGGCGCATCACCAGCCAGACCAGCGGTGCCGAAGGCAGCAACCCCAACCATGTCAGCATCGGCATCAGCGCAACGACCATGCCGTGACCGGCCAACTGCGCAAGCGCATCCGAGCGCGGCGGCTTCCGGCCGATGGCTTCGGACAGCCAGGAACAGGGCAGGAACGGCAAGACCATGAGCAGGCCCAGAAGCACCGGCGCCAGCCAGACCACGCCATAGCCGATCAGCCAGTCATGCCAGCGCAGGTGCCGGTCGCCGCGCCGGGTCGACCGGAACGCGGCCATCAGGCGGCACTGCCCCCGACGGTCAGCCCGCCGATCAGCAGGCTGGGTTGACCCACGCCCACGGGCACCCACTGGCCCGCCTTGCCACAGGTGCCCATGCCGGGATCCAGCGCCATGTCATTGCCCAATCCGCGAATTTTCGTCAGCGCCGTGGCACCATCACCGATCAGCGTGGCGCCCTTGACCGGGGCCACGACCTTGCCGTTTTTCACGCGATACGCCTCGGTGCAGGAAAAGACGAATTTGCCGTTGGTGATATCGACCTGTCCGCCACCGAAACCCACGGCATGAATGCCATCGCGCAGCTCGGCCACCAGATCGGCGGGGTCTGTATCGCCGCCCAGCATATAGGTGTTGGTCATGCGTGGCATGGGTGGGTGCGCATAGCTTTCGCGCCGCCCGTTGCCGGTGGGGGCCACCCCCACCAGCCGCGCATTCTGACGGTCCTGCATGTAGCCCACCAGTACCCCGTCCTCGATCAGCACATTGCGGGCAGAGGGAGTGCCCTCATCGTCGATGGTGATCGACCCGCGACGGTCGGGGATCGTGCCGTCATCCAGCACCGTCACCCCCTTCGCCGCGACCTGTTGGCCCATAAGACCGGCAAAGGCGGATGTGCCCTTGCGATTGAAATCGCCCTCAAGCCCGTGGCCCACGGCCTCGTGCAGCAGGATGCCCGGCCAGCCGGGGCCGAGCACGACATCGAACACACCTGCGGGTGCGGGTTCGGCGCGCAGGTTCACCAGCGCGATGCGCAGCGCCTCGCGCGCCGTGGCCTGCCAGGCGTCGCGGGCCATCACGCCCTCCAGCCCCGCACGCCCGCCACCCCCGGCAGAGCCTGATTCGCGCCGCCCGTCCTGTTCCACGATAACCGAGATATTCAGCCTGCTCATGGGCCGGATGTCGCGCAGATGCAGACCTTCGGGGCGCAGGATCTCGACTTGTGTGTGGCCCGCCGCAATCATCACCGAGACCTGAACGACACGCGCATCCAGGCCGCGCAGGAAATCGTCAATCTCGCGCAGCAGGTCGATCTTGACGGCAAATGCCGTGCCTGCAATCGGGTCGGCATCGGTATAGAGGCGCTGGTTCGTGGGCGCGGGCGCGTCGGCCAGCACACCGCCGCCATGGCCGACGGCCAGACGCGCAGTCTCTGCCGCGCGGCGCAGGGCATCCATGGTCATGTGGGTAGAATGCGCATAGCCCGTCACCTCGCCGCAGACGGCACGCAGGCCGAAACCCTCGCTGGCGTTGTAGCTGGCGGATTTGATGCGCTGATCGTCCAGCATCAGCGATTCCGACACGCGCCGTTCGCAAAACAGCTCGCCATCATCGGCGCCCGCGGTGGCCTCACGCAGCACGCCCAGGGCTGTATCGCGGTCGAATGCAGTTTCGAACGGGCGGAAAACACTATCTGACATGGGGTCCTTTCAGCGGCTCTGGGGCGACTGCCAGGCTGTCCTTGATCCAGATCAAGAAATGGCAATGTGTCGCATCGGTTTTGCTTGTTCTGCCCCCCCTAATATGGTTTTACGGTGCCAAACCTCAACGGGATTCCACCATTTGCCGACAGGTATCGTCCGGGTCCCAGGGTGCAAAGCGGCCATCAAGGTCGAATAACTACGGGAACAGAACATGCGAGTTTTGAAAGCCACATCATGTCTGGCCATGTCCGCAATTGCCGCTGGAATCGTGACGCTGGGTGCTGCGTCGCGCGCGGCCGCGGAAGACCTGTTGCCGCAACTGCCGGTGCGCGGCGCGCCCGAACCGGGCGGCACCAGCCTGCAGAACCCGGTGACGGCGCTTCACCGCGAGATCGTGTTTCTGGATGATCTGCTGCTGTGGATCATCGTGCCGATCACGATCTTTGTCAGCGGCCTGTTGCTTTGGGTGATTGTGTTTCATAACCGCAAGGCCAACCCGGAGCCTGCACGCTTCACCCACAATACCCCCATCGAGGTGGCATGGACGGTCGTGCCCGCGATCATCCTGCTGTTCATTGCGGTCTTTACCTTTCCTGCGTTGCGCCACCAGCAGGTCATGCCCGAGGCTGATGTGACCATCAAGGTAACCGGGCTGCAGTGGTACTGGGATTACGAATATATCGATCACGACGTGCAGTTCTCGCAATTCATGCTGGAGCGCGACGAGCTGGAGGATTTCGGCTACACTGACGACCTGTATCTGCTGGCGACCGACACGTCGATGGTGGTGCCTGTGGGGCGCGATATCGTGCTGCAGGTGACGGCAGGCGACGTGATACATTCCTGGACCATCCCCGCCTTTGGGGTCAAGCAGGACGGCATCCCCGGACGTCTGGCAGAACTGTGGTTCAATGCCGAGGAAGAAGGCATCTATTTCGGCCAGTGTTCAGAGCTGTGCGGGATCAACCACGCCTATATGCCGATCACCGTCAAGGTCGTGAGCGAAGAGGAATATATCGCCTGGCTGGAACGTCAGGGGGCCGATTTCGCCAGCGCACCTGACTGGATGCAAAGCCATATCCAGGTCGCATCGACCGACTGAGCCGCTTTCCTGCCCTCTGCCACGGACAGCCCTTATGACCGATATTCGCACCGATATCAGCTATGCTACGCCCGGTGAGGCAGAGTTCGGCGATTACATCGCCCTGCTCAAGCCACGGGTCATGTCGCTGGTGGTGTTCACGGCGCTGGTGGGGTTGCTGGTCGCACCCGGCAGCCTGCACCCGGTCGAGGCGCTGGCCGCCATCATCTTCATCGCGCTGGGGGCCGGGGCATCGGGCGCGCTGAACATGTGGTGGGACGCCGATATCGATCAGATCATGAAGCGCACGGCCAGACGCCCCATCCCGGCAGGCAAGGTTGCCCCGCAAGAGGCCATGGCGCTGGGCGTCGCGCTGTCGGGGATCGCGGTCATCATGCTGTGGCTGGCGACCAATACACTGGCTGCGGGGTTGCTGGCCTTCACGATCTTTTTCTATGCGGTCATCTATTCCATGTGGCTGAAACGCGCGACGCCGCAAAATATCGTGATCGGCGGCGCGGCAGGGGCCTTTCCGCCAATGATCGGCTGGGTGGCCGTGACCGGCAGTATCAGCGTTGAGGCATGTCTGATGTTCGGCCTGATATTCATGTGGACGCCGCCGCATTTCTGGGCTTTGGCGCTGTTCATGAAATCGGACTATCACAAGGCCCGTGTCCCCATGCTGACCGTCACTCATGGCCGCCGCGCCACCCGTGCGCATATTCTGGTCTATACGCTGGCACTGGTGCCCGTGGCGCTGGCCACGGCTTTCACCAGTATTGGCGGGCCGGTCTATCTGGCTTGCGCGCTGGTGCTGAATGCAATGTTCGTGCAGGGCGCATGGGCCATCTGGCGTCGGGATGAGGGGCAGGCCGAAGACGATGGTTACGCGACCGAAAAGCGTGTCTTCCGCTTCTCGCTCTCGTATCTGTTCGTGCTGTTCACGGCGCTGTTGCTGGAAGCCGCGCTTGCCCATTGGCCTGCCTATGCCGCGCTGGCCACCCATCTGCCTGTCCTGGAGGTGTTCTGATGCCGATCACGCGCGAACACGAACTTCATCAGCGCCGGTCGGGGCGCAATATCGGGCTGGCGGTGGTGCTGGTGGGGTTCATCGCACTGGTATTCGGCCTGACGATTGCCAAGGTGCAGGGCGGGGGCACCTTGCAAGCCTATGACCACAGCTATCGCCCCGCGCTAGATCCAAACCATCCGAGGTATCAGCAACCATGATCGCCACGTGGAACAAGCTCTCCGGTATTCAGAAAACCACGGTGCAGGCTGTGGGTGTCGTCGCTTTCATGTTCGGCATGGGCTGGGCGGCAGTTCCGCTTTATGACCTGTTCTGCCGCGTGACCGGGTATGGCGGCACCACCAACACGGCCGCCGAATCGCGCGGCGTGGTGCTGGAAGAAACGATGCGTGTGCGGTTTGACGCGTCAGTCGTGCGCGATTTCCCCTGGGCTTTCCGGCCCGAGCAGCGCTCGGCTGAAATCCAGATCGGGGATGTGGGGCTTGCCTTCTATGAGGCGCATAACCCCACGGACGAACCCATTGCCGGAACCGCGAGCTACAATGTCTCTCCCTATGAGGCGGGGCGCTATTTCACCAAGATCGACTGTTTCTGCTTCGAGTTGCAGGTGCTGCAACCCGGCGAAACTGTGCTGATGCCGGTGACCTATTTCGTCGATCCCGATATTCTGGACGACCGCGAGGCGCGCGATACGCATACCATCACGCTGTCCTACACGTTCCACCCGACCGACATCCCCGACGACTACGTCGCCCCCGAGACTGAAATGACAAACTGAGACAGGCTTCAACCTGCACCATCCGAGGGAACCTTCCGCAATGGCCAACGCAAAGAACCACGACTATCACGTTTTGCCCCCGTCCATCTGGCCGCTGGCGGCATCTGTCTCGACCTTCGTAATGCTGTTCGGGGCCGTGCTGTGGATGCATGACAACGGGCCGTGGCTGTTCCTGATCGGGCTGGCCGGGTTGATCTATGTCTCGTTCGAGTGGTGGCGCGAGATGGTGGTTGAATCGCATTCGGGCGATCATACCCCCGTCGTCGTCATTGGCCTGCGCTACGGGTTCATTCTGTTCGTGATCTCCGAGGTGATGTTCTTCGCCGCCTGGTTCTGGAGCTTTTTCAAACATGCCATGTACCCGATGTATACCTATGTCGGGACCGAGTATCTGGAACCCGCCATCTATGCTGTAAACGCATTCGAACTGCCGATCATCAACACGATGGTCCTGTTGCTGTCGGGTGCGCTGGTCACCTGGTCGCATCATGAGCTGGTCCATGACGGGGATCGCAAGACTGTGGCCAATACATTGGGCTTGGCGATCCTGCTCGGGATCGCCTTTACCTGCCTGCAGGGGTACGAGTACTTCTATCTGATCACCGAGCGTGGCTATGATTTCTCGGGCGATGTGTTCTACGCCAATTTCTTCATGGCGACCGGGTTTCACGGGGTGCATGTCATCATCGGCACGATCTTTCTGGCCGTGTGCTGGTTCCGTGTCCGGTCCGGGCATTTCACCGCCGAACGCCATGTCGGGTTCGAAGCGGCGGCCTGGTACTGGCACTTCGTCGATGTCGTCTGGCTGTTCCTGTTCTTTGCGGTCTATATCTGGGGGATGTGACGCGCACGCCGTGTCGGTGCGTGCCGAACCGGGGGCGCGGGGCCCCAAGGCCCCCCCCCCCGCCCCGTGAAAAGAGCCC
>REDZ01000002.1 GCA_007695345.1 Paracoccaceae bacterium | reverse complement strand
CAATCCCGCGCAGACCGGGGACGCGCGCGCAGATCGCCTGAAAGCGCGGCGCGGCCACCAGCCGGTTGACCCAGCCTGCAGGCCGGAACGGCAAATCAGGCGCGGGCAAGTCGACCATGACCTCAGACCCGGACAGGCGCGACCGGGGTCATGCGTTCCGCATAAAGCCGCACAAGCTGGGCAAGCTGCGCTTCGCCGGGGCAGGACGGGATCGACGCAATCGCGCCGCTCAGGATATCGCGCAGATGCTTGATTGCGCCCTGCACGCCATATTCCTCGACCGCCGAGGGGCGCTGATGGATCGCGTCCTGACCGGCAGGTTTGCCAAGGGCGGCCTCGTCATAAAGCGCATCGCGCAGATCATCGGCCACCTGAAACGCCTCGCCGATGCGCGCGCCAAGTTCTTCCCATTGCTCTGGCTCATGGCCCGCGGCCAGCGCGCCCATCTGGGTGGCAGCGACAAAGAGCGCCGCAGTTTTCGAGCGGTGATACGCGCCCAGATCGACCTTGGCTTCACTTTCCCAGCCCTGACCCGCACAGATGCCATGCGGCATGCCCGTGTGATGCGCAAGCAGCCGGGTCAGTTTCAGCGCACGCAGCGCATCGGCATCTTCCACATCGGCCAGCACATCGAAGGCCGCGATGATCAGGCTGTCGCCGGTCAGCACGGCCAGCGGCTCGGAAAAGGCCATATGCACAGTCGGCTTGCCCCGGCGGAAATCGGCATTGTCGAAAGCGGGCAGATCATCATGGACCAGGCTGGCGCAATGGATCAGTTCCAGCGCTGTGGCCGCACGATCCGACAGCGCGGGCCGGTCATCGCCACAGGCCAGCGCGACCGACATGCAGATGGTGGGCCGGATGCGCGCGCCACCCGGCGTGACCGCGTAGTTCAGCGCAGCGGCCAGCCGCCCCGGCGCCACATCGCCGCCGCCCTGCGCCCGCGCAATCGCTTTCATCATCGCCCGGTCGATTCGCTTGCTCAGGTCCATGTCAGCCTCGCCTCTCTGGATGTGTCAGTCTATTTAGACAGATATGTGTAAATAATACTGGACAGTTTGGCGCAAAGAGTCAAGAATCTCTGACATGGGCATGGAAAAAGACTCAGTGCTGGTGATTGGTGCCGGGATCGGCGGTTTGTCGGCTGCGATCCGGCTGGCCGCGCGCGGCCTGCCTGTGACCCTGCTGGAAGCGCAGGGCTGGCCCGGTGGCAAGATGCGCACGACCCCCAGCCCCGCGGGGCCCGTCGATGCAGGCCCGACCGTGTTGACCATGCGCGATGTGCTGGATGATCTGTTTTCCGAAGCAGGCACGACGCTTGACGCGCATCTGTCGCTGACACCGCTGCCAGTCATCGCGCGGCATTTCTGGCAGGACGGCGCGCAGCTTGACCTGTTCGCGGACCCGCGCGCCAATGTCGATGCCATCGGGCAGAGCTTCGGTGCACAGGCGCGCGATGAATTCGAGCGTTTCGATGCTGCGACGCGGGCGCTTTATAACGCTTTTGCTGGCCCGATCATGCGGGCTGGACGCCCGTCGATCCCTGGCGCAGGCCGCGCGGCGCTGTCGCGCCCCGCCCTGCTGCCCTGGCTGCGCCCTGGCCTGACCCTTGATGCAATGCTTGCGCGACAGTTCACCGATCCGCGTCTGCGCCAGTTATTTGCGCGCTATGCGACCTATGTCGGCGGCAATCCGCAGCTTGCCCCCGCGCTTCTGGCACTGATCTGGCAGGCCGAAGCCGCCGGTGTCTGGGCCGTCAAGGGTGGCATGGCCCGACTGGCGCTGGTGCTGGCGGGGCTGTTCACGGCGCTGGGTGGCCAGTTGCGGCTGAATGCACCCGTGGCCCGCCTGATCACGTCGAAAGACCGGATCACCGCCGCGCAGCTTGCCGATGGCGAGGTGATCGCGGCGCGTCAGGTCATCTTCAACGGCGATCCTGCTGCCCTGCCCTATCTGCTGGATGCCCCCGCCCGCGCGCCGAAACCCCGCCAGACCCAGCCGCGCAGCCTGTCAGCGCATGTCTGGACCTTTTCGGCGCAGGTCCGTGCCGAAGGGATGGGGCAACAGGCGCTGGCCTATCACACTGTGTTTTTCGCGCGCGACGCGGCGCAGGAATTCACCCCGCTGGCCCGTGGCCAGACCCCGCAAGAGCCCACGATCTATGTCTGCGCGCAGGATCGCAGCGCAGGTCTGCCCACGGGGCCAGAGCGGTTTCAATTCATCCTCAACGCGCCTGCCGTCGCGAATGGCATGGCGCGCGCAAAGGACATGCCATGCCCGACGTCCCCCTGCACGCGACTGGCCCGGTTCGGCCTGCATCTGGACCCGGAACCGGGATCGGCCACGCTGACCGCCCCGAGCGATTTCGCGGTGCTGTTTCCCCACAGTCAGGGCGCGATTTACGGTCTGTCCCCGAACAACCCGCTGGCCAGTTTCCTGCGCCCCACAGCACGGACGCGGATCAAGGGCCTGTATCTGGCGGGGGGCGGGGTGCATCCGGGGGCGGGGGTGCCGATGGCGCTGATGTCGGGCGGGCACGCGGCGCGG
>REDZ01000021.1 GCA_007695345.1 Paracoccaceae bacterium | reverse complement strand
GCCAGCCAGAACAAGGCCGAGGCCGCGCAGAAGGCCGGCAAGTTCAAGGACGAGATCGCGCCCTTCACCGTAAAGACCCGCAAGGGCGATATCGTGGTCGAGGATGACGAATATATCCGTCACGGCGCCACGCTGGAGGGGATGCAGAAGCTGCGCCCGGCCTTTGCCAAGGACGGCAGTGTGACGGCCGCCAATGCCTCGGGGCTGAATGACGGGGCTGCCGCCGTCATGCTGATGACGGCTGAGGAGGCCGAAAAACGCGGCCTGACCCCGCTGGCGCGCATCGCGAGCTACGCCACGGCCGGGCTGGACCCGTCGATCATGGGTGTCGGCCCGATCCATGCCAGCCGCAAGGCGCTGGCGAAAGCAGGCTGGAAACCCGAGGATCTGGACCTGATCGAGGCGAATGAGGCCTTTGCCGCACAGGCTTGCGCCGTGAACAAGGACATGGGCTGGGATGTGGACAAGGTCAATGTGAATGGTGGTGCCATCGCCATTGGCCACCCGATTGGCGCTTCTGGCTGCCGTATCCTGAACACGCTCTTGTTTGAAATGGGCCGCCGCGACGCGAAAAAAGGGCTGGCAACCTTGTGCATTGGGGGCGGCATGGGCGTCGCCATGTGCCTGGAGCGGTAATCCGCATGGCATTGCGCAATAATCTTGCGCAATGCCGCCCATTTCGATAGCTGTTGTTTCGTAAGGAAATTTACCCAAGAGGAGGGGGATCACCATGGCACGAGTGGCACTTGTCACAGGCGGGTCGCGCGGGATCGGCGCGGCGATATCCAAGGCGCTCAAGGCGCAGGGCTGCGAGGTAGCGGCGACCTATGCAGGCAATGATGATGCGGCGGCAAAGTTCACCAGCGAGACCGGTATCAAGACCTACAAATGGAACGCTGCGGATTACGACGCATCCAAGACCGGGATCGCGCAAGTCGAGGCGGATCTGGGTCCCATCGATATCGTGGTTGCGAATGCCGGGATCACCCGCGATGCGCCCTTTCACAAGATGACGCCCGATCAATGGCGCGAGGTGATCGATACGAATCTGACCGGTGTGTTCAACACGATCCACCCGGTCTGGCCCGGAATGCGCGAGCGCAAATTCGGCCGTGTGGTGGTAATTTCGTCGATCAACGGGCAGAAAGGCCAGTTCGGTCAGGTGAATTACGCCGCGACCAAGGCGGGTGATCTGGGAATCGTCAAGAGCCTTGCGCAGGAAGGGGCGCGGTTCAACATCACCGCGAATGCCGTCTGTCCGGGGTATATCGCGACCGAGATGGTGATGGCCGTGCCCGACAAGGTGCGTGAGGCGATCATCGGGCAGATCCCTGCCGGTCGGCTGGGCGAGCCCGAGGAAATCGCGCGCTGCGTCGCGTTTCTGGTGGCCGATGATGCCGGGTTCGTCAATGGCTCGACAATCAGTGCGAACGGGGCACAGTTCTTCGCCTGATCCCCTGCCTCCGGCCGCTTGCCCGCGCGATGCGCGGGCCGTCTGACATTTCGCTGTCGGGGGGGGGAAGAGCGCTCAGGCGTGCGAGAGCCGCTCTATTTCCTCTTTCAGGCGGAGTTTCTGTTTCTTGAGTTCAGCGATCACAAGGTCATCCATACCGGGGCTGCGCTGCGCCAGTTCGACCTTTTCGGACAGGTGTTCATGCTTGCGGCGGAGCTCGGTGATGTGGGAGCTTAGCGACATTCGGTATCCTCCTGCTCTTTTGTGAACAGGTTGATTGCACCACAGCGTCATGCATCTGTCACCTAAAATCGGTGCGACCGGGTGTGCGTTGCGCCGATTTCGGCTGAGCGCCTCAGACCAGCACATCCTGCGCGGTTTGCGCGCCGACATGGAAGACGCGCTTGTAGCGCGCGATTTCCGCCTCTGGTCCCATGGCCTTGTTGGGGTTGTCGGACAGTTTGACGGTCGGGCGGCCATTGGCGGCCACGGCTTTGCAGACCAGGCTGAAGGGCGACAGCCCGTCCCCCGGTGCAAGGCCCCTGAAATCATTGGTCAGAAGCGTGCCCCAGCCGAAACTGACCCGCACGCGCCCGTGAAACCGCGCATGCAGCGCTGCGATGCGATCTGCATCCAACCCGTCCGAGAAGATGATGAGCTTGTCGCGCGGGTCCTGCCCGCGCGCCCGCCACCAGCGAATCGCGGCCTCGGCGCGTTCTTCGGGCGCGCCCGAATCGATGCGGATGCCCGTCCAGTCCGACAGCCAGTCGGGCGCGCGGTCCAGAAACCCGTCAGACCCGAAGGTATCGGGCAGGATGATGCGCAGATTGCCCGAATGCTCGGCCTGCCAGTCGGCCAGAACGCGGTAGGGCGCATCGGCGAGGTCGTCATCACTCTCGGCCAGCGCGGCATAGACCATGGGCAGTTCATGGGCGTTTGTGCCGATGGCCTCGACCTCGCGGCGCATGGCGATCAGGCAGTTGGACGTCCCGGCAAAGCGCGGCCCCAGCCCTTCGATCATGGCCTGCACGCACCAGTCCTGCCACAGAAAGGAATGCCGCCTGCGCGTGCCGAAATCGGCGATTCGCAGATCTTCCAGCCGCTGCAGATGTTCGATCTTTTCCCATAGCCGGGTCATCGCGCGGGCATAGAGCACCTGCAATTCGAACCGTTTCATCCGCCCCAGAACCGCGCGCGAGCGCAGCTCCATCAACACGGCCAGCGCCGGGATTTCCCACAGCATGACCTCGGGCCATGCGCCTTCGAATGTCAGTTCATACTGATCGCCCACCCGTTCCAGATGATAGGGCGGCAGGCGAAACCCCTCGAACCATTCCATGAAATCGGGGCGGAACATCTGGCGGATACCGTAAAAGGTATTGCCCCGCAGAAAGGTCGACTCCCCGCGCGAGAGCGAGAGGGAGCGGATATGGTCAAGCTGTTCGCGCAACTCGCCGGCATCGATCAGCCGGGCCAGGGGCACGTCATCGGCGCGGTTGATCAGGCTGAATGTGACCTGCGTGTCACGATGATTGGTAAAGACCGACTGGCACATGAGCAGCTTGTAGAAATCCGTGTCGATCAGCGAGCGCACGATCGGATCAAGCTTCCAGCGGTGGTTATAGACGCGGGTGGCAATGTCCATGGGTCAGACGACCGTCACACCTGCGGCACGCAGATCCGACACGGCCTGCGCAAGCGAGCCGTCCAGATCGATGCCGCGGCACAGTTCGGTCAGCACGCGCGCCTTGAACCCCAGCCGCGCGGCATCGAGCGCGGACCAGGCGACGCAGAAATCCGTGGCCAGCCCCACGAATTCCAGTTCCGTGATCCCGCGTGTGCGCAGATACCCCTCCAGCCCGGTCGCGGTGCGCTGGTCATTCTCGAAGAATGCCGAATAGCTGTCGATCTCGGGGCGGAACCCCTTGCGCAGGATCAATTCTGCGCGGGTCGTGTCCAATCCGGGGTGAAACGCCGCGCCCGTGCTGCCCTGCACACAGTGGTCGGGCCACAGGACCTGGGGGCCATAGGGCGCCTCGATCACGTCCATCGGTGCGCGGCCCTCGTGCTGGCTGGCGAAAGAGCTGTGGCCCGCCGGGTGCCAGTCCTGTGTGAGGATCACGCAGGGTGCGTCCGCCATGCGGGTATTGATGCCCGCGACAATCTCATCCCCGCCTGCGACGGCCAGTGCGCCGCCGGGGCAGAAATCGTTCTGCATGTCGATCACGATCAATGCATGGCTCATGGCACGGCCCTCCTGTCTGGCAGAGAGCTAAGCAAAGCGGCGCGGCAGGTCAATGCAGATGGCTTGCGCGGGGGCGCTGAGCCCCCTAAATGCTTCCCCCATGCTCACAGTTGCCGCGCTCTATCATTTCACCAGGTTCAATGACCCCGCCGCCCTGCGCGGGCCGCTTCTGGCGCGGGCAGAGAAATCGGGTGTCCAGGGCTCGCTCTTGTTGGCGCAAGAGGGGATCAACGGCACGATCGCGGGCACGCGCGAGGGCATCGACGCGGTTCTGGCGCATATCCGCGCGCTGCCAGGATGCGCGGGCCTGGAATGGAAGGAAAGCCCGGCAGAAGCCATGCCATTCGGCCGTATGAAGGTCCGGCTGAAACGCGAGATCGTCACAATGGGCCAGCCCGATGTCGATCCGCGCGCGGGCACCGGGCATTATGTGGCCCCGCAGGACTGGAATGACCTGATCAGCGCGCCCGATGTTGCGGTCATCGACACCCGCAATGATTACGAAGTCGCGATTGGCAGCTTTGACGGCGCCATCGACCCCGGAACGCGCAGCTTCCGCGAATTCCCCGACTGGTGGCAGGCCAATCGCCACCGCTTCGATAACAAGCGGATCGCGATGTTCTGCACGGGCGGGATACGGTGCGAGAAATCGACCAACTACCTGATCTCGCAAGGGGTAGAGGAGGTCTATCATCTGAAAGGTGGTATTCTGAAATATCTGGAAGAGGTCCCGCCCGAGAAAAGCCTGTGGCACGGGGCCTGTTTCGTCTTTGACCAGCGCGTCTCGGTCGAGCACGGGTTGCGCCCCGGCCCGCATGTGATGTGCCATGCCTGCCGCCGCCCGCTCTGGCCACAGGATACGCAGCGCCCGGATTTCGAACATGGGGTGCAATGTCGCCATTGCGTGGATGAGTTCACGCCGGAGCGCCGCGCCGCGTTTCGCGAGCGTCAACGCCAGATCGCTCTCGCAGAGGCGCGGGGCGCGCGCCATCTGGGGGCGCAACCAGGCAGCGACGCCACTGGCCGCGATGCTTGACAGCCCGGCCCCCCGGGGCCAACGTCTGCGCGGCTGATTTGGGTATTTTGCACCGCATCCGGCGATGTGGGGTAAGGGCGGGGATTTCATGGGAGACGCACAGGGGGCTGTTTCGGTCGGGATCGTGATGCGGACGCGCGACCGGCCGCTTTTCGTGCTGCGCGCATTGGCCAGTGTGGCCGCCCAGACCCATGACACCTGGCAGATCGTGCTGGTCAATGATGGCGGCGATCCGACCGAACTGAACGCCGCAATTGCGGCTTCGGCCCTGCCGCCCGCGCTGCATGAGCGATTGACGCGCAAGCATCTGACACCCGGTGTCGGGCGCTCAGCCGCGTTCAACGCAGGCGTGGCGGCGCTGGAAACCGAGCTTGTCGCCTGTCTGGATGATGACGACACATGGGCGCCGGAGTTTCTGGCCAGGCTGACAGAATTCTATGCCGAGACGAGGGCCAGGGTGCCTGATCTGGGTGGTGTGGCGGCCCGCGTCACTGCCCTGCGCGAAGAGATTGTCGAGACGGAGGCAGGCAGCGAGATCCGCGTCATCGACGAGGAGGGTCTGCCCGCACCCTTCCAGCGCCCTGAGTTTTTCGTCAACCCGCTGGCCTATGCCTGCTACCGGCAGGACCTGTATCCTGTGCAATGGCTGATCCGGCGCGATGCCGTGCAGGCGGTGGGCGGCTTTCCCGAAGCCTTTGACGTGATGGAAGACCGTGCCTTTCTGAACCGTTTGCTGGCGCATTACCGGATGGGCGTGCTGGATGAGAAGCTGGCCTTTCATCACCGCCGCGCCAACCGCACGAAGGATGACAGCCGCAATGCGTTGATGAACACGCTCGACAACCCGTCCTATGACTGGCGGCTTTATGCGGATCTGGCGCGCCCGGCCCCGGACCTGCAGGCCCCCGCGCCGCAGGCCGCGCTGATGCGCAGCCTGCTGGCGGATCTGCTGGCGGAAGTGAATTATGAAACCAGCGCCATCTGGCAAAAAGTCGATGGCGATATCCGGACCCTGTCGCGCAGGCTGGACAGCGACAAGGCCGAGATGCTGGCGCGGCTGCCCGGCGCATCTGCGCGGCCCGCGGGCGGCGCCACATCGCCACAAGCCCCGCCTGCGATTTCGGCGGTCGCGCAAAAGGATGTGGCGTTCGACCTGTGGCAGGCACATGGCGCACACCCCCACGCCCAGCATGTCATTCCCGGCGCGCGATTCTGCGACCGGCTGGAACTGTCGCATTCGGGCGATCGCGACGGGCTGTTGCTGCATGTCGCCCCGGGTCGGCGCCTGCTGAAACTGCAAGTGCCGCGGACCGGCCCCTGGTGCGCGGTGGAACTTGCGCTGGACGGACTGGCCGCACCCGGCGGTGGGCTGCGATGTCATCTGCAACTCTGGTCGCAGGGCGGGTATCTGTTCGAAAGCGCGCTGACCCATCTGGACCCGCAGACTGACGCCCCGGATCACTATGCCCTGGCCGATTTCAGGGTCCATTCCTGCGCCGCGGGGCTGAACAGCCTGCTGACACGCGACATCCCGGCCCAGTGGCTTGCGACTGTCCGGAACCCGAAACTGTCTCTGATCCTGCCGCGCCATGCGCAGCATTTCCGCTTCATCGCGCAGAATATCGTGGTTGAGCGCATAGCCGCCGTTTGACAGCGCGCATCCGCAGGCATAGCTTTCTCCCGAACTTCCAGGGAATGGCGTAACATTGTGTCTGACATCTCGGAATTCGCGACCCGGGGCGAGCGCGGTCTGGACGTGTTTCGCCGTGTGGAGGAACAGGCCCAGCGCCGCTATCGCTATAGCTGCATTGCAACGGTGAACCCCGACACCGGTGCGGTCACGGCCCATGCCCCGGTGGCGCAGAAACACCCCGACCGGATGCGCGCGGCCGCTGACAGGCTGGCAGGATCGGCGCTGCTGGCGCATCGCTTCAGCCTTGGCAGCCCGCAGGAATACCCCGCCGCTGACATGTCGGGCGATCCCCTGCACCTGTTCGTCTATCTGGATTTCTGTCGCCTGTGGCAGCTTGCCGAACAGGAATTCGCCCGCGCTGTCACTGCGCTGGATACGGGCGCGGCGCTCACCTCGCCCGAGATTTCGAACGTGCTGCGGCTGGCGCTGGATTTCAACCGTATTGCGCGCGCGGAACCGATCATCGAACGGGTGTTGCCGGACCTGATGCAGGCCACCCGCACAAAGACGGATGACAAATGGCAGAACGCGGCCTACAGCCTACGCATGATCGGCGATCTGCGCCTGCGCGCGGACCGGCCGCAGGACGCGCTGGCCGCGTATGAGGCCGCGCTCGCACTGGGCAAGAACCCGCATCGCATGGGCCTGGCGATTCAGGCCGCCCATGCCGCGCAGGACTGGGACGCCGCAAAGCGCCATCTGCGCGCGTTCGAGGCCCGCTGGCCCCTGCCCGATACCCTCGCGCCCATCAAGGCCAGCCTGCCCCCCGCCCCCGAAGGAGGCCCCGCATGACCCTCGATACTGCCCGCGAGAACGTGACCGATATCCTGTGTATCGGCGCGCAGAAAGCCTCGACCAGTTGGCTGCATCACGTCGTCAATGCCCATCAGCGCAGCTATGCCTTTCCCAACAGCGCGCCCGTCACCTCGACCAATAAAGAGGCGCATTTCTGGGACTGGAACCATCATCGCGGGCTGGACTGGTATCGCAACCTCATGGCCCCACCGGAACCTGATCGGCTGGTGATGGATTTCACGCCTGAATATTCGCTGCTGGGCGATGACAAGATCCGCGAATGCAAGGAAATCAATCCGACTGCGCGGGTCATCTACATCCTGCGCGACCCGCTGGCCCGCGCGGTGTCGGCGCTGCGGATGCATACGCTGTGGCGCACCAACCGCGCGGCGGCGGAAGAGGCAGAGATCCGGCTGGATGACGAGTTTCACGCGCTGGTCAAGAAGGCCCGCATCCTTGAAATGAGTTCATATTTCTACAATTTCGAGCGCTGGTCAAAAGCCTATGACGATATTCTGGTCCTGAATTACGAAGATATCCTGTCTGATCCGGTGGCAGTGGTCGAACGCGTCCTGGCGCATTGCCGGCTGAGCACAGAGGACATGACGCCAGAGGCGCGGGACGAATACGAAAAGCGGCTGAAAAAGCGTGTCTGGGCCAGCGTGTCCTACCCGATCACGCGGGATGCCGCGTATTTTCTGCATGGCATGTTGTGGCAGAAGCGGCAGGCGGCGGAACGGTTCTTCAACCTGAGGTTCACGGAGTATCGCAATGTGCTGGAGCCGCAGGCAAACCCGTAGCGCCAGCAGATGAGCGCAGTGCTTCCGGATGCGCAGGCGCTCCGACATGCGCTCTGGGACGGTCCGTTGCCTGATCCGGCCGCACCGGGGTCGGCTGTGCTTGAGGCGCTGGGGCAGGGGGCTGACTATGGTGCGGTCCTGCGCGCGCTGCGCCTGCTGCACCAGCTTGACCTGCCTGCTGCAAGTGCCGCGCAGGCGGCGCGCGCGCACTGGCCCGAGAGTATCGACATGGCGCGGCTGGCGCTGGAGTTTTGCGCACCCGATGCGGTTCCGCAGGCGCTGGAGGCGCTGGCAGAGTGTGTGGAGCGCGCGAACCGGCGGCGGGCAGTGCTGGCCAGTGCCTGCCTGCGCCACGGGCAGCCCGCGCGCGGCTGGGACGCGCTGGCGCGGATCGACCCGGCCTCGCCCAGTGTGGTTGCAGATATCCGGCGGCGGGTGGATTGGGCTGTGGCGATGGGGGATTTCGCATCCGCCTTGCGCGATCTGGACTGGCTGGACGGGCGCGTGCAAACCGGAGCGCAACGGCTGTGGCTGGCCTATCGCCGCGATGGCGCGGCGGCGATTGCCGATGCGCTGGGACAGGACGCTGCACCCGAGAGTTGCGCGATGCTGTTCGAGATCTTTCAGGCCGAGGGCGACCTGACCCGTGCCGGGCAGGCGCTGGCGCTGTGGCGCGATTGCCCCGCCAGCGTGGCGCGCGCGCGCGCCGAAACCCGGCAGATGCTGGAATGCGGCGAAGGCGGACAGGCCCGCGCACAACTGGCCGCTCGGCTGGACAGTATTGCGCCGTCAGACTGGGAGGCCGCCGATCATCTGCAATGGCTGCGAGCGGGGCATATGCTGCAGGAGCCGGTGGCTGACCTGCTGGCCCATGCGCAAGCCGCCCTGCGCCTGCATCCTCGGCATGACGGGGTGCATCATCTGGCGCAGCTGTTGCGCGAGGCTGTGACCGACTGGCGCGCGATCACCCTGGACCTCCGGCCCGACCATGCGACGCTGCACGCCCGCGCCGCGCTGCGCATGGGCCTGCCGGGTCTGGCCGCGCGCCGGTTGCGCCCGGCGCTGCGACTGGTGGCCGCCACGCCACGCGCCGCCAGATGCTGGGGTCTGCGGGCAGAGGCTTTGGCACAGGCGGGTCGTGTGGGCGCGGCGCTACATGCAGCCGAGCGGGCAATGACGCTGGCGCGCGACAGCGTGCAGCGCGCCGATTGCGCATTGCGGCTGGCCGAGCTGCATCTGCTGGACGGCGCGCCCACCCGTGCCGCGCAGGCGCTGACGGGTAGCGATGCCGCCTTTCCCGACCGGCTGCCCTATCTGCTGATGCAGGCGCGCATCGCCTTTCACCTGGGCGATTTCAGCCGCGCGCAGGCGCTGCACGCGCGGTTCAACATGCTCAAGCACTGGCCCGCGGGGGAGCGGCAAGGGCAGGATGTGCGCGACCGGATCGTGGCCTGCGCCGCCAGCGCCGCCCAGGGCGCCGCGCATGCCTTTGCCCCGGACCGCCGCGTGCAGGACACGCTGGAACAGGCAGGCCTGGCGCAGATCAGCGCCTCGGCGGGCCTGTCGGCCTGCACCCTGCTGCGCGCCAGCCATCAGGGCGCGCTTGAGTTTACCCCCGCGCCCGACGCCGCGATCCCGCGACAGATCGCGCATTACTGGCAGGGGCCACCGGGTCCGGCCCTGCCGCGCGCACAGGCACAATGGGCCGCCTTGCATCCGGGCTTCGCCTGCCAGACCTTCGATGCCGAAACAGCGTCAGACTGGCTGCACAATGCCCATGGCCCCCGGATGGCCGCGCAGTTTCAGGCGCTGGACCATCCGGCCCTGCGCGCCGATCTGTTCCGCCTGTGCTGGCTGGTGACGCAAGGGGGGGTATTCGCCGATCTGGACGAATACCCGCGTCTGCCCGTCACCCCATTGCTGGCAGGGGCGCGGCTGGTTCTGTGCATCGAACGCGGGTTTGGCACGATCGCGAATAACTTCGCCGCCGCGATGCCCGGCCATCCAGCGCTGACCCGCGCGCTGGAATATGTGCAGGCGGAACTGGCGCAGACGGACGCCCCCTATCCGTGGTGGCACACAGGCCCCGCGCAATGGACCCGCGCGGCGCTTGGGGCGTGGGCGAGCGGCTCTGCCGGTCCCGGCCTGCGCTTTCTGACGCAGTCAGAATATTGCCGCCGTATCACGACCAATCTGCCCTACCCGCATAAACGCAGCCCCGATCACTGGCGCTGACGGGGCCTGTGATCGGGGCGCAATAATGCGAATTTGTCGATAGTTTCGGACTAAGGCGGCAAAATTCCGGTTCACAGAATCCCCCGCGTATGCTCTATAAACAGGACGCGTCACACAAGAGCGCGTTAAAACAGAAGAACCATGGGAGGAATACATGGATCGCCGTTCTTTCTTGAAGACCTCGACCGTGGGGGCCGGGGCGGCTGCTGCGAGCACGCTTGCTGCACCGGCTGTCGCACAGGGCCGCATGACCTGGCGCATGGTCACCACCTGGCCGCGCAACTTTCCCGGTCTGGGCACGGGCGCTCAGCGTCTGGCCGACCGGATCACGGCTGCTACAGATGGCATGCTGACGGTTGAGCTGTACTCAGCGGGGGAGATTGTCCCGGCGCTGCAATCCGTGGATGCCGTGATCGACGGGTCTGCCGAAATGATGCATGGCGCCGCTTATTACTGGCAGAACAAATCTGTCGGCCTGTCCTTCTTTACCGGGGTGCCCTTTGGCATGACCTCGCGCGAGATGTCGGCCTGGGTGCGCTTCATGGGCGGGCAAGAGCTGTGGGATGAACTCTATGACCAGTTCGGCCTGATCGGCTTCATGTCCGGCGACACGGGTACGCAGTCGGGCGGTTGGTTCCAGAACGAACTTTCGGGCATCGAGGATGTGCAGGGGCTGCGTTTCCGCACACCGGGTCTGGGTGGCCAGGTCTGGGAAAAGATGGGCGCGAGCGTGACCAACCTTGCCGGGGGCGAGATTTTCGCAGCACTCCAGTCGGGCGCGCTGGATGCCGCCGAATTCGTCGGCCCCTACAATGACCTCGCGCTGGGATTCCACCAGGTGCGCAAGCACTTCTACACGACATCGTTCATCGAACCTGGTCTTGCCACCGAATTCGTGGTGGACAAGGCCAAGTACATGGACCTGCCCAGCAACATGCAGGCCATCATCCGCGATGCCTGTCAGGCCGAATACGACCACACCGCGTCGGAATTCTATGCCAACGACCCCATCGCTCTGAATACGCTGGTCGAAGAGCATGGCGTCACCACCTATCCGCAATTCCCCGACAGCATCCTCGAGGCTGGCGCAAATGCGTCGCGTGAGTTGCTGATCGAAATTCTGGATACGGCTGACCCGATCAGCAAACGCGTGGCTGAAAACTTCATCCAGTCACTGAACCTGGTGCGTGGGCGGACCGAGAATCAGGACATGGGCTTCCTTGAAGCGCGTGACCGGTTCTTCGACATCAGCGATCTGGCCTGATCCTGCATAGCTGGCATATGCGCGCATGGCGCGCCACATCGTGGTCCGGGCATCATCCGGGCCACGATCCAGACCCTTACCCCGCACCCCAGACCCAGAGGACGCATTGCCGTGGTTTTCCTGTCCCTCATCATGCAGGCGATCAATTCCGCAAACCGGCTGATCGGAAATACCTTCATGTGGCTTGCCGTCGGCGTGGTCGGCGTGTGTTTCTGGGTGGTGGTCGAGCGGTATGTCTTTGGCGTCACCCGGTTGTGGATGCAGGACCTCTACCCATGGATGAGCGGCGTGATGTTCACCGCCGTCGCGGGCTATGCGCTGTATCGCAATGACCATGTGCGGGTCGATATCTTCTATCGCCCCGCCTCGACCCGGACCAAGGCCTGGCTGGACCTGTTCGGCGTCATTGTCTTTCTGTGGCCCTTTGCCTGGGTGGTCTGGACATCGAGCTTCAATTTCGTGATGCGCTCGATCAACCTGCTGGAAGGGTCCTCGAACCCTGGGGGGATGCCGGGCCTGTTCGTGCTGAAGAGTTTCATCCTTGTCTTTGCCGTCGTGATCGCATTGCAGGGGGTTGCCATGGCCATCCGGTCGATCCTGCTGATCGCAGGGCGGAGCGATCTGGTGCCGGACGACTATCGCTACAAATACGAAACCGACCCGGAGCCCGCCTGACATGGATCCCGTACTGATCGGCCAGTTCCTGGCAGGCACGATGTTCTTTGCCGTGATCGGCTTTCTGCTGCTGGGCTTTCCGGTTGCCTTTACCCTGGCGGGCACCTCGATCATCTTTGCCTATCTGGGGCTGTTCTTCGAGGTGTTTGACCTGTCCAGCCTGCGCGCGCTGGCCGGGCGCTATACGGGCTACATGACCAATGAAGTGCTGGTGGCTGTGCCGCTTTTCATTTTCATGGGGGTGATGCTGGAACGCAGCAAGATCGCCGAGCAACTGCTGTCCACCATGGGCAAGCTGTTCGGCAATATGCGCGGGGGCCTCGGGATATCGGTCATTCTGGTCGGGGCGCTGCTGGCGGCCTCGACCGGGGTGGTGGGCGCGACAGTGGTCACGATGGGGCTGATTTCGCTGCCGGCGATGATGCGCGCGGGCTATGACCCGAAACTCGCCTGCGGTGCGATCTGTGCCAGCGGGACGCTGGGGCAGATCATTCCGCCCTCGACCGTGCTGATCTTCATGGGCGACATGATCGCGGGCATGAAT